>CALMUT010000086.1 GCA_937872925.1 uncultured Myxococcales bacterium | reverse complement strand
GGTCTTCGGATGGGAAAACGGCGACTGTCGCCGAAGTGCTTTGCATCCCACTATGGAAAGACCGTCGATCTTTCGAGCTTGCGCAGCCTTGCTCTCTTCCGCTTCGACGGCGCTCCTGAGATTCTCGAGCCACTCTTGTTTCGAAAGGTGCGCAAACTCTCGAGGCTGGAGGAAACGCAATTCCGCTTCGTCGGGCATGTCACCGAGTTCGCTGAAGAACCAGTGCGGGCGCCGCACGACGACTGGTTTGTCTGCCAGCTGGTAGCTGTACGAGCAGAAACCAGGCCAGACATGCGCGCGGTCAACCAGGTGATCCTTCACCGCATTGCACAGCGAATAGATCTGCTTTTCAAACACCGCCTTCGCGTCGGCGAGATGCAGAGCTCCCGTTTGCTCAGTGGACCAGAAGTTCTCCCAGCGACCGTAATGACAGTTGAGACACCGGGCGACCAGGCTGTGCAGGTAGCGAATGAACTCCGGATAGCGCCCGTGCGGGTCGTGGATCCCCGCGTGGTAGTGATTGTTCATGACCATCAGCCAGTGCACGTCGATCTCGTACCGGCGTGCAGCCACAGCGAAACAGTACAGAAACGCCTGATCCACTTCTTTGCTCGGACGCAGCAAGAACCGACGGTGCGCGCAGCGCCGCGAGATCATGAGGGTCTGGCCCCCCACCACTCGGCGAGGAGGAGTCACCCCACCCGATCGACCCCAGCGACCGAGCGTTGCTAAAAATCTCTCAGGTGCCACGTCGGTACCGACGCTGTCCCGCACGAGACGGTCAAGGCTACTCTCGGGCAGGGGGCAGCGGCACGAGACGGTCAAGACTACTCTCGGGCAGGGGGCAGCGGCGCAAATCTTCGTTGGCGGGCGTGCCCATCGAGGACCTCACTCCGGGCACCGTCGAGCGATTCCTCAACCTGCCGGCGCCTGCGGAGCCAGTTTCGCAGCCCGCAAAACAAGCGGTGAACGACGACCTTGCTGCAAGCGTGCTGCAGACCGTCGCAAGTGACTCAGTGGACGACGATGCGCCCTATGAAACTTCCGAGTCGTCTCGCGCGGTTAGCAGGGCGCGCCACGGTGGATTCGAACCACCGACCTTCGGCTCCGGAGGCCGACGCTCTATCCAGCTGAGCTAGTGGCGCTTGGGGGGATGGGGTGTAGCAGAGCGGGGGCGCTCGATCTACCCTGGCGCGGTGATGAAGGTCGTGCCGGTACCGTGTTTGAACGACAATTTTGCGTACCTGATTTGGCCCGAGGGTCAAAAGATGGCGGCGGTGGTGGACCCCAGTGAGGCTGAGCCGGTGCGGCGGGCCTTGGCCGACCACGGGCTGAGCCTGGGGGCCATCCTGAACACGCACCACCATTGGGATCATGTGGGGGGCAACGAGGCGTTGCTGAAGGACACGCCCACGCTGCGCGTCTTTGGGCACGTGACGGATGCGGGGCGTATTTTTGGACAGACCGAGCAGTTGGAACACGGGCAGGAATTCGAGTTGCTCGGCATGACGTTCCGCACGCTGCACATCCCCGGGCACACGACGGGTGCGGTCGCGTACGTCGTCGAGGACGCGGTGTTCACCGGGGACACGCTATTCGCGGGGGGCTGTGGGCGGCTCTTCGAGGGCACGCCAAAGATGATGCACACGTCTTTGAACGTGCATCTGTCCGCGCTGCCGGACGCAACCCGGGTGTACTTCGGTCACGAATACACTTTGAGCAACCTGAAGTTCGCGGCGCACGTGGAACCGGAAAATGCAGACGTGCGCGCCAAGACGGAGCGTGTGGCGAAGTTGCTCGCAGATGGACAGCACTCGACGCCGTCGAGTATCGGTGAAGAACGCTTGACGAATCCCTTCATGCGCTGCGACGCAGCGGGCGTGCGGGCGCACGTGGCTGGGAAGGTGCCAGCGGGTGCTCCCGCGCACGCGGTGCTGGGCGCTATCCGCGCAGAAAAAGACGCGTTCTGAGCATGGGTCGCCTCGCGCTTTGGGTACTGGCTTCGGCGTGGCTCGTCGGCTGCGATGCGTGCTCGGCGCCGAGTGGCGCAGGGAGCAGGGACGCCGCGAGCTCGGCAACCGCGGTGGCGGCGCGTGCCGCGGCGTCGGTGGCGGCTGCGAAGGGAGCCGGCAGTGCTGCGCGCCCGGGGGCCGCCAAGGCCGCGCCGCTGGCGTCCGCGCAGGCCGCTGCAAGGACGCTTCCGGCCAAAGAGCTGACATTTCATTACACGGACACGCCCGAAGGGGCGCTCGACGTCGTGGTGCACATTCCGCCTCGGGCCAAGGGCGTGAAGCTGCCCGTGCTGTTTGCGTTTCACGGGCGCGGCGAAGCCATGAAAGGGCCGCGCAAGGGTCCCCGGGGCTGGATCGACGACTATTGGCTGCCCAAGGCGGAGGCGCGGCTGTTTGCGCCGCCGTTGACGAGTCAGGACTTGATGGGCGTCTCGGACGATTCTCACGTCGAGGGGTTGAACGCCAAGCTTGCCCAGCAGGCCTATGAAGGTGTCATTGTCGTCTGCCCGTTCACGCCCGACATCATGAAGGGCACGCGTTCGCTGGACGCAGCGCGGGAGTTCGGCAAGTGGTTGGTGACGGAGCTGTTGCCCCGCGTGCAGCGCGAAACGCCGAGTCTCGTAGGACGCGGGTCTACGGGTATCGATGGCGTGAGTCTGGGGGGGCGGCTGTCCGTGCTCGTCGGGTTTGAGCACCCGCGGACCTTTGGCGCGGTGGGTGGCATCCAAGCGGCGTTTGATTCGGCAGAAGCTGCGCGCGTGGCGACGCGCGGGGAGCGGGCCCAAGAAATCGAAAAGCAGAGCGTGCGCCTGCTCACCAGCGAAGGAGACTTTTTTCTACAAGCGAATCGGACCTTGTCCGAGGAGCTCAAGGCGCGGGGCGTGTCGCATCGCCTAGACGTGGTGCCGGGGCCCCACGACTACGCGTTCAATCGCGGGCCGGGCGTCTACGAAATGTTGCTGTTCTTCGACCGGGCGCTGCGTCCGGCGGCTGCCACGCCGTAGTCCTGCGGCGCGTTCGAGTCCTCAGCCATAGCCTTCGTCGTGCAGCAGACCGAGCAGGCCGCGTACGGAAGCGCCGCCGCGGTGCTCGAAGGCCAGCCCGGCTTCGCCGCTCTTGACCCAGGCCACCCGCGCCGCGATGGAAAGGGCTTCCCAGCGGTCGGGTGCTTGCACCCGCAGCTCCACGGACAGGCCCGCGGAAATCTCATTCTGGAGGGCGATCCGCGCGCCCCCGAGGCCCAAATCCAGGATTTTCACGCCGTCCGAGAGGCCCAAGCTGGGTGCCGAAAGGTGGCCCCGGAGACCCGTCGCGCGGCGTTCGAACGCCCGAAAGTGCGAAAATTTCGGCATTGCCGGCCCGAGCGACTTTAGCACGGCGAGGCGCGAAGGACTTGGGGTCTACTTGCGGGCTCCGCTAGGATAGGCTCTCACCTCGAAGTGCCCAGTTGGGCACGTCTATCCCGGAGAACGACCGTACATGGCCCAGGACACGCGTAAGGACCCGCGGGCGAAAGTTTTGACGATGACGGTGCGCTACAAGAGCGCGACCATCGACGAATTCATCGAGCATCATTCCCACGATGTCAGTCGTGGCGGAATGTTCATCAAGACACCGTCACCCTTTCCGCCCGGCACCTTGTTGAAATTCGAGGTGAAAATCGCTGACGACCAAAAGGTGATGCAGGGCGTTGGGCGGGTGGTCTGGAAGCGAGAGCCGCCGGACGCTGGTGAAGACGAGCCGTCGGGCATGGGCGTCAAGTTCATCAAGATCGACGATGGCTCCATTAAGGTCATCGACCAGCTGATCACCACTCGTGGGGATTCCCCCGGGGCCTACGATTCCGAAGCCGGTGAAGCCGGCGCTTCGCTGTCCCCCACCGCCAAACCGTCCGAAAAGCCCGCGGCCGCTGCAACAGCGCCCGCGCCGGCGGCTGCTGCCAAGCTCGGCGGACCGATCCGCAAGTCCACGATGATTGGGCTGGGAGCGATCAGCACGACGCCGAAGGCGAAGGAGCCCGAGCCCAAGAAGGAAGAAGCCAAGGCCGACGATTCGGGCGGCTCGTTTTTCCCCGAGACGGATTCCGAAAAAGATCAGCCACCGCCCGAAGACCGCACGGTCATGAAGCAGGCGGCCGAGCTACTGGCAGACGCCCTGCGCGAAGCTGGCGGATCCATGGACGAAGTCGGGTCGCAGGAGCCCGCCAAGGAAGAGGCCAAGGCCAAGGAAGAGGCCAAGGACAAGAAGGACGAGGAAGAGGCCAAGGACAAGGACGAGGAAACCAAGGCCGACGCGCCCAAGTCCAAGTCGGTCCCGCCGGCGGCCAAGGATGAACCCGAGAAGAAGCCTGCCGCGGCGGCGAAGAAAGAAGCGCCGGCGCCCGCGAAGGCCGTGCCGGTTGCCGCATCGATCCCGCCGCCTCCTGAAGAGGGGGGTGGCGGTGGAAAGATCATTTGGCTCTTGGTCGGTGTCGCAGCCGTTGCTGGCATTGCGTTCTTTCTGACGCGCAAGCCCCCCGAGGAAGTGAAGCCGCCCGATCCCGCACCGACGGAAACCGCGGCTCCGACAACGGCGGCGACCACCGAAGAGCCGAAACCCGAAGAGCCGCCGGCAGCACCTGAAGCCGGACCGACCGCCGAAGAGGATGCAGGCGCGGCGGACCAGCCCGAAGACCCGCCCGTTGCGGCGCCCCCCCCTGCGCCGAAACCGGTCGTCGCGCCCAAGCCGGCTCCAGCTCCGAAACCCGTGGACGCGCCGAAGCCCGCCCCGGCGCCGGCACCCGCGCCCAAACCGGCACCGACACCCAAGCCCGCCCCGGCACCCGCGCCGGCACCCGCGCCGGCACCCGCGCCCGCCCCGGCCCCCAAACCAGCGCCTGCCCCGGCGCCGGACCCAGGCAGCGACAATCCGTATTGATTTCGAAATGTTGAGGGCGAAACAATTTCGCCCTTCTCCGGCATCGACCCTTCGAGTCGGCCCGCCGCTGTTCTAAGCTAAACCTGATGTCGGGGCCGCCCTCGGACGAAAAGAGCTCCGACCCCCGCGTGGGCACCACGCTGTCGGATCGCTACCGCATCGACTCCCTGCTTGGGGAGGGCGGTATGGGAAAGGTGTATGCGGCCGAACATGTGCTGATGCGCAAGAAGCTCGCGGTGAAGATCTTGCATCGCGAACTGACCAGCGTGCCGGAAGTCGTGCAGCGCTTCGAGCGCGAAGCAATGGCGGCAGCGAATATCGAACACCCGAATGTCGCGGCAGCGACGGATTTCGGCAAGCTCGCCGACGGCTCAGTCTTCTTGGTCTTGGAGTTCGTGCTCGGGACCAACCTGCGCGACGAGATTGCCAAGGGGGTCATGCCCGTGGAGCGGGCGCTGCACATTGCGCGGCAGATCGCCTCGGCGCTTGCCAGTGCCCACGAACTCAAGATCGTGCACCGGGACCTGAAACCAGAAAACGTGATGCTGGTGGAGAAGGGCGGAGACCCAGATTTCGTCAAGGTGCTGGACTTTGGCATTGCCCGGGTCCCAATCGGTGAGACGACCGACGGCGACAAACCCATCACGAAGGTGGGCATGGTGTTCGGGACGCCGGAATACATGGCGCCGGAACAGGCTCTGGGGCAGCCCGTGGATGGTCGCGCAGATCTCTACGCTCTTGGCGTGATCTTGTTCGAACTCATCTCCGGCGTGCGCCCGTTTTCGAGCAAGAGCCCCGTGGGGATCTTAGGGCAGCAGCTGTCGAAGCCTCCGCCCACCATCGCCGAACGCAGCCCGGGTTTGATTGTCCCGCCGCAGGTCGAAGTCCTGCTGCAAAAGCTGCTGGCGAAAGAGGCGGCGGAGCGGACTAGCTCCGCAAAGGCCGTTGCGACGACTATCGGGGAGTTGCTTGGCCCCGCACCGGGGCAGGGCGGGCATCGCTTTACCGTGCCGCGGGGCACGCCGGGCGCGCCGCCGACGCACGCGCAGTTTTCGTCGATCCCCGACTTGGAAGCGCCCTCGGATCCCGGCCTTCAAGTGCTGCTTTCACCGGAGCCCGGGCAGGTGCTGAGCGCGCCTGGCCCGGTGCAGAGTGCACCCGCGGTGCAGAGTGCACCCGCCTGGGAGCTACCGGATTCGGAACTGCCGAGCGCTCCGTCCGATGCTTCGAGTAGCGCCAGCGAGCCGCGCCCCCCGCTGTCCAGTGCCGAGCAAATCGCGGCCCAATCTGTGCCGGAGGTCCGACTGTCTGTGGATCAGAGCGGTCCTCATTCGGCGGCGCTGCAGAGCGGGCCGCACTCGTCGTTGGTTGGGCCACTCAGCGTGGATCAGAGCGGGCCACATTCGGCAGTGCGCAGCAGTCCAGACATTGCAGCGGAGGCGAAGCGCTTTTGGGAGCGATTGCTCGACAGCGTGGACGACCTGCGCGACAAGCTGCCGCCGAATGTGAGGCGCAGTCTGCGGGAGGTGCCCACGCCGGCATTCATCGCCGTCGCGGCCGTACTGGTGGCGGGTAGCCTGGTGGGGGTGGTCTTGGTGATCGTCGCCCTCGTTTCGACGTCCGGCCCCACGCCCGGTGCCAGCGCGTCGGCGCCGCCACCGACCTCTGCGGCGCCGAAAGTGGCCGCCAGCGATCGTGCACCGGAGGCGGAGCTTGGGGCGGCCAAGACGGCCGGACCGCCGGCCTTGGAGGCGCTGTTTGAGAAGTACCCCAAGGACGCCGGGATCCTCACGGAACTGGCCGTGGCCCAGCTCGGCAAAGAAGACGCAAAGGCCGCTGTGACCAGCGTGGAGCGCGCGTTGATCTTGGATGCCAAGCAGTCAGAGCGCGGCGAAGTCGCCAGTGTGCTGTTTGCGGCCGCCCAAGACCCGGACGCCAGCGAAGACGCTTTCCGGGTGCTGCAAGGCCCCATGGGCGCCAAGGGCGCGGACATTGTTTACGACCTGAGTCGGGGAGGGAACTCGACGGCGCGCAAGCCCGCCAAGGCATGGGTGGCCAGCGCGGAGTTCCAGAAAGCCTCGAGCCCAGCCCTGAACGTGCTGTCCGCGCTGCACTCGGCCAAGACCTGCCGCCAGCGCTACGCGCTGCTGCTACGCGCCAAGAACGTGGGCGACGCGCGGGTGCACAAGACGTTAGTCGAATACCGCGACAAGAAGACCGGCTGCGGGCGAAAAGGCAACGACGACTGCAACCCGTGCATGCGCGACGACGACCGTCTGGATGTCGCCATCGCGGAACTGCAGCAACGGAAATCCGCGCCCGCGAACTGAGCGGCTGCGCTGAGAGCGGCCCTTGAGGGGGTCGCTACGATCGCAGACGGGGGCTCAGGGCTTGCGGCCTTGCTTGATGTCCGTCAGGGCCAGGCGGATCACCTTTTTGAATCGGGTGAGGGGTTGGGCTCCCGAGATGAAGTAGCCGTTGATCAGCATGCTGGGCGTGCCCTTGATGTCGGCCCCTTTGGCGATTTGTTCGTCGGCCCGGATCGCCGCCTCGTGACGGCCGTCGTCGAGGGCCTTGTTGAAGCGCGCCATGTCCAGGCCGATTTGCGCCGCATACGACTCGAGATCGCCGCGTTTGAGGGCCTTTTGGTTCGCGAACAGCAACGCGTGCATGGCCCAGAAGCCCTTGTTTCCCTTTTGCGCGAAGGCCTCGAGGGCTGCGGCCGCGGCAAGGCGTGCGTCCTTGTGAAAGGACAGCGGCAAGTTGCGCCACACGATCCGCACCTTGCCGGGGAACTCTTTTTCGACGGCTTCGAGGGTGGGTTCGACGCGCTGGCAGAACGGACACTGGAAGTCAGAAAAAACCTGCACCACCACCGGTGCCCAGGCCGGGCCGCGGCTCGGCTGCGCTTTGCCGGGCTTCGGGATCTTCTTGGTCTCTGGCGGCTGTGGTCCTTGGCCGCCCTTGAAGATCTGGGCGTAGACCCGAGACTTTGGCGTCCCGGCTTTCACCATGGCTTCGGCCTTGGCGAGCTCTTCGTTCACGAGGTCGACGAAGCGGTCCAGGGGCTGAGCGCCACCGAGACGGCGACCGTTGATGAAGAAGTGCGGCGTGCCCCGTGCTTCGAGGTCGTCCGCGAGGTCTTGATCGACCTGGATGGCGGCGTCATGCAGGCCCTTGTCCAACGCGCGCGCGACGCGGGCCTCATTCAGCTTCAAATCCTTGGCGATGGCTAGGAGTGCAGCGCGATCCATCGGCGGCTTTGCTGCGAAGAGCGCTTGGGTCGCCGCGAAGAAGCCTTTGTTTCCCTTTTGCGCTCGCGCTTCTAAGGACAGCGCCGCCGCGGGGTGCGCGCCCTTGTGAAAGGGCAGCGGGTTGTGTTTGAAGACGAAACGCAGCTTGCCAGGGAACTTCGCTTTCAGCTCCGTCAGGGTGGGTTGCACGCGTCGGCAGAAGGGGCACTCGAAGTCCGTGAACTCTACGATGGTGACCAGAGCGTCGGCCGGGCCCTCGGTGGGCGATTTGCCGACGGGCACTTGATGCACCGTAAGGTCGACCTTCGGCGGCGCGGAGGAGGAGGGGGCGTCCTTTTCATAGGGCACGAAGTTCTCGCGGACCCGGGCGGCATAGACTTGCTCGGCGGGGGTGCCGCCATCGCGCAGCTTGCGCGCTTCCGCCAGCTCGGCATCGATGATCTCCCGGAACTTCTCGGCGGGCTGGGCGCCGACCAGGGTGGCGCCGTTGATCCGAAACGCGGGCGTGCCCAGGGCGCCGATGCGCTGCGCCAGTGCCATGTCGCGGTCCACTTTGCTGCGTAGGCGCGGATCCCGCACGCGGTCGATCAGCTCTCGCTGGCTGACCCCGGCGTCGAGGGCCCAGCCGAGCAGATTCTCGTCGGTCAGGGACTTCTGTCCCTGGAACAGCGCGTCGGTATAGGCGTCAAAGGCGGCAATGCCGCGCAGCTCGTACACGGCTTGCGCAGCGATAGCCGCGGGCAAAGCGTCTTGGTGAAAGGGCAGCGGATGGTGCTTCGTCACCATTCGCAGTTTTTCGGGCCCGTACTCGCGTTTGAGTTGCTCGACCGTGACGTGCGCCCGGGAGCAGAATGGGCATTGGAAATCTGTAAAATAGACGATCGTGACCGGGGCATTCGCGGCCCCCCACACGACGTCTTCAGCCGTAACGGGCAGCTGCGTGGAGCTTGGCCCAACATCACGGCTGGGGCCGGCCCCGCCCGTGGCAATCGTGCCTTCTGCTGGCACGGCAGCACCGGGCGTCGCGAGATCGACTTCAGCCGAGTTCTTCGGGCCGGATGTGCCGCCACCCGGGCCATGCCCACACGCCAAAAACACGAAGGCCAGCACCACCGCGAGGATGGTCCTGGCCCACATGATCTTGCGCGCACCCCGACGGTGGAGCCCAGCTAGGGCAGGGTCCACCGGCGGATGCGCGACTTTCACTTCGCTTCCTTCAATGCTCGGTCAATGGCTTTCTTGAAGGCCGGGAAGGGCTGCGCGCCACTGATGTAGTAGCCGTTGATGACAAACGCGGGGGTACCGCTGATGCCAGCGTCGTTGCCGATCTTGGTGTCCCGCTCGACGCGAGCCTTGTGGGTGCGGTTGTCGAGGGCGGCCTTGAATTTGGCCATGTCGAGACCGAGATCGGTCGCCATCTTTTCGAGGGCGGGACGCTTTAGGTCCTGCTGATTCTCGAACAGATGAGCGTGGCACTTCCAGTAGGTGTCGTTGCCTTTCTGAGCCATGGCCTCACGGCACGCCTCGGCGGCGAGCGGTGCGTCCTGGTGGAAGGGCAGGGGCAGGTCGCGCCAGACGATCTTGACCTTGTTGCCATAGGCTTTCTTGATCTCGTCCATGGTTGGCTCGACGCGCTTGCAGAAGGGGCACTGATAGTCGCTGAACTCCTGAATGACGACCTTGGCCGCGGCGCCGCCCTTCCAGGGGCTGTCTGCGTCGGGCTTCGCTACGTCTTTCTTCTCGGGAGGCGGCGGCTCTTTGCCTTCCTTCATGATCTCTTCGTAGACCTTGCTGCGCGGGATGCCCTTGGCCACCAGGGCCTTGGCCTTGCCGAGCTCTTCGTCGATGAGCTTCTTGAAGGCGTCGAAAGGCTGAGCGCCGGAAAGGCGACGGCCGTTGACGAAGAAGTGCGGCGTACCGCGGGCTTCGACGTCTTGGGCGAGCTCGGCGTTGGCGTCGATCTTGTCCATGTACTTGTTGCCGTCGATGGCAGCCTTCACAGCGTCCCAAGGCAGGCCGATCTTCTCGGAGACCGCCTTGAGGTCTTCGTCCTCCAGCTTGGGCTGGCTCTCGAAGAGCGCGTCGTGGGCTGCCCAGAAGCCGTCATCACCCTTCACCTTGTAGGCGTGGCGGGCCAAGACGGCCGTGGGCTTTGCGCGCGGATGGAAGGGCAGGGGGTTGTCCTTCCACACAATGCGCACGTCCTTGCCGTAGGTGTCCGTGATCTGCTTGCCGGTTTCGAGAACGCGCTTGCAGAAGGGGCACTGGAACTCGCTCCACTCCACGATGGTGACCAGGGCGTCTTTGGGGCCCTTCTGTGGGTCGTCGTTGAAGACGGGCACCTTCCAGACAGCCGTGTCTGGGGGTGGTGGCTCTGCGGGCTTGTCCGGTGCGGCTGCTTCGGGAGCCGCGGTCGCGTTCTTCTTGGAGAGCTCCACGTAGACGCGGTCTTTCGGCGTGCCGGCTGCGATGGCCTTCTGGGCCTCGCCGAGCTGTGCGTCGATGACTTCCTTGAACTTCTCGAAGGGCTGCGCGCCGACCAGGGTCACGCCGTTGATGCGGAAGGCGGGTGTGCCCGTGGCGCCGACCTTGGTCGCCATGGCCATGTCTTCGTCGACCTTCGCGGCGTACTTTTTCGCCTTGTAGGCCTCGTTGAACTTCGCCATGTCCACGCCGGACTCTTTGGCCCAGGCCTGGATGTTTTCCTCAGTGAGCGCGCGCTGGTTGGCGAACGCCTTGTCGTGGAACTTCCAGAAAGCATCGTTGCCCGCGAGGGCATGCACGGTGGCCGCGGCTTCATGCACCGGGCGTGCGGCCTTGTGGAACGGCAGAGGCTGGTGCTTCCAGACGATGCGCACCTTGTCCGGGCCGTAGGTCTTTTTGATCTGGTCCATGGTCGGGCCGACGCGGCTGCAGAACGGGCACTCGAAGTCACTGATCTCGACGATCGTGACCGGTGCGTCTGCGTTGCCCCAGATCGGGTCCTTTTCGGTGACGGGCACCGGAGATTCACTGTGGTCCAAGCCGCCTACGGAGGCGGATTCTGGGCCGATCGCCGTGCCTTTGCTGCGATCGATGCCCCACATCAAGCCCATCCCTGCCATGAAGCAGAGGAAGAAGCCGACGATGGCTGTTCCCTTATTCATTTTCTCTATCTCCTACAAATCTAGTTTGCTTACAAATCAAGTCTGCAGCGCGCCTCCAACCAGAAGTGATTGGAAGCCACGCCAATGAACGTGGTCGCTGTTGTTGACGCGTGGCGCGGGCCACGCGCGCTGTCAGCGCGGGGGGCGGTATACGCTCTGCCGATGCTCGCTCGGACAGCGGTAGCCCGCTGCGCGCGGCACTGCGACCCGCGTGCGTTCCGACTTCGGAACCCAATGGGAGGGCATCGGAACGACGCGCTCCACGGAGATCAGCACATCCGCGGCGCGGTCTTGCTGCCGTAACGGCACTTCTCCCGCTCCGTCGAAATCCGGGGCTTCGCACGGCAGCGCGTCGATGGCGCCGTTATGGGACGGCAAGATCGGAAACGGCGCAGCGATGCTTTGCGCGCTTTCGTCGCACATGGGCACTGCGGCCCATGCAGAGGCCGGCAGGGCGACCAACACCGCGAACACACTGAGCCCCAGCGCGATTTTCGCGCGCACTCGGGAGCTCAGGCTCTGACGGGGGTTCGCCATGAAGGCGGGCAGTGTACTCGTCACCGCAGTCAGCTCAACCCGCCAAGCGCCCCAAGCATTCCGCCGGGCTCGGCGGGGATTTGATGTCGTTTAGTTGGCCACCTTTACCTACATTGGCACCATGGCCCCATGTCGCAGCCCGGTCAGTCTCGTAACCCGCCGAAACTAAAAGAAAAAAAGTCAGACTCCGAGCTGCCCCGGCCCTTTGGTCGGCTCACACTACTCCGCCAACTGGCTCGCGGGGGCATGGGCGAGGTCTTCCTGGCTGCAGCGGGCAGCATCGACGGGGCGGAGCGACCCTGCGTGGTCAAGATCATCCGGCGCGAGCATTCTGACGACAAATCGTTCCTGGCGCGCTTTCTGGACGAGGCCCGCATCCAGGCGCAACTGCACCATCCGGGAGTCGCCCAGATCCTCGAGGCGAATCAGGACCAAGAGGGCAAGCCCTACGTCGTGGTCGAACACATCGAGGGCCGGAACTTGGGTGAGGTCCGCACCCGGGCGGGTCAGCTCTCCGCTCGAGTGACGTGGCCCGAAGCGGTCGCCATCGGCATCGCCATGGCCGACGCGCTGGCACATGTGCACGAGCGCACGGACGCTTCCGGTCGCCCCTTGGAGATCGTGCACCGGGACCTGAGCCCGCAGAACGTGATGATCGCCTACGGCGGTGACATCAAGCTGATCGACTTCGGCACCGCCCGCGGAGAAAACCGACGCTGCCATACGGTGGCGGGCATCGTATTTGCCAAGCCCGGATACGTGGCCCCGGAAGTGGCGAACCACACGCCCGGGGGGATCCCGGCCGATATCTACGCCTTCGGCGTCATGCTCTGGGAGCTTCTTGCCGGCCGGCGCTTCTTGTCGGGCGAATCTTCGGAGCACCTTGCGGCCGTCGCCGAGGGACGCCGCTCACCCACGCCCATTGCGCAACTCGTGGATGGTCCGGGTGAACTCGACGCAGTGATCCAGAAGCTGACAGCGACGAAGATCGAAGATCGCTACGCATCGGCTCGCGACGCCATGAACGACCTGCTGGCGCTGCTCAAACGTGCGCCGAGTCTGCCGGATGGGGAACGCGGCGTGCGCCGCCGAGTATCGCTGCTGATGCAGCGGCTGTACCCCTCGGAACCCGCCCGGACGCGTACGGAATTCACCCGCCTGGTGGCGGTCGCCAAGAAGATCCCCAAGCCCCGGCCCGTCTTGGTTCCGTCGCCCAGCCCGCCCCGGCCCGAGACCGACGACCCGACGCTATTGCCGGGCACGCGCTACCGTCTCATCCGCGAGATCGGCCGGGGTGCCATGGGCGTGGTGCACGAGGCGGTGCATGTGGATTTGGGCCGCAGCTTCGCCCTCAAGGTACTACCGAACGATTCCGCGAGCGTGGCCGCAGCGGAGCGACTGCGCAGCGAGGCGCGGGTCATTGCGCGCATGAGTCACGAAAACCTGGTCGCGCTGCACGATTTTGGCTTCTGCGCTGACGGTCGCCCGTTTTACGCCATGGAGCGCCTCGATGGGGAGTCCCTCGATCAGCGGCTTGCCCGGGATGGCAGCGTGCCCTGGCGTGAAGCCGTGCGCATTGGGATCGACGCCTGTCGCGCCCTCAGCGCTGCCCATGACGTGGACGTCGTTCACCGCGACATCAAGCCGGCCAATCTGTTTCTCACCAAGAGCGGCGCTGTGAAGCTGCTCGACTTCGGCGTCGCCAAGGCGTCAACGGCGGTCGAAGGCCCCTGGTCGTCGGAAGCGCTGCGACTGGCTGGCACGCCTGAGTACATGGCGCCGGAGCAAGCCCGCGGTGGTAGCGGCGACGCGCGCAGCGACATCTATGCGTTGGGTGCGGTGCTCTACGAGCTCCTCACCGGACGACTGCCTCACGTTGAAGCCACGCTCGTGGCCCTGATTGAAGCCAAGAACGAAAGCCCCGTCGAGCCATTGGGCGAACGGGCAAAACAGAGAGGATTCTCCAAGATGGTCGACCAGACGATTCTCCGTGCCCTCGACAAAGACCCCGACGCCCGCTTCGAAAGCGCAGACGAAATGCGTGCCGCCCTCGAAGCCGCGTTGCGAGAGCCGGACCGCCTGCGTCGCCGCCGCCGTCGCATGGGCTTCGCTGCCCTGGTCGCCCTGACCGCCGGTCTCTCCGCAGCCGTGGCCGTTGCCGCGCAGAAGCCCGACGTACGCGCTCGGGCCATGGCCCTTGCTGCGCCGGTCATCGCGAAATTCAAGGGCGCGCCACCCGCCGAAACGGAAACGGTCGCCGCGCTGACCGAAGACGCCGACTCTGAGGCGCTGCCCGGCGAAGGGGCGGACGAGGAGGCTCCAGCGGCGACGGCCGCCGAGGAAACGAGCGCGGGACAAGCCGAGCCCGTGGCCGAAGAATCCGACCAGAGCGAAGAAGCCGAAGAAGCCGTCGCCGCGGGCAGCAGCCCAGACAGCGCTGACGAAGCGCCCAGTTCCGACAAGGAAGAAAAGGCCGAACCAGAGAAGGCCGAGGCGCCCGCTGCGCCCGCGGAGCTGTTCGCCGCCGCCCCCGTTCAAGAGGAGAAGGCCGGTGACGACATCGAGGGCAAGATCCAAGAGGCCCAGGACCTGATGACCAACGGGCAGAAGGTGAAGGGCTTCAACCAGCTGCGTCGGTTGGGCAAGAACCACCGCAAAGACACCCGAGTGCTCAAGGCGTGGTGCGAAGCCGCCGTGGCCATGAAGGGCTGGGGCGAAGCACACCGCGTTGCCCGGCAGTGGGCTGCCATCGACAAGACCCCCGAGAGTCGCGTGCAGTTCGCTCGCATGCAACGCGCCGTGGGCAAGCGCAAGGGCGCCATCGAGACGCTGAATGCGCTGCTCACCGAGCGGCCAGGCCACGAGGAAGCGCGTCAGATGTTGCGGGCCCTGACCGGAACCGACACCCAACTCGCCCAACGTTGAGGCGCGGGGATCCGCCCGGGCGGCACGGCTAAGTGCGCGATTTCATGGAGATCGCCCTGAGCCTGCCGCCCATTTTGCTTTCCTGACGCCGACAAGTCCGCGATAACGCCGCTCGCCTACGTGGACCCCGATGCGGGACGCAGCCGAGGGAGCACCCGGGCTCACGTAGCAAGCGTCCGACGCCCCCATGGCCACCATCCCCAACCCCAGCGGCCTGCGCGTGGCCACCGAAGGCTCGCCGTACCGTGCCGTGCTGCGCTTGGCGACGCCGACCGTCGTGGCGATGCTGACTCAGAGCATCGTCAACGAGATCGACATCATCTTCTTCTCGTGGCTGCCGTGTCCGGAGTCGTCGAACGCCCAAGCGGCCTTGCTGCCGTCGTTGATCTTGCTGTGGATGTTCGGAGGATCCCTTTCGGCGATTTCCGTGGGCACCCAAGCGATTGCGGCGCGGCGCTTCGCCCAAAAGAACCCCGAGGATGCCGGCGCTGTTCTGGTCAACTCCTGGTTCTTCTCTTTGGTGGCGGGGGGGGCCTTCACCGTCGTCGGCTATCTCTCCCTCCCCCATATCCTCCAGGTGTTGATCAAGGTTCCCGAGGTGCGTCAGGCGGCCACGGAGTACCTCAATTGGCGCTTGCTGGGCATCGTCAGCATGGCGATGACGTTTTCCTTCAAGTCGTTTTTCGACGGCATCGGCAAGACGCACGTGCATCTCGTCAGCGCTGTGGTCATGAACGCCCTGAACATCGTGCTGTGCCTGATCTTCATCTTCGGGCGCTGGGGCGCGCCCCGTATGGGGATCGCCGGCGCCGGCTTGGCCGGCTTTGTCAGCACATGGGTCGGCTTGGCCATCATGATCGGCTGGGCCATGCTGGCCAAGTACCGCCGGGTGTTCGAGCCGTTCCAGCTCAAGCGTCTGAGCAAGTCCCTGACCCGAGACATCCTGAAGCTCAGCGTCCCGAGTGCCATCGCCACCATCGCTGTGATGAGTGGATTTGCCCTCTTCGCCATGATCGTCAGCAAGCTGGACAGTATCAGCAGCAGCACGCTGGTGGAGTCGAGCTGCCCCGGGGGACGTGCCGAGGCCGTCAATAGCGCGGCAACGACGGTCATCGTCGGGATCCTCAAGCTTACCTTTACGGCGTGTCTCGCCTTCGGCACTTCCACGGCGACGCTAGTCAGTCAGTCCCTTGGCGAGGGCGACGGCAACAAGGCGGCCCGATTTGGCTGGGTCAGCGTGCGGCTGGGACTCATCATTTTCGGCATCGTTGGTTTGCTAGAAGGCGTGATCTTCCCGGCTCAAATCCTGTCGGTGGTCAGCCAAAGCCCGGCCGTGATCGAAGCCGCCATGATGCCGATGCAGATCATGGGCATCATCACGCCTCTGATCGCGGTGGGCATGATCTTGACCCAAGCGCTCTTCGGCGCCGGCAATACCCGTTTCGTGATGATCGTGGAGCTGATTCTCCACTTCGCATGCCTGGTACCGCTGGCGTGGTTTCTAGGCATCACTCTGGGCTACGGCCTGGTGGGGATCTGGAGCGCCGCGGTGGCTTATGTCGTTCTCCTCACGGCCATCATGGTCTGGAAGTTCGCCTCGGGAGATTGGAAAGATATCCGGATCTGAGCCACGCTGCGGGGTATGGCCCGCGCGCGCGACATCGCGATTCTGACGGCTGCCCTGCTTGGCGGGTGTGCGCCGCGATCGGAGCTGCCCGCGAAGCCTCGGCAGCCAAGCGACGATGGCGGCCGCAGGCAAGCTGGAGGGCCGCGCGACGCCCGGGCATCGCCGATGGACGCCGGCGTTGCGCCTGCACCAGCGGCGAGGTCAATGGACGCGGCAGCCACGGACAGCACCCCGCTGCCGGCGCGCCCCGCTGGATTCTCGAAACTGGAGCTGGAGACGACCGGATCTGGTACGCGCGCCGGGGCGTCCCGTCCCGCACTCGTGCACCCACCGGGAACGGGTGCGACCACGGAGCCCCTCGTCGTGTTCTTGCACGGCATGTGCGCCATTCCCGAGTGGGAATGTCCCGTCTTCGTCGGTGCCGCGAAACACGCGTGGCTGCTGTGTCCCCCCGGGCCCGCGGCCTGCAACGGCGGCGGTCGCATGTGGATTGGCAAGGACGCCCAACTCGTCGGTCAAGTACGCGGTTTCAGCGACGCGCTGGAAACGGCGCACAGCGCGCAAATCGGACGCCGCGCGCTGGTGGGTTACTCCCTGGGCGCGCCAGCCGCACTGCGCATCGCTTTGGCATCGCCCGGGCGTTACCAGCGCCTCATGATCGTGAACGCTTCGGTGACGCCCAGTCTTGCGCAGCTCGAGAAGGCGCAGGTGCTTCGCTTGGCCTTGGTGGCCGGGGACAACGACCGCACCGCCGCCAAGCTACGCCGCGCGGCCGGCGCCTTGGCGCGCGCGGGTTTCGAAGCGCGTTTCTTCAGCCTGGGGCCCGTGGGCCATTTCTTCGATGCCAGCAGCGCGCGCCGCATGGAGCCCGCGCTGCTTTGGTTGACCGACTCCATGCAATAGCGCGGCGCCGCTAGTCGTCCTTGAGCATGTCTTCGAGTAGGTCGTCGTCGGTGCCGTCTTTGGAAGGCTCCTTCTTCTCTTTCTTCTCTTCCTCGCCGCCGGCGCCGCCTTCTCCCAGCATCTTCTCGAGCAGGTCGTCGTCGGTGCCGTCTTTGGAAGGCTCTTTCTTCTCTTCGCCGTCGCCGTCTTCCAACATGTCTTCGAGCAGATCGTCCATGTCGTCGTCCTCGCCCTCAGGCTTGTCCGCGTCGGGGTCTGTTTCCCCCTCTGGTGGCGTGGCGACGTCCTTGCCAGCGCCCCACTTGGCCTTGTCTGCATCGGAGCACGGCAAGGGGTTGTTGCGGTCCTCCTGCACGCACTCCATCAGCCAGGCATCCCGCGGAGGCTCGCCGAATTTCTCTGCCTTGGCGCGGGCTGCGGCGATGTCACCTTCAACGGCGTAGGTCGAGAGCCGCGGGATGGTCATGATCATGACCAGCCCAACCAGCAGAATCAAGATGAAGGGGATCGCGATCCGGTACAGCTGCACCATCGGCCGATTGAAGCGGAAGCTGGTGACGAACAGGTTCTGCCCCAGTGGTGGGGACAGGTAGGCGATTTCGAGGTTGAGCAGGAACATCATCGCCAAGTGGAAGGGCGACAGACCGAACTCTGCTGCGAACGGGATCAGCAGGGGGACGGCGACGAGGATGGCGGAGAAGCCGTCCATCACCATGCCCTGGATGTAGAGGAAGATGTTCAGCGTGATCAGGAACTGCCACTTTTCCTTCACGCCCATACCCGTGACCCACTCGAATATCTTCTGTGGGATCTGCTCGGTGATGAGGTAGTTCGTCAGCGCCATGGCCATGGCCATGATCAGGACGACCGCTCCTGCGAGCGCGATGGCACTTCGCGCGATTCTCGGGAAGTCCTTCCACGTCAGATCCTTGTAGACGTAGATCTCGATGAGCAGCACGTAGAGCGCTGCAAAGGCCGCGCTTTCGTCGATGTCCGTGAGACCCGTGGCCAGGCCGCCGAGAATCAGTACGGGGATCCCCAGCTCCCACTTCATGAACCACAGGCTGGACCCCATCTCCTCCAGATTCGGCTTGGTGCGCGGGATCTTTTCCTTGATGCCGATGTAGGCGGCGTGAATGCCAAGCAGACCGATCACCAGCAGTCCGGGGATGATGCCGGCCTTAAACGCCTTGGTGAAATCGATGCCCGCTACCAAGGAGTAGACCAAGATCGGCAGGGACGGAGGCAGCAGCAAACCCAACGAGCCGCCGGTCATCACCAAGCCAAGGGAGTACTCTTCCGGGTAGCCGCGGCTGCGGAGGGCGGGGTACAGCAGGGCGCCGATCGCAACGATGGTCACTGCGCTACCGCCCGTTAGGGTGGTGAAGAACGCGCTGGCAAAAATGCAGACAATGGCTAGCCCGCCGGGCATCCAGCCGAAGAAGGCGTTGGAAGCGCGCACGATGCGTTCCGGCGTATTCGACTCGGCCATGCAGTAGCCGATGAAGGTGAATAGCGGCACCGTCACCAGAATGGGCGAACCCGCGAAGCGCTCGTCCAGAACGTCCGGCGCCAAGAAGCGCAGTTGATGCATCGAGGGATCCGGGTGCAGCAGCCCCGCAAGCTCCGTGGTGCCCGCCATGACGGCAAACACGGGCGCACCGATCAGTGCAAACACGACGACGAAGAGAAAGATGATCATGACTTCTTCCCCTTGCTCTCGTCGTCGCCGCCTTTGTCCTTCGGCGTGGCGGGGTCCGAGCTCTTCCCGTCCGCGGCGTCCTTGTCTTTGGAAGCGACCGCTTCGGTCTCGCCTGCGGACGGCTGGTCGCCGTCGGCAGCATCGGCCTTTTCCTCGGCCTTGTCGTCCGCGCCTTTAGCCACGACGCCTTTCTTATCGTCGTCCTTGTCCGAGTCGTCTTTGTCCGAGTCGGCCACGACGTCTTTCTTATCGTCGTCTTTGTCCGAGTCGTCTTTGGCCACGACGTCCTTCTTGTCGTCGTCCTCGTCGTCTTTGTCCGAGTCGTCCTTGTCCGAGTCGTCTTTGGCCACGACGTCTTTCTTATCGTCGTCTTTGTCCGAGTCGTCCTTTGCGGCGACGTCTGCTTCATCGTCGTCGTCGTCGTCGGGATCCTTGGATTTGTCTGGCGGTTTCTTCTCGGCGTCGGTGCTTGCGCTGGCGTCCTTGGGCGACGCCTTCTTGTCGCTTGCTTCCGTCGCCTCCGGCTCGCTAGGCCCATCAAAGCTGCGTTGCTTCTCGATGTCGTCACCCTCGACATGGGCGTCCGGGTCGACGCTCTTGTGACCCGCCGCGGCCAGCAGCGACAGCAGCACGAAGCGAATGGCAATGATCAACAGTCCGATCGGGAAGACCAAGTTGGCGGCCTTGATCAGCTCGCCGCGGGGCTCCCCCCGATCCGGCACCACGACGATGGGAGACCGCTTGGCGTCTCCGGTCAGTTTGAGGTCTTCAATCTTCTCTTTGCCGTAGCGTTCGACAAAGCCGCCGGTTTCCAGGAAGTCGTTCCATTCCTGTCCGCCCAGCCACTCCGAATAGCGCTCGCCCTTGAGCACTTTCGGCAGGGTTTTCATGTCGAGGACGATTTGCTTGCGCGCGATGAATGTGTTTTCGCCGAGGCCATCCATCACTTTGGACACCTTTGCGGATGCGGTGATATCGGATTTGGCCCCGAAGTCCTCGATGGCGATGTGGTCGAAGAAGCCCCAGGCCGCGCTGCCGCAGATCACTGCGGAGCCTAGCCAGCCGACGATGACCAGGGGCAATCGCACCTTCGGCTGCACGAAGCGCGTCACCAGGTCGATGGTGATGTGTTTCCCGCTCGCGGTCGCCAAGGACCCTCCGAGTAGCGCCAGCAGCAGCGTGAGCCGGGTGCCCACACCACGCAGACCTCCAAAGAGCGTTAGAGTAGAGGCCTGCTGATACCAGTTGAGCAGATTGCTGGACCATTCCACGCCCGTGGTCTGCCAATACTTGGCACTGACGATGCCGATCACGACGCCCGTAATAGAAACGGCGCGTTGCACCTTTTTGGGCTTCTTGCGCACGACCAAGAAGCCGCCCAAGCCCAGCACCAGGGACCCGGTGAGCGCCCGAAAGACGATACCGGCGTTGCCGGCATCCGGCGGGGTGGACAGCCCCTTGAGTCCCACCCAGAGTGAGAGCACCAGCACTTCTAGCAGCAGCACAGCTGCGCACAGCCACCCCTCCCAGGCGGTCCATGCGTTGTCCAAGCGGATCAGCGGGCGACCCCAGGCGGCCACTTTGGCTGGCGGCGGGTCCTGGCTCGGTGGTGTCGGCTCCGCGGCGTCTTTCCCGCTGTCGTCGCTCCCGACGGCTTGCTTCCCTTTTCCCTCTGCAGGCATCGGCCGCACGTTATCGCGAGTTGACGAAAAGCCGTCGCGATTTCTGCGCGAATTGCGACGGAAGTGCCCCGACAAAAAGAAAACGGGCCAAGCCCAAAGGCCTGGCCCGAGTCTTTTGGCTAGCCGCTCAGCTTAGCAAGCGCCTACCGTCTTCAGCGCGCCCGCCGGGATGGCACCCTTGAGGCGGCCGCAGGCCTTGTCGAAGACTTTCTTCCACTCGGCCTTTTCGGCGCCCGTGGGCTCGTGGACCTTCATCTTTTTCTTGAGGCGGTCGAAGGCCTTGTCATCCGCCTTGCGGATGCGCTTGGTGAGGGCTTTTGCGGCTTGCTTGCCGGTATCCATCACAACTTCGCGCTGATCCGCGGGCAGCTTGTCCAGGGACTTCTGACTCATGATCACCGCGCCAACTCCGAAGTAAGTGGCATTGGCGTTGACGTGGTCCAGGCGCGACGCCCACTGCAGCAGCTCTGCCGCAAGGGACGGCGTGTTCATCACGTTGATGCTGCCGGAGTTCAGCTTGGGCAAGAAGCCCGTGATGGTGGACGGGACGGGCGTCACGCCGCCAATGGCCTCGTAGACCTTCGGTGCAATGACGTCTTCGGCGATGGCGCCGGGACGCTTGCCCTTTAGATCGCTCGGCACCTTCACGCCGAAGCCCTTGGAGAACACGCGGCCAATGCCCACGTCACCCCAGCCACCGAGGTGGAATCCGTCCTTCTTGGCGGCAGCCTCTAGCTCCGGGCCAAGCTTCGCGCGAGCGCGGTCGAGCTCGCCCCAGCTCTTGAAGGCGCCTGGCATTTGCAGCGCGAGGAATCGCTTGTCGATGGTGGAAAGGCCAACGGCGGTGACCGCCGCGCCGTCGAGCTGCTTGGACTTCACCTTGCCGACCACGCCACCTTCGGGGCCCGCGGTACCGTTCCAAAGCCAGTCGATCTTGACCTCACCTTTGGTCTTTTGATCCACCGCCTTGGACCAGGTCTTGAAGACCTTCCCCCAAGGGCTGCGCGGCGGGGCCTGCGTTGCCATCTTGAGAGTCGTCCCGGCGTGAGCGACTTCGCCCGTGCCCATCACTAGGAAAGCGGCCGCAATGCATGCCGCCATCAGCCTTGAAAACATACTGTGATCCTCCTCAAAGAGACCGAAAGGTTTGCGGGCAGAGGCCGCCCGGCGCAAGTCAGACGGGCGGTTGCCCCAAAGCGTTCAACATTTACGCGAAAAAGATTCGCCGCGCCCGCTGAAAGCGCGTTCAGAGCAGTCAGCGCCGCAAAAGCCCAGGGATTTATAGGCGGAAGCCGCACTCCTCCTGCCAGATCTTGTTGCCCAGGTATCGCCGCGCGCGGCGCTTGGCGATGACGTTGGGCAGGCGCGCCTCGGGCAGCTCGTCGCCCGCCGCCAGCACCTCGTTCAAGGTCCGCACGTAGGCGTCCTTGTCGCCTTTGTAGCAGTAGTAGCGTTGGGCCAGGTTGAGCTTGGTCGCCAGGTACTTGCCGCCGTTAATGGCGAGAGCTTTGTCGAACATCTCCTTGGACTTGTCCAGCTCGGCCATGGCCGAGCGCGCGTGGTACGCGCCCAAGATGGTGTAGCCAGTGCCGTAGACGAGCTTGTCGTCCAGTTCGACGCTGCGCTTGACCATCTCGACACCGACGTACAGCTCACCGACGGCCTCCGGGACTTCTTTCGAAGCGGCGACGTGTCCGATCCAAGCATAGCCGGCCCAGAGCAGGTCTTCCGCTTGCTCCTCGTCCGTGAAGTTCTCCACCAGCCAGTTGCGGATCGTCTCTTGGTTGCGCTTGGCTTCTTTGAAGCCTTCGCCGTGATGACCGAGCAGCTCGATGCCGTAGTAGCGAGCGCGGAGGAATCCGGCGCGGGCGCGCAGGATATGATACTCGGCCATGACGTCGTCGCCCTTTTCGTAGGCGACTTCGTAGTCGTCTTCGGTGAAACCGAAGGAGAGACCGGCCCAGCCTCGCGTGAGCATGAACAGTGCGTCCGTGTTGTCCGGAGCCAGGCTGTGCATGCCTTCGAGCTGCGC
Source organism: uncultured Myxococcales bacterium (assembly GCA_937872925.1). Lineage (GTDB taxonomy): Bacteria > Myxococcota_A > Polyangia > Polyangiales > Polyangiaceae > JACKEA01. The sequence continues at coordinate 62,183 of CALMUT010000086.1, read as the reverse complement.
CATGCCGGCTTGCGCCGCGCCGCGTGCGACTTCGTAGTCGTGCAACGTATTGACCGCCGCCGATCCTTGGCGCGTGCCCTTGATTTGTCCGTTCAGGAGCACCTTCTTGAGGCAACCTGAGGCTGTGGTTCCCAGTACCGCTACCAGCAGTACCGCCCTGATCCCGCTCACCCACTTCATGGGCGCCGGAATACTCGCAAACCGCTGGAAATTCAACGCTTGTCGCCGGAGGACGCCCTAGCGCCCTAGAATCACGCACGCGATGCGCATGCGCACCCAGGGGTCGTCGTCGGCCAAAGCCGTGGCTGCGCGTCGCCCCTCGCCCAGGGAGAGCAGTCCCTCGGCAGCCACCAGGCGGGCTCGGGCCGTTTTTGCGTTGAGCAGGGGGGTGAGCTGCGGCAGCACGCTCTTTTCGCCTGCGGCGGCCAGCGCGACTCGGGCCTGGAGCGCGATATCGTCGTCCGGGGTGGCCAGGGTGGCAAGCTGGCGCACGGCGGCCGCGCGGGTATCCGAAAACCCGGCCAGGCGCGCCCAGGCCATTACCTGGACGTCTTTGTCTTCGTCCTTGGCGGCCTTTTCGACGGCCTTGCGGGCGTCTGGGTCGTCGAGGGGCAGCATGCGGATGGCCAGGCGTCGCTCGTCCTGGGTGCCGTGCTGCACTGCCCGGGTGAGGACCGCCTGACCCACGTTGGCCGCATTGCCGGAGCCTCGGGCCAGACTGGCAGCTGCGGCGAGCGCCGGGATCCCGCGTTCCGTCTCCGCAATCCGAAGCAGCTTGCCCTCGCCCCCCGCGCGTGCGGCAGCCGGCATGGCCCAGGCGTCAATCAAGGTGACGCGGGTGGTCTCGTCGGCCTTCGCCCACAAGTCGTCGAGGCGGTTGACGTTGTCCGTGCCACCGAGAGCGCCAAAGGCGCGAATGGCGATGCTGCGGCTCAATGGATCCGGGTCCAGGCGCGCCGCCTCGAACAGCGCTTCGGTGTCGTCTGGCAGCGGCGCCGCAAGGGCCGCCGCCAGGGCAGCTCGGCGCACGCGTTCGTCCGCGTCTCGCATGAACTCGCGGCGGAACATGGCGTCAGCGGGCGACACCGCAGCGCGCGCTGCGACGGCGCGCCACGAACCGGCCGCGCTTTCGCGGTACTGCGACACGAGCTTCCTGGAACTGCGCTTCCCCAGCTCGAAGAGGATCAGCGTTGCCTCGGCGGCGGCATCGTCGCCGCGCTCCGCGCGATCTTCGAGTACGCGGGTGAGCTGAGGGGCGCAGCTGCGCAATGAACGGAAGGCGAGGGCGGCGTCCGGCCCCTTTGCACTGCGGATCTCTCGGGAGGCGACGGCGTGGGCTAGCTCACGCACCGCGCTGTCGTTTAGTTTGCCCGCATCTTGAGCGGATTTGACTTCGCGCTTGAGGCTCGCCAAATCCCCAGACAACGCCGTCTGCACGACGGTACTTCCCCCGCAGGCACAAACCAGGCACAAGGCCGAAAGCAGGGCAGTTGCCCGACGCATAGTGGGCAGGTGATAGCACAGTGAAGACCGCCCTAGTCGTCAATCCTCAAGCGCGCGCCTTTCGACTCCGCGAAAAGCTGATTTCCGCCGTGCGCCTTCGTGCGGGGGGCGCCGCGCGCATCTGGATCACCGCCGACGAAGGCGCTTTGGCCCAGGCGGCACAAGCGTTGCTCGAATGGGAGCCCGACCGGGTCGTGCTTTGCGGCGGGGACGGCACGCTCATGGCGAGCGTCACAGCTCTCTGGCGCGCCAGCGAAGGCCGGGCGCTCCCGGAGCTGGTCGTGGCTCCGGCGGGCACCGTGGCCACCGTGGCGCGCAACTGGGGCCAGCGCGCAGAATTGCTGACGACCGTCGCCCGCGCGACCACCGGAGCGGCGCCCCTCAAGCGACTGACCTCGCCTTCGCTCCGAGTGCTTGACTGCTCGGAAGCGGTTGAGCGGATCGGATTCATTCTGGGCACCGGCTTGGTGGCGCGTTTCTTCGAGAAGTATTACGCCCGCGGCGGCGGGGGCTACGCCAGCGCGGCGCGCATCGTGGCGCGTACCTTCGTTGGGTCGTTCTTGGCGGACAGCTACTCGCGCTCGATTCTGGATCCGCTGCCATGTCGGCTTCGTGTGGACGGCAAGGCACTCTGCCCGGACGCCTTCAGCTTGGTGGTGACAAGCGTTGTGCGTGATCTGGGACTTCATATGCGGGTGACCCATCGTGCGGGCGAAGATCCCGATCGTCCGCATCTGGTCGCGTCGCCACTCGCCGCCCGCCAGTTGGGACCGCAGGCGCCGCGGGTGCTGCTGGGACGTGCGCTTTCGGGCGCCGAGAACTTTGACGGCTTGTACGGCGACTTGGAAATCGAGTTTCCAGATGGGCGCGGGCCATGGGTACTCGACGGTGACGTGCTATTTTCCGAGCGGCTCCAGATACGCGCAGGGCCGCAGCTACGCATCGCGGTCTACTGACGAAAAGCCTCTGGATGAGTGCGGTCGCGTCGCCGCGGGACCCGACCCAAAAAAACTATGGAGTCACACTCATGCTGCCCAGCGCTGCGGCGCTGAAGGTGAGTCCGGCGTTGGAGCCCGCTCCGTCGGTATCGCAGTAGGTCCAGGTCAGGCCGCCGTCGACGCTCATGCGGTAGGTGTAGGCATAGCTGACCGCTCCGGAAGCGAGTGGGGGTGCGGTGAGGGTTGCCTGGTATTCGTCGTCGTTGTTCACCTGCACGTTGTAGGTTGCGTTGACGAAGGCCCAGGAGGTTTGCGTGGACGGGTCGCTGCCCGCCAGGCCGTAGCCGAGTTGCGCGCGCACGTTGGCGTGTGCTCCCGCAGCGGGGGTAACACCGGATTCGAAGATGCGGCCGTAGACGATCGCGCTTTGCGTGCCTGTGGTCACGGACAAGGAGGCCGGGGATTGCAGGTTGCAGAAGTCGGCTTCGCCAGGCGTATTGGTTTCGTTCTTCGTATCGCTGGGACACGGGCAGAACGCGACGGGAGACGCGCTGTTTCGCGGGATCGGAGTCGCTACGATGAAGTCGGCGGTGTTGTCGTTCGTGTCGGCGCAGCCAGCCACGTCGCGGATCGCGCCCTTTGTATTCGAAAGGTTGCCCGTGGATCCTGTGCCCTCGGAGCAGTTGGCGCTCGAGCCGTAGCCGATGAAGTCGACTACCGGCGGCGCGGTGAGCACCGGGCAGGCGCCCGTCAATGGCGTGGTGCCTGCGATGAGGGCGACTTTCGCGGCGGTGCCCGCCATGGCGATCGTGCCGACTTGGTCAGGGGTGGGCAGGGGGCTGCCGGTCGTGCCGCCGGCCATCTGCACCAAGAAGTAGCCGCCGCCGGGGATCGTGCCGTCGAGGGGCAGGACGGTCCAGTTGGTGCCGGTGGACGAAGCATACTGAATGGACCAACCGCTGAGCTGCACGCTGCTCTTGGTGCGGTTGTGCAGTTCGACGAAATCGTGTGTGAAGGGCGCGCCCGAGTTGCTGCCGCCGCCGTAGACTTGGCTGATCACAACCGAACCTGAGCATGCAGCCGGGAAGGGCGTGGTGAAACCCGTTGCAGACGTGAACTCTGCGGCCATGGCGACGCTGGTTGCGTCGGTTGCGGCGGTGGTCACGCGGATCTTGTAGCGCACGCCGTAGGCCAAGGACGCGCTGGGAGTCAGGGTAGCGATGGTATTGCCGCTGGACATCGCCGGGGCTGCTTGGCTCATGCCGACGCAGCTGGCGAAATCGTCGAAGGACAGTTGGATGCTTCCCGTGCATGCGCCGCTGGTCGTTTGGGCCGTGAGGGTTGCGGGGCTCATGGCTTCGCTGAACGTGACGGCGATGCTCGTCGTGATAGCGACGCCCACCGCGCCTTCTGTTGGGGTCGTTGCCACAACCGCGGGCGCGCATTGGTTGGCGGTGCAGGTACCGCCGCCGCAGGTCGTGGCGGAGTTACACTCGACGCAGCTGCCATTTCCGTCACAGAACTTGCCGCCGGACTCGGTGCAGGTCTTGGTTTGGTTCTCTGGTGGGTTTTCGGGAGTGCCCGCATTGCACAAGTCTTGGGTGCATTGCTTGCCGTCGACGATGGGGTCAGTGGCCAGGTTGATGCTCGTGACGTTGCCGCTGCCGTCACAGACGGCTTGTTTGCAGTCTCCGCTGGTCTGGGCGGTGATGGGTGTATTGGCCGCTGTAAAGCTCACTCCGCAGACGTTGCCGGAGCAGGTGCGGGTCTTGCACTCGTCGTCGCTCCCTGGGCAGTCGGCGGGCACATTGCAGCCGACACAGGCGCCGGAAGCATCGCAGACCCCAGCGGTCCCGCAGCTTGTGCCCTGGGTCTTGGGCGTATTGGCGGGTGTGCCGTTGCTACAGGTGTCGTCCGTGCAGGCCTTGCTGTCGTCGGGCAGGTCGCTGTCGTCGTTGACGCTCTCGATCTTGCCGGCGCCGTCGCACTGCGCTTTTTTGCAGTCGCCCACGGTTTGCGCGGTGACGGCTGTGCCCACCGTGGAGAAGGTCATGCCGCACACTCCCGCGGTGCAGGCACGCTTCTGGCACTCGTCGTCGGTGCCGGGACAGTCGTTGGGCGCGAGGCATTGCACGCAATTGCTGCTCGCGTCGCATAGGCCAGCGCTGCAGGTCGTGCCACTCAGCTTGGCGTTGTTCTCGGGCGTGCCGTTGTTGCAAACGTCGTCGGTGCACTCATTGCTGTCGTCCGAGATGTCGGTGTCGTCGTTGACCTCAGTGGTGTTGCCGCTGCCGTCGCATTCGGTGCGCTTGCAGTCCCCTGGGATCTGCGTCGCGGCGACCGAACCCGCTTTGAGCGGAGCCGTGCCGCAGACTTGATTGATACACGTAGCCTCGGCACACGGGTTCTGGGGTGCCGGACACTCGGTGGGGGAAGCGCAGCCGCCGCTGCCACCGCTACCCGATGCGCCTCCAACGCCGCCGCTGCCGGAAGTGCCGCCAAAAGCGCCGAAGCCACCCGTGGCGCTGCTGCCGCCGCTGGCGCCCACGCCGCCGCTGTTGCCCCCGGTGTCGTCCACGCCGCACGCGGCGGCCGTGCACACCGCTGCAATCCCCAGTGCCCAAGAAAGAAGTGCCCGCATGGGGCGCAAGCTAGCGCAAGCGTCGCATCCCGGCAGCCGTCGCCTGAGCGGTGGGCGGCGCAGAGCGCGCCCCCAAGGGGAATTCCCCTGGGAATCCGTGGGGTTCTACCGGGGGCTGGAGCGCTGGCTCAGGGTTTCTTGTAGGCCTTTTCGAAGGCACACGCGGTCTTGTCGCCGCGCATGCAGGCGGACTTGAAGCGCGTGGCGGCCATGGGCATGCCGGTGGCGCCTTCCATCAACCCCGTGAGCACGCAGTCGAGGTTGTTCCCCCGGGTACAGCTTTGCATTGCGGCGCTCTTGCGTGCGGGGTCGAACATGGCCGCGCGCTTTTCGCCGAAGCCGACGGCGAGCGCCGCGCAGCCCAGTTTCTCGCCGCGCATGCAGGCCATGTTGAAGTTGCGCTTGGCCGAATCGGGGTTGGACGCGAAGTCTACGCGGCCGAGATGGAAGCAGCCCAGTGCGTTCCCGCTGTAACAGGCCCGCCGGTACAGCATGCTGGCCAGGATTGGGTTCTTGCCCAGACCGTTGCCTCCTGCGTCGTAGGCGTTGGCAACGGGAATGCAGCTGTCGCTCACGCCGCCGTGGCAAGCACGTTCGTGGAACTTTAGTCCTTTGGTGGCGTCGGTGGCAATCACGGCTTTGCCGGCCTCGGCGCAGCCCTTGGGGTCGCCGCCCTCGCACGCCTTGGTGAATGCAGCCTGCGCTGCTGCGGCATCTTCGCCCAGGGTACGCCCCAGGACCGTGCAGCCCTCGGCAGTGCCGAGATCACAGGCCCGCTCCGCGGTGGACTTTGCCTTCGCGGCATCCGCCGTGGTGTTTTTCCCGCTCAAGAGCTCGGCCGCAAGCGCCGCGCATGCCGCGCCCTCGTCTCCCTGGCATGCCTTGTCGAAGAGTGCGATGGCGGCTTTTGGGTCGGCGCCCATGGTCAGGCGGGCCAGACTGTTGCAGCTGCCGGCGTGTCCTTTGTCGCACTGCGCCTTGCACTCAGCTGCGTCGCCACCTTTGCACTGGTACGCGGCTTCGGCGCTTGGTTTGCCGCATTTGCCCTCGGAAAGCACGAGTCCTTCCGGACATTTGGTTTCTTCTGCGGGCGGCGCGGCCGCCGCGGGGGCTGCGGCATCGGCTTTGGGTTCCGGGCCGATGGGCGACAGCACGAGTCGGATCGCCGCGCCGCATTGCGCGGGCGGTGTGCTGTCGTCGGGCTTGGCATTGCCGCAGGCCTTCGGATCGCCATCTTGATTCTTGGTCTGACGGCTGCTCTCGCTCTTGGTGCTCGCCCCGGCGCCAAACAGCTCCGCGGCGGCCGCCACCTTGGCGCTGGTGCCCGTGGACATCACGAAGGCGCCGACGGTAGCGGAGCGCACGATGTGCGACGCGCCGCCGCACTCGCCCTGTAGGTCCGCTTGGGTTGGCTGCCGCCAAGTCGTGCGATGTTTGCCGACCATCACGATGCCGACGTCCAGCGCAGAGCCGCGTTGCATTTCGCCCCCGAGGGTTGCTCCAGACAACGGCAGGTTGGCGCGCACTTCGTCGGCGTCGGATAGACGCACGACCTGCTCGCGCTTGGTCATGGCGATGTAGCCGTATTCGCCGCTGAGCTTGCAGTCAGCGAGCACCTTCATGCCGTTGCAGTCGTACTTCACCACGGCGATGCCATCTTTCATGGCGACTTCGAGATCGCCGCGTTGCTCTGGCTTCCAGTCGACCACCAGCGGCTCGGCGCCTTTGCTGACGTCTCTGCAGTTCGTCTTCTCTTCCCCCAAGGCGTCGCCGGCGGTTTTGGCTTCTGGCCGCACGGACTGGGCGGCGCCGCCCGGGCCGCAGCCCAGATTCAGGGATTGAAGCAGCACTGCCGGTGCGGACAATAGAATGAGGCGTTTGATCATGTTTCGACTCCGGGCTCGGTGTTACCGGCGTTGACGCCGAATGGCAACGCCCCGCAGCGCTACGGGTAGCCTCGATCGGTTCCCGGGAGTGCGAGGGGCCTCGTCCGGTGTCCGAGTCAGCGAATGAGTCTCTGGCCGGGTGGGCGGTGTCTGGGGTCAGTGGCAGCAGCCCGCAACTGCCACCGCTGCCGCCGGCACTGCCTCGGCCTCTGCGGCACTGTCGCTGCCGCTGCCGCCGTCGCCGACCCTGTCCCCGCCCCAGCCTTCAGTTGACGGTGGTCTCAGTCGGCGCGCTGTCCTCGGACTTTTGCGCGGTCTGGGCGATCTCGTTACGGCGACGCAAGGCTGCCGCAACGAATCCCGAAAAGAGCGGGTGGCTCGACATCGGGCGGCTCTTGAACTCCGGATGGAACTGGCAGCCGAGGAAATGCGGATGGTCGGGCAGTTCCACGATCTCAACCAGACGGTCGTCGGGACTTGTGCCGCTGAGCACTAGGCCCGCGCTGGTGAGTGGCTCACGGTACTCGTTGTTGAACTCGAAGCGATGGCGGTGCCGTTCGCTGATGTCGCTCTTGTTGTAGAACTCCGCCGCGCGGCTTCCGGGAAGCAACTTGCAGGGATAAGCGCCCAGCCGCATGGTGCCGCCCTTGTCCATGACGCCCCGTTGGTCGGGCATCAGGTCGATGACGGGATGCGGCGGGTCCTTCTGAAACTCCGTGCTGCTTGCGCCCTTGAGCCCACAGACGTGGCGCGCGAATTCGATCACGGCGAGCTGCATGCCCAGGCAGATCCCGAAGAACGGGACCTTGTTCTCTCGGGCGTAGCGGATCGCGCTGATCTTGCCTTCTACGCCGCGGTCCCCGAAGCCGCCGGGGACCAAGATTGCGTCCAGGCCAGACAGCAGCGACTCGGCGCTGCCGCGCTCGATGGCTTCAGAGTCGATGTATTCGAGCTCGACGGCTAGATCGTGAGACAGCCCACCGTGCACCAACGACTCATGCAGCGATTTGTAGCTGTCCTTTAGGTGCACGTACTTGCCGACGACGCCGATCTTGACGCTGCCGTTCTCTGGCTTTTTGAACTTCTCTACCACGCGCTTCCACGCGCCCAGCTCCGGCTGCCGCGACCAAATGTTCAAGCGCTCGGCAATTTCGTCGTCGAGGCCCTCCGCATGCAGAACCAGGGGAAGCTCGTAGATGCACCCGACGTCCACGGCGCTCACCACGCTGTCCACCATCACGTTCGAGAACAGCGCGATCTTCTCTTTGAGTCCTCGCGCAATGGGACGATCGCAGCGGCAGATCAAGATGTCCGGCTGGATGCCAATCTCGCGCATCTCCCGGACGGAGTGTTGGGTGGGCTTCGTCTTCAGCTCGCCGGCTGTGGGAATGAAGGGCACCAAGGTGACATGCACGCTCACGGCGTTTTCCTTGCCGGCCTCGATCTTCAACTGACGAATCGCTTCCAAGAAAGGCAGCGACTCGATGTCGCCCACGGTGCCGCCAATCTCCACGATGGCAATGTCCGCATCTTCGGTGGCTGCACGTACCCGGGCTTTGATTTCGTCGGTGATGTGCGGAATGACCTGAACCGTAGCGCCCAGGTACTCTCCTCGGCGCTCCTTGCTGATCACCGTTTCGTAGATGCGCCCAGTTGTGATGTTGGCGTCTTTGGCCAGTCGGCAGGTGGTGAAGCGTTCGTAGTGGCCCAGGTCCAGATCCGTCTCGGCGCCGTCGTCCGTGACGAAAACTTCGCCGTGCTGGTAGGGGCTCATGGTGCCAGGATCCACGTTGATATACGGATCCAGCTTCATGGGGGTCACATGTAAGCCGCGCGCTTCCATCAGGGCGCAAAGGGGGGCGCTAGTCAGCCCTTGCCCGATAGAAGAGACGCCACCGCCAGTGACAAATACGAACTTCGTTCGTCGGCTCACCGTGGTCGGTCTCACGGGAGGGTGCCCTAACACCCTTTTGCGCAGCGCGCACGAATGTTTTCCGACGCCGCGGAGTTTAGCGGGATTTGATGGAGGTTCCCTGGCGCGCCGCCGGCCCGGGGCGGCAGCGTCGCCGACCGGTACTTACTGCCCTGCGAAAAAGCGCACATGGCTCGCCCCCGAGATGTTGTCGGCGAAAACTCCGTACACCGCGGGGCCTTTGGCGGTCACGCCGATGTAGTCCCCCAGCCAGAGTTGGTTGGAGCGGACCTTGGTGAAGCGGACGGGTTTGCGCACCACGCGACTCGGCGCGAAGCTGTTACCGCCGTCTGTCGACGTTGCCAGGCGGACCGTGCCTTGCAGATCCGGATCCTGATTCGTGCCGGCGTAGTACAGCAGGTGCAAGTCCCCGTTTGACGTGCGGGTGAGCTGCGGGTGCAGGAACTTGCTGCCGGCGGCGGTGTCTTCCGCGAAGATATGACTGAAGGTTTGCCCGCCGTTGTCGCTACGGGCGATGCGAAGATTATCCGAACGGGGGTTTTCAGACGGGTCGAAGTTGTCCGTACCGATGCCGTAGCTCACCCACACCTTGCCATCGTGAGCCGCGCAGGTCGGGTCATCGAAGATAGGGGACAGATCGCTCTGCAGTGCGACGGCAGTGGTCAGCGGCCAGGTCAGTCCGCCGTCGTCGCTGCCGCGGAGGCCAATGCCGCCGCCCGGGTGGTAAACGACGTAAAGCCGCCCAGTCACGGCGTCGTGGCAAGGGTAGATCAGATTGCGGAAACCCTGCCCGCTGTCGATATTGACGATATTCACGGCCTTTGTGCTCGGGTCCACGATGGCAACGCGCATGCGCGGCTGCCCCGTGTCGAGCCAGGTCACGTAGATCTTTCCGTCCGGAGTGACGATGCCCCAGGGTTTGTCGATGCTGTCGCTTGCCACCGGTCCGGTGAGATCGATCGGTGCGTCTAGGGTGGTCGAGCCCGGCGCGGACTCTGAGAGATAGGCGCGCATGTCGAAGGGCTGGCCTTGGGCGTCGCGCTGGAACGCAATGAACGTCATGTACATCCGCCCGTTGGGAGCGGCGAAGGCCACGGGATCGCTCGCCACCCGACCGCCCGGCGCCGGCAGGCCCATCGGCGGCGTCCAGGTCTTGCCCTCGTCTAGGCTGAAGGCGTAGCCGTTCGTAGAGCCGCCAGCGGTGAGCACACCAATCCACACCGCCAACATGCGCCCGTCTGCCGCGACCGCCAGATTCGTTTCGGTTTCTGCACCGCTCAGATTTGATTTGCTGATTTCGATCGTGCCGTCACCGGCATCGACGGGGCCCGTGCTTCCGGTGGCTGAGCCGCGGTTATTGCGGCCGGTGGCCGCAACCCCCCCAGATGCCGCAAACCCGCCGGATGCGCCGTTGCCTCCAGCGGCGCTATCGCCTTTGGGTTTTGGGTCGTCCTCGCTCGACCCGCCGCACGCGACCGCCAGCGAGAGGGCGCTGCCCAGAGCCGCAGCTTTTGTGAACCTCGAGCCAATCACAATCACTCGCCCAGGGTGCCGCTGCCACGCGCGGCGCGCAAGGAGCGGATTGCGTCGCTGACTGAAAACACGGAAGGCCACAGGATTGCACGGCCCCGTGGGCGCGCCGGCGCTAGCCTGGCCCGCGCACACTGCCCTTGTTGTTTGTGCGAGGGAGCGCCAGGCGCAGGGCGTCGTAGCCAAATCGCTCGCGGATGCCGTCCACGGTGCGGTGCAGCTCCTCATGGTCGGCAAATAGCGTCAGTTGCTCGTCGTAGTGGCCGAGATTCGACAGGGCCAGCCCGAGCAGCCGGATAGGTGTGCGTCGCCTGCGGGCGCGTTGGAACATGCCACTCACGACCGGATACAATTCGAGCTCGGAATGCGTGGGCGACAGGGTTGTGCTGCGGCTGAGAGTTTGAAAGTCCGCGTAGCGCAGCTTCAGCGTCACCGTGCGTGCCTTGATACCGCGTTTGCGTGCCCGCCAGCAGACCCGTTCGCATAGCGAACACAACATGGCTTCGATGGAGATCGGGTCGCAGACGTCTTCGCGAAAGGTGCGCTCGTTCGAAATACTGCCCACGAGCTCGCCTGCGGGATCGTGCTCTTGGAACGCCGGCCGTTCGCGGCCGAGCTCGCTGCGACCTTGCCCGCGCGCGCCCAGCTGCACCTTGCAGGTGAACGCGCCAAAGATGCGGCGCAAGCGCTGCGCCGGCGCGTCGGCCAGCTGCCCTAAGGTTTCGATGCCAAGGTCCGCGAGCTTTCTTTCTGCGACGGGGCCAATGCCCGGATACTTCCGCACGGAAAGCGGGCGCAGGACGTCTGCTTCGCATCCGGCGCGCACCAGTCGCACCCCCGCCGGTTTCGCCAGGCCGCAGGCAACCTTGGCCATGGGGCGGCTGGTGGCGATGCCCGCACTCGATGGCAGTCCCAGCGTGGATTGGATCTCCGCCGTCAGTCGACGCACGGTGCGCTCGACGGTGGCGTCCGCGTCGGCGTCATCGGGTGCGGCGTACAACCGCTCGCAGCCCGCGAAGTCGATATACATCTCGTCGATGCTGGCCATCTGCACGACCGGGCTGTAGCCCTCCGCGATCTTGCGCACGCGCCCCGAGAGCCGGGAGTATTCTCCGTGGCGCACCGGTAGAAACACCGCCCGGGGAGCTAGCTCGTAGGCGCGGGTCAGGAACATGCCCGAGCGCACGCCCAAGGCACGCACTTCGTAGCTAGCCGCCGTCACGACTCCGCGCTGCCCGGGCCGCCCTCCGACGACGACCGCTTTTCCGACCAGGCTGGGATCAAAGAGCCGCTCGACGGAGACGAAGAACGTGTCCAGATCGAGACAGCAGATGCGAGGCGCCGCACGGGTCATGGCGGGCTCTCTAAGGTATACTGAACTAAAGATCAGTGCAATGGCCCGGTAGGGACCGCGCGCGACGCTGCTATTCCGTTCGTTTCACCGCTCCCGCGGCCGCACCGGGACACGTGGCGGGACGGCGGCATTGACCGCGGGTCGCAAATCTTTTCGCGGGTCGGAAATCATTCCCACGTGCGGACCGCCGCTGAGGGCGGGCCTTTGTTCGAGCCCACCTCGTTCGCGGCAGTGCTGCCCGCGCTCATCGACGAATGCGCAGCGTCCGCCGTCCCGTTTCCAAACAGCCGCGCGGACGCGCACCGGAATGTAGCGACTGTTCGTGGATGGGGGTACGCCGGGCTGCCCGCGCTGGCGCGGGTTGTTCTGGGCGGCGGCCGGGGCACGCTTCGCCTGGCGCGGTCCGCGCTGGCGCGGACCACATTGAGTTTCGGGTGACTCGTGTTGACCCGGAGCACGTTGGGCTTGGCGCGGTCCGCGCTGGCGCCGAGCGCCTTGGGCCTCGTGCGACTCGCGTTCACTCTCGGTTTCGCGCGGTCCGCGTTGGCGCGGAGCGCTTTGGCCTGGCGCACCTGCGCTTCCACCATGAACGTCTGCCTCCGGGGCATCGCTCGTCTCCGCCGCACCGCCACACAACTCGCGAGGAGGTCGTGTATGTGCTCAGTGGGGAGCCCACGCTGTGGCAAGACGGAACGGAGCTAGCCTTGACCGAAGGCAGCGTGGTCGGGCTGCCCCCAGGGGACTGCTATCACATGCTATTTAACTCGACAGAACGCGACGTCGAGCTACTGGTTGCCAGCGCGGGCGGCGAGGGCGACCGCGTCGAGGTTTGCGATCCAGATCCCTGGCCCCCGCCTTCAGACTAACATCTTGCGCGCGCTGCCTTTGATCGCTTCTGCGTCGCGCTCCGGGTCGACCTTCTGCGGCACCTTTCGGCCGCGCTGCACTGCGGGTCGGTCGCCAATGACTTCCAACCAGCGTGCAAGGTTGTCGAGACCAGTCACGTCGATACCGCTCCATTCGTGGGTACGCGCCCAGCACCAGTTGGCAATGTCCGCGATGGAGTAGTCGCCGGCCAAGTACTCGCTTTTCGCTAGTTGCGTGTCCAGCACCTGCAGCAGGCGCCGCGACTCTTTCTGATAGCGCTCGATCGCATAGGGGATCTTCTCCGGGGCGTAACGCACGAAGACGTTCGCCTGGCCCATCATCGGGCCGACGCCGCCCATCTGGAACATCAGCCACTGCATGACTCGGGAGCGGCCCTTCACGTCCGTGGGCAGCAGTTTGCCGGTCTTTTCGGCGAGGTAGACCATGATCGCGCCGGACTCGAAGACGACGAAATCTTCGGCATCGTGATCGACGATGACAGGGATGCGCCCGTTCGGGTTCAGTTTCAAGAACCAGTCCTCGCGTTGTTCGAGGGCAGACAGGTCGATCCGCCGTGCTTCGTAGGGGAGGCCGAGCTCTTCGAGAACGACGCTGGCCTTGTGTCCATTCGGCGTTGCCGCCGTCAGCAGTTCGATCATGCCGTGGGTTCTTGTGCCGTCTTGGCGACACGTCAACCAGCGCGGCGTAGCCCGCAGTCAGAAGCGGCCGGCGATACCGAGGCCGAGTCCGTCTTTGCCGGCAGTGTATGGCACGGGGCGCCACTCGAACTTGGCGCCCTCGCGTCGAAGTCGAACGGGCGGCAGCTTCTTGCGCTGTGGCGTGGCAACTTGGGTCGGCGTTGCCAGGGCCTCGACCATGACGGCTACGCCGCCGGTTTGGCCGACTGCGTCCATGGTGGTCAGGATCGCGCGGAGCACGACCGTAAACGTACTGCAGCCGGGATCGTCGTCGGCGCAGCCCGTGTCTGCTAGCGCCATCCAGGGGCCTGCGACCGGGATCCGCAAGTCGTCGGCGCCGGGAGCGTCGGGCCAGAGATAGGAAAAGCCGACGGCGGCGCCGTACCAGGCGGCCGTAGTGCCGGCACCGGCAAGCAGTAGATTCCAACGCGCGTGCGGGGGCGGGTAGTCGCTTGGATCAAAGCGCTCGGGTCGCACGGGTTCGTCCGCGCCCGCTGGGGGCGTGGAGATCAGCACGGCAAGTGCGATCATGGCTGCGAGCGGGGCACGCATGAGACAGGCCTTTTCACCCACAACCGAGCCAGAATCAAGGACTCTTGCCCGAGCGCGGTTTGGGACCGAACCCGGCGGAGATTGCTGGCGCAATACGCGGGTTTCGCTGCGTCACGGCAGGGAGGCCAGGCTCAGCCAGCGTCCCTCGGCGCTGAGTGTGAAGCCGCGCGCTCGGTCGGACACAACCGCAACCTGGTCTTCGTGCCACAGTGGGATCACCGGAAGCTCGCGTTGCATCAACGCAGCGAGCTTTCCGTAGAACAGACGCCGTACCCCAATGTCGCGGTTCTCTCCCGCGCGGTCGAGCCACTCTCCCGCCTGGGGGTGGCGCCAGCGTGCGCGGTTCTTTCCGATGCCGCCCTCGCCTGGCACCCCCTTGGGATGGAAGAACCAGCTGAGCAAATGGGGCTCCGTGAGCTCAGGCATCTGCAAGGTCGCCATGTCGAAGTCGCCCGTATCCAGTCGTGCCAAGAGGACCCCGAAGTCCAGACTCACGACCTGCACCTGCACGCCGGCATCTCCCAGCATCTGCGCGATGGCCCTGGCCACAGTGATTCGCGCCCGGTCCGTACTGGTCAGAAGCTTCAGTGGGCGCACGCCGCTGAGCACCTTGCGTGCTGCGTCCGGATCGTAGTTCAGGGGCTCGCTGGCCACAGATGCCCAGTGCTGGGCAGGGAAGATCCAATGGGCAACCTGAGCGCGGTTGGCCATCAGCGTCTTCACGATCTTTTCGCGATCAATGGCCTGAGCGAGGGCGTACCGCACTTGCGTGCGGTCGAGGGGTGCCCGATCGTTTTGCAGCAGCAAGTAGGTGACGTTGGCGCCGGCCCTAGCCTGCACGGCAAGCTGGTTGCGGCCCTCGAGGGCGGGCAGTAGCGCCGGCGAGATGGCGTTCGGAGCAACGTCCGCACGTCCCGCCAGCAGCCGCAGCGCCCGGGCATTCTCGTCCCGCACGGTGCGCACGACCACGCCGCGGTTCGGTTTGGCGAATGCGCTGGTCTCCGCCGGCGCCAGCACCGCTTCGCTCGGGGTCGAGTGCACGATGCGGTACGGTCCCAGGCCGTCGAGATCTCCCAGGGGGCGCGGCGAAACGCTCACTTGGTCGCGCCGCAGAATCGGAACTTCTAAGTCCGTTAGGAGCGTTGCGCGCGGCTCGGAAAGCACGATGCTCAGGGCGAGCGGTGGCCGCGGGACGCAGCTGCCGATGGCGCGAACGACGGCTCGATGCGGACTGCCTAGGGCGTCGTCTTTGAGCGCGTCGATAGTGGCACATACGTCCGCAGGGCCGAGGGCGGCACCGCTGTGAAACCGCAGGCCGGATCGCAACTCAACGTCGAGGGTGCGTTCGTCGCGGTAAGTCCAGGACTTTGCAACCAGTGGGATCGGCGCGAGAGTGTTTTCGTCCAAGCCCACGAGTCCGGCGTGTACCAGCCGGGTAACTTTGATATCGAAGCCGCGGGTCGAAAATCTCGGATCAAGCGTCGAGAGCTCCTGTGGGATCACCACTTCGTAGTCGCGCTCCTCCGGCGCGGTCTGCGACTGGCAGGCGCAGAAAAGCAGCGCTGCAAGTGCTGGCAAGCCGCCAGGCATGGGAAAACCGAGAAAACGCAACGCCGTCTTCATAGCAGACGGCGGTCTTTGGGGTGGAATACCCAGACCTACGGGGCTAACCCTGCAGACATGAAGCGTCGCCGTCTCAGCCTGTACGCCTCAGTCCTCGCCGGGTCGCTTTGTTGCCAAGCTGCCGTGGCGGACGCTCTTGGCGGCAACCCCGCGCTGGCCAGCACACCCGCGCTCTCAGACGCCGCCCGGGGGGCGTTGCGCCAAGAGCTGGCACAGCTGGCGAAGTGGGTGCAGCAAAAGAACGGTCGGCTGAGCGCCCAGTTTGTGGACGTGGGCAGCGGTCAGGTCTTGGCAGAGTCCGACGCCGAACGCGCCCAGAATCCAGCCTCGAACCTGAAGCTACTGACGGCGGGCGCCGCCCTGGATCGCCTCGGCCCAGCGCATCGATTCCGTACGGTGGTGCTGGGAGAGCTCCGCCAGGGCGCGGTCAAAGACTTAGTGCTGAAGGGCGACGGCGACCCAGACTTGCGGGCCGAACACCTGAACGCCATGGCGCACACCCTCGTGCTGCGGGGCCTGCGTCAGGTGCGCGGCGAGATCTTGGTGGACGCAAGCGCCTTTGACGCGCGCCCCCTTGCGCCCGGTTTCGAAGTCCAACCCAAGGAGCAAGCGGCGTTTCGCGCGCCGATCTGGGGGCTGTCGGTGGACCGCAATGCCGTGACGGTATTCGTCGCCCCGGGCGCTTCCGGCGAGCCCGCGCAAGTGTGGACGGCCCCAGATGGTGTGGCGACGGTTCAGGGCAAGGTGGGCACTGCGGCGGCAGGAAGCGGCCAGAAGGCGGGCGTGCGGGTGCTGCAACACGGCGACAGTTTGGCAGTGCAAGTCCATGGCAGCATTGCCGCCGGCTTGCCCGTGCAGCAGCTGCGCCGTCGCATCCCGGACCCGTCGATTTGGGCTGGCGTGGTGTTTGCGCAGGCACTGCGCCGAGCAGGCGTGCAGATTTCTGGCGCGGTCAGAGCGGGGAGCGGCTCCGCTCCGGTGTTGGCGGAGCACACTTCGCAGCCCCTGCGCGAGCTTGTGCACGCCCTGGGCAAGGAGAGCGACAACTTCGTCGCCGAGATGCTGTTGAAGGCCATCGCCGCGCGCGCCAAGGGCCGGCCTGGAACCAGCGCGGCAGGCGCAGCTGAAGTACTCGCCTACGCCAAGAGCTTGGGGGTGCCCGCAGCGGAACTTGAAGTTCGCAACGGCTCTGGGCTCTTCGACGGCGGAAGCGTCAGCGCCCGAGGGCTCGCGACTTTTCTTTCCCGGGCCTACCAGGAGCCACGGGTGGGACCGGAGTTGACGGCGCAGCTGGCGATCGGCGGCGTGGACGGTACCCTGCGCTCCCGATTCCGCTCTCACGCCGGCGCGCGTCGGGTGCGTGCCAAGACCGGGACCCTCGCGAAAGTGATCGCCCTTTCCGGCTTTGTGCTGGGCAGTTCGGGGCGGGGCCCCGTCGCGTTTTCGATTCTGGTGCAAGACGTGCGCGCCCCCCACGCGGACACCCGGGCGCGGGTGGATCGCGTGGTTGCGAGCATTCTCAGCAAGTAACAAACGAAAAGCGCCCGCGCTCGGAGAACGCAGGCGCCGTTTCGAATCTTGGAGACTACTTCTGGGCTTGAGCCTTCAGGTCGGCTTCCTTTGCGTCGATATCGTGCTGGTATTCCTTGTGGTCCGTGATGGCCAGACCCAAGAACAAGATCAAAAACAGCACCGAGCTCAAGAAGACCAGCAAATGGAAGCGCTTGTCCCAAAGCAGATGCATGAAGAAGGTGACGACCAGGCCGGCCTTTATTGTCGCGATAACCATAGCGACGACCAGGTTCCATTGAGAGCCCAAGTCGATGGAGGTCACGGCAACGGTGGCGACGGTGAGGACCAACAGGATCCCCAGCACGCCGAACAATAGCTTCAGGGGGGTGACGTGGGCGAAGCCGTGGTGCTCTTCGTGCCCATGGCCCGCGGATTCGCGATAGGCCCCGTCCGTCTTCGGAGCGGCGGCGACCGGCGCTTCTGCGGGCTCTTTGTCGTCGGCTGACCCTTCTGCGTCGTCGTCTTCGTCCGAGTCAGCGCCGTCGTCCGCGTCGTCCGCAGCCCCAGCGTCGTCCGCGTCGTCCGCAGCCCCAGCGCCGTCGTCGTCGTCCGTGGACCCAGCGTCGTTATCGTCCGAGTCATCGTCCGCTTTGGCCGCAGGACGCTCGGATTCGGCCTTCTCTCGCTCGGCCTCGGCGCGCTTGGCGTCGATGGTCTCCACGGAAGTCTTGACCTCTTCCTCGTCGTCCACGGGCGGGATCGATTTCTTGTCGTCGTCTGCCATCGGTCTTCTCTCTCGTGGCCTCAATGAATGAGGTACAGCAGCGGGAACAGGTAGATCCAGATCAAGTCGACCAAGTGCCAGTACAGCGCTGCGAAGTCGATCGGTCCGAAGTAGTTTTCGTTGAACACGCCCTTGGTGGCTCGGATCAGTAGCCAGATCCAAATGCCGATGCCGATCAGCACGTGCAGGCCGTGCAGGCCGGTCATGAAGAAGTAGATGCCAAAGAAGGTCGCCGTGCGGTTCGGCGGTGCCATGGTGACATCACCCGTTCGTGGATTCACGAGACCGGCGTCGACCAAGGGCTTCTTCGTCTTCCCCGGAAGCGTGCGAGCAAACTCTCGCTGCGCGGCTTTGGGGTCGCTGCCCTCGCCAGCGGGTGCGAGGCCGATCCCGACCAGCTTTTCCGCCGCGGCCGCCGCGTCTGGGTACTTGTGCTTGAAGGACTCTGTCTCCCAAGCCATGTGCGTTGGGGCGAAGCGCTTACCGGGCAGCAGTCCGTCATGGAATTTGTGGGAATATTCCACGTACTTGATGCCCATGAAGGTGCAGGCACACAGGATGGTGACGACGATGTTGATCACCAACGCTTGCTTGTTGCGCATCTGCGCGTTGCGCACGGCCCAGGCCGCCGTCAGGCTGCTTACGAGCAGAACGACGGTGTTGATGGCACCCCACTTCGTGTCCAGGAAGAAGTGCGCGTAATAGAATACCTCGGGGTGCTGGGCGCGGTAGAGGGTGTAGGCGCAGAACAACCCGGCGAAAAACAGGACCTCAGTGACCAGGAACAGCCAAATGCCGAGTTTGCCAGCTTCGAACTGCTGCTCAGGCGTGTCGAAATGGTGCGCGAGAAACGGATACTCGCCGTGGCCGTGATGCCCATCGTCATCATGGGCGTCTGCGCCGACCGGCGGGGCGTGTAGCTTGCCCTTGGACGCTTCTTGCTGTGTTGCTTCCGCCATGGAAATCGTCTCCTCAGCGTCAGGACGCTGAGGCCTCCTTCTTCAGCACGTAGCCCCGAGTCTTTTCGTCGTACTCCAGGTCATCGTAGTCGTAGGGCCCCTTCGTAACGGTCGGGGTGTGGTGGAAGTTGTAGTAGGGCGGCGGGGAGCTCACGGTCCACTCGAGGGTAGCTGAGCCCCAAGGGTTCATCGGCGCGTCCGGCTTCTTGCGCAGCGAGTTCAGCAGCGACACCGCCGTGATCAAGAATCCCGTGCCCAAGACGAAGGCACCGATGGTGGACAGCTGATGCAGTTCCTGAAACTCGGGCAGATAGTTGTAGTAACGCCGCGGCATGCCCCGGGTTCCCAGGATGAACTGCGGGAAGAAAGTGACGTTTAGTCCGACGAATACGATGGCCGCGCCGATGCGGCCGGTCCGCTCGTTGTACATGCGTGCCGTGATCTTCGGCCACCAGTAGTGCAGCCCGCCGAAGAACGCCGTGATCGCGCCGCCCATCATCACGTAGTGGAAATGCGCCACTACGAAGTAGGTGTCGTGCAAGTGCACGTCGGTGCTCATCGTGGAGAGGAACAGACCGGTAACGCCGCCAATGGTGAACACCCACAAAAACGCCAGGGCGTACAGCATGGGCGTGTCCAGGTGGATGCTGCCCTTATACATAGTGGACAACCAATTGAAGACTTTGATGGCCGTCGGGATGGCGATCAGCATGGTGATGGCGCTGAAGATGGTGCCCACCAGCACGGACTGCCCGCTGGTGAACATATGGTGGCCCCACACCAGGAACCCGAGGATGGCGATGGCCACACTCGATAGCGCGATGAAGCTGTAGCCGAAGATGCGCTTGCGGGAGAACACCGGAATGATCTCGCTGATCACTCCGAAGGCCGGAACGACCATGATGTACACAGCTGGGTGGGAGTAAAACCAGAAGAAGTGCTGGAACAGCACTGGATCTCCGCCCAGCGCGGGGTCGAAGATGCCGATCCCGAAGGCGCGCTCGACGATCAGCATCAGCAGGGTGATCCCGAGCACCGGAGTGGCCAGAACCTGCATGATGCCCGTGGCGTAAATGGCCCAGAGGAACAGCGGCATCTTGAACCAGGTCATTCCTGGTGGGCGCAGCTTGTGCAGGGTGACGATGAAGTTCAGCCCCGTGAAAATCGAGCTGAAACCGAGCACGAAGGCGCCGAAGGTGGCCGGGATCACGGCGGTATTCGTTGTCGTGCTGTAGGGCGTGTAGAAGGTCCAGCCTGTGTCCGCGGCGCTGATGAATAGCGACAGCAAGAGGAAGATGGCGCCCAGCATCCACAGATGAAAACTCGCTAGGTTCAACCTGGGAAATGCGACGTCCTTGGCCCCGAGCTGGATGGGTAAGACGAAGTTGCCGAGGGCAGCCGGGATGCCCGGGATGATGACGAGGAACACCATCACCGCGCCGTGCAGCGTGAAGAACTGGTTGTACGTGTCCGCGTCCATCAGGGTGCGGCCGGGGGTGAAGAGCTCCGCGCGCACGCCCAGCGCGAAGAACCCGCCCAGCGCGAACGCGCTGATGACGCCAATCAGGTACATCACCCCGATGCGCTTGTGGTCCAGGGTGAAGATCCACGAGGCGATGCCTTTTTCGTGGGTGAGGTAGCTGTCGCTGGTGCTCGCCCGCTCCGGGGCGAGAGCTTCTGCGGTTGTGCTCGGTGACGCCATCGGTTCGGTCCTTTACTTCAAAGATTTGATGTACTCGATCAGCGCCGTGATCTCGTCATCGGATAGCTGGCCCTTGTACGTGGGCATGGCAGGCGGGAAACCCTGAACGACCTTGGCTTGGGGTTCCAGGATCGACTCTCGAATGTAGTTTTCGTCGACTTTGGCAGTTCCAGAGGTGAGGGTTTCTTCTTTGCCCCACAGACTCTTCATGCTGGGTCCGACCTTCGGGCTGCCGTCGATGGAGTGGCAGGTTGGACAGCCCTTTTTCTCAAAGAGTACCTTGCCGCCCTCTGCGGAAATGTCGACCTTGCCGCACTCGGAAAGGTAGGTGTCGTAAGCGTCCTGGCTCTCGACGATGACCTTGCTGAGCATATTTGAGTGGCTGGTGCCGCAGTACTCAGCGCATTCGAGGGGGAATTCACCGGTTTCCGTCGCGGTGAACCACAGGTCCGTATAGCGACCGGGCACGGCGTCCATCTTGACTCGGAAGTTCGGGACCCAAACCGAGTGCAGCACGTCCATGCTCGAGATCACCAAGCGGACCGGCTTGTTCACAGGCACGTGCAGGACGTTGTCGTTGCAGCCACCTTTGTGGGTGAAGCTCCAGCTCCACTTCTGTCCGGTAACGTGCACCTCCGCAGACCCCTTGGGCGGCGTGCGCAGGTCCACGAACCCCTTGAACCCGAAGTAGAACATCGCGATCACGAAGGGCAGCGGCAGCACAGACCACACAACTTCCATGGCGGTGCTGTGGTCATGCTGGCTCTGCGCGCGATCCGAGGCACTGCGGCCCTTAGAGCGGAACTTCCAGATCAGGTAAACCATGGCCAGCACGACTGCCGCCACGGACACGACGGACGTCCAGTAGATGAAGAAGTACAGCGAGTCCACGTCGCCCGCGCCGGTGGATGCCGACTTGGGCATCCAGAACGAGTCCGACTCTGGGAATGGCGTGGCAGCCGGCTGCAGCGCGGCAACTAGGGGGGCAATCAGGGCGTTCGACATTAGGTCACCAGGGCGGGTTTTCTCTTGCGATCGGAGATCCAGAGGGCGGCGATGAAGCCACCGAGTAGCACCACGGCAATGGCGCCACTGACCTTCATGATGTTGCGGGCGACCGGAGCATAGCGGCCCTCGGTCTCGTCGTAGTGAAAACAGTAGAGCAAAAGGCGATCAACGGTGCTTCCGACGCGGCCTTCCGAGGCTTCCACTAGGGATAGACGCAGGGTCTTCTCGTGGTACTCGAGGCCGTACAGGTAGCGGGCAATTTTTGCGTTTGGAGTGGCGACGAGGATGGCGGCTGGGTGGACCCATTCCTCTCGCTTTTCGTTGTAGTTGTATTGGAACCCCATCGCGTCCGCGAGGCGGCGCACATTGTTCTCGGAGCCGGTTAGGAACGCCCAGCCTGGCTCTGTGCCGGGTCGCGCGTACTGTTGCATGTAGCGACTCTTGAACTTGTGCAGACGTTCGGTGGTTTCCCCGGGATTGATGCTGACCGTGACGACCCGGTACTCCTTGCCCGCAGACCAGTCCAAGCGCTTCATTCCTTCGACCACACCGTTCAGCTGCAGGCTGCAGAGCATGGGGCAGTCGGAGTAGTTCAGGGTGAGGATGACCGGGATGTCGCCCTTGAAGTAATCCGCGAGGGCAACGTCTTTTCCATTCGAGTCTTTGAAGCCCAGGTCCAGGGGCAGCTGGGAGGAGAGCTTTTCGTCGACGTCGACACCCTTGAGCCGCTTGGGCATTTCCTCGATGCGCGTCTTGCGCTCAACCGGATCGGTTTGCGCACGGGCATCCTGCGTCGACAATGCGACGAGGCAGGCTGCCAGCAGCGGCAGCCACAGCAGGCGAAACTCAGGGTGCTTCATCGGTTGGCGCTGGTGCCGGGGGCGGCTCTTCTGGGGCCGGGGGTTTGGGTGCCGGTGGTGCCGGTGGCGCGGGGGCCTCAGGGGCCGGCGCCTCTTCCGGGGCTGCGGCGTCGGGCGCCGCGCCTGCGTCTTCGACCTCCGCGGCTGCGTCCTCGCCCGCGTCGCTTCCGGCGTCGGGTTTTTCAGGGGGGTATGGAGTCGCGCTTTGCGGATCGGCTTTGAGGCTGCTGGCAGTCAGCTCCATCGCCTTTTCGACCGGCACGCTGACTTGTCCTGCGGCTTTGTCGACCCAGGCGGCAGGTTGGTTCAGCTCGTCCACCTGGCTTTGGCGCGCAGCCAGCAATTCACTGGCGGGGGTGTTTGCCATTGCGTCCGCGTCGGATTCTCCGCGCACCAGCGCGGTCAGCGCCAGGGAAGTTGCCAGTACCCCGAGCGCAAGCACTGCGATCATGGTGCCAACGGCACCCGCGTTCATATTGTCTGATTCTGTCGCCATCTGCGTTCAGTGCTCCACGATCAGAAGTTCTCAAATGCCAGCGACTTAGGCAGGCGCGGATCCTTGACGGGGACCAATCGCACCTTCTTGGCAGCCATGGCTGCTGCGGCGAAGAACAGTCCCAACATGCCCACCACTGCGGTCACGTCGAGCAGGATGTCGCCCGTGGGAAGCTTGTCCTCGTGCAGTACCGGCTTCACCAGCCAGTACATATCGAGATAGTGCACGACCAAAATCCACACGGCCCAGAAGCCCAGCGTCTTTCTGTTGCGCTTGATGTGTCGCGACAGCAGGCCGAAGAACGGTAGTACGAAGTTCCCCACCAGAAGCACGGCGGAAAGGACCTTCCAGTCCCCCGCGAAGCGGAGCTTGTACCAGAACGTCTCCTCCGGAATGTTGGCGTACCAGATGAGCATGAACTGCGAGAAGCCGATGTATGCCCAGAACACGGTGAACGCGAACATCATCTTGCCGAGGTCGTGATAGTGCTCGGTCGTCACGCTCTTCTTGAGGGCCCCTTGCTTCTGAAGCCACATCAAGATCAGGGCAAACATCGAGTGGAAGCTCACCACCGCGCCGGCGAAGTAGTAAACGCCGAAGATGGTGGAGAACCACGCGGGCTCCAGCGTCATCAGGAAGTCGATGGCCGCGAAGGTCAGGGTCAGCGCTAGGAAGATCATGCCCGGCGCGCTGACGGCTTGCATCTTTCCGTTCAGCGCCTGAGGTTCCTTGCTCTGATCCTGCGCTAGGCTGGTTTTGAAGAAGTAGCGGCTGAGCACGGCCCAGAAGCCGAAGTAGATCACGCAGCGCACCAGGAAGGACGTCACGTTCAGATACGGCGCCTTGTGATGCATCATGTGGTCAGTCGGGTCGTGCTGCACCCACGAATACAGCGCGTCGTTGCCCATGGCAGTCGGGATGATGATCGGCAGTGCCAGAATCGCCATCAGCGGCATGGTCTGCGCCATCAGTTCGCCCACGCGGCGCAGCACGATGCTCCACTTGGCGTTGACCAAGTGCTGCAATGTGACCCACCACAATGCGCCGATAGCGATGCTCAGGATCCAGGCGTAGGCCGTGAGGTAGCTGAGCAGGAAACGCTTGGTGTCGCCCGTGAAGCCTAGGCCGAGACAAGCCAGTAGCGAAACGGCGCCTATCCCGCCAGTGATCTTGACGACGTTGTCTGCGGCCGCACCCAAGCGGATGTTGTCGCCGAAGTCGTCTTGCTCCGGAGCGGGCTTCTTGGACGGCTCCTTGCCCTCTTTGTCGCCGTCGCCCTTTGTGGGTTTCTTTTCGTCAGCCATGAGGAAAAATCGCTTTCGATTACTTGAGCGAAGCCCGATCGGCTTCCGGCACGTCGGCAATGCTGGTTTGGCGGCTGCGCTGAAGCGCGCGCACGTACATGATGATCTTCCACCGGTCTTCAGTGGGAACGAGCTGGCCATAGCCGGCCATGTTGCGGACGCCGTGGGTCACGCTGTCGAAGATCTGCCCAACCGGCATGAAGCGCAGGTAGTCCTGGTGCAGGTTGGTTGGCGGGATCCAGGTGCCTTCGGCCAGGCCCATGGCGCGGGTGGCCACTGCGCCGTCACCGTTGCCACTCATTCCGTGACAGGGCGCGCAGTAGATGCCGAAGCGCTCTTTGCCACGCGTCATGTTTTCTGCCGTCGGCTCGATGGCGGGTGGGAAGGTGCGTGCCCAAACCCCGTTTTCCTTGCCTTGGTACAGGTGCTCGTCTTCGCGCAACTCGCCAACGGCTACGGTGCCCGGCACGTCGGGTCGCTCCTGCCGACCATCGGCGAAGATGGTGTTCTCCTGCTGCGCCTGGTACTTGAGCTGCCAGTCCATGTCGCCCATGGCGTGGATACGAGGCGCGTCACTTTTCGCCGCGCGGGCCTTGGCGATGAAGGCAAAGGGCACCAGCGCTGCAACGCCCAGGACGATCAGCGCGTACACTAGCCCCGAGGGCAGCTTGTTCGAAGTGGTGCGATCCTCCGGCACCTCGTCGAGCACCGTCGGGTGCGTGGATTCGAGCAGGGCGCGCGTCTCGGTTTCGTCGAAGCGGGTGTCTGCCGCCTGAATCAGCAGGAAGAACTTGTCGTCGGTGGCACGAGCGAATCGTTTCTTCAGATCGAGTGGGTGCGCGGGCTGGGGCAGGTTGTTGAGCGCCAGCATGCCGAAGAGCGCTCCGAACGCGCTGAGCAGTACCGTCAGCTCGAAGAAGATGGGCACGTTCGCTGGAATGCTCCAGAACGGCTTGCCGGAACTGATGAACTTGTAGTCCACGGCGTTGGTCCACCACTGCAGCGAGATGGCGATAGTGAGGCCGGTAAGCCCCATCGCCAGCACGATCCAGGGCAGCTTGGTCATCTTGATGCCCATCGCGCCGTCGATGCCGTGCACCGGGAACGGCGTGAACGTGTCCCACTTCTCGAAACCTGCGTCGCGTACCTTTTTGGAGGCGGCGATCAGGTCACCGGTGGTGTCGTACTCAGCAAGTAGACCGTGCAGCGGCGCTTCGCCGGCTTCTTCCGACTCGTGGCTGTCGTTGTGTTTCGGTTTAGCCATGGCTCGACCTCAGTGATGATCCCCGCCCGCGTGCGCCGAAGGCACGAAGGCTTTGACCTCTGCCATCGCGACCATCGGCAGGTAGCGGCAGAACAGCAGGAACAAGGTGAAGAACAGCCCGAAGCTGCCCGCGAGGGTGGCGTAGTCCCAGGGCGTGGGTACCAAGTAACCCCAGGAAGAGGGCAGGAAGTCCCGCGCCATCGAGGTCACGATGATCACGAAGCGCTCGAACCACATGCCAATGTTGACGATCACACCGACGATGAAGATGACCCAAACATTCGTGCGCATCTTCTTGAACCAGAACACCTGGGGTGAAATCACGTTGCAGGCGATCATCGTCCAGTAGGACCAGGAGTAGTTGCCGAATAGGCGGTTCACGAAGGCGTAGTTCTCGTACATGGCACCGCTGTACCAGGCGATGAAGAACTCCATGCCGTAGGCGTAGCCAACCATCATTCCCGTCGCGAGAATGATCTTCGCCATCAGCTCCAGGTGGCGGATCGTGATGATGCGCTTGAGTCCGAAGAACTGACGCGCCGGAACGGCCAGCGTGACCACCATGGCGAAGCCGCCGAAGATGGCGCCTGCGACGAAGTAGGGCGGGAAGATGGTGGTATGCCAGCCGGGGATCTGCGCCGTCGCGAAGTCGAAGGAAACCACGCTGTGCACGCTGAGCACCAGGGGCGTGGCGAGGGCGGCCAGGATCAGATAGGCGCGCTCGTAGCGATGCCACTGCCGACTGGAGCCGCGCCAGCCCATGGCGAAAGCGCCGTAGATGGCGCGGCGGATCGTGGAGGTCGATCGGTCGCGGAACGTCGCGAGATCCGGAATCATGCCCATGTACCAGAACAGCACGCTGACGGTCGCGTAGGTGCCGACGGCGAATACGTCCCACTCCAGCGGACTGCGAAACTGCGGCCACATGTTCATGGCGTTCGGGATGGGGAACATCCAGTAGGGCAACCAGGGCCGGCCCACATGCAGGCCCGGGAACACCGCGGCGCAGACGACGGCGAAGATGGTCATGGCTTCGGCGAAGCGATTGATCGCCGTGCGCCAAGTTTGCCGGAGCAGGTAGAGAATGGCGCTGATCAGCGTGCCGGCGTGACCAATACCGACCCAGAATACGAAGTTGACGATGGGGAAGCCCCAGAAGGTCGGGCTGGTATTGCCCCAGATGCCGATGCCGGTCCAAAACAGCCAGGCAATGCTGGCTCCGAACAGACCAAGGAGTGACAGCGCAATGCCGAAGGCGATGTACCAAGCGCGTGGCGGGCGCGGGGTCTCTGTAACGCGCGACACGTTGTGGGTGATGCGCGCAAACTCGTTCTCACCCTTGGGTGGCTCGATGAATGGGTTGACGTCGCTAAGGACAGCCATGGCTCACACCAGCTCCGGGTTCGGGTTCTTCACGCGCGCCAGATAGCGGACGCGCGGTCGGTTATTCAGTTCTTCCAAGAGGCCGTAGGAACGCGGCGAACGTTGCTCGGCGGCGACTGCGCTGCCCGAGTCGTTCAAGTCACCGAAAACGATGGCGCCCGTGGGGCACGTCTGTTGGCAGGCTGTCGCAATGGCGCCATCGGGGATCGCTTGCTTGGCGTTCTTGGCTTTGATCTTTGTGTTCTGGATGCGCTGCACACAGAAGGTGCATTTTTCCATCACACCGCGGGCACGTAGGGACACTTCCGGGTTGAACACCATGCTCTTGACGCGGGCGTCGTCGTCCTTGAAACCGTGGAAGGGCGTCGTGCCCTGAATGTCCAGGTTGTAGTTCAAGTAGTTGAAGCGCCGGACCTTGTAGGGGCAGTTGTTGGCGCAGTACCGCGTGCCGATGCAACGGTTGTAAACCATGTCGTTCAGCCCCTCATGCGAGTGCATGGTCGCGCCCACCGGGCAGACCTGCTCGCAGGGTGCGTTTTCGCACTGCATGCAGGGCAGGGGTTGCCAGGCGACCTCCGGCTCGTCTGCACTGCCTTTGAAGTAACGGTCGACGCGCAGCCAGTGCAGTTCGCGGCCAACGGCGACTTGCTCTTCGCCGACGGACGGGATGTTGTTCTCCGCTTGGCATGCGGTGATGCACGCGGAGCAGCCAATGCATTTGCTCAAGTCGATGGCCATGCCCCACTTGTGCCCGTCGTAAGCGATCGGGTCCGTCCACAGATTGAGCAATGGGGGATGGTGTACCGCGTGTTTCGCGAAGTCGGGCTTGTCTTTGTACTCTTTGAGGCTGCCTTCACGAACCAGCATGCCCAGGCGTTCCGTCACGCCCTCGCGTCCGACCTGGTCGATGGTGTGGGTGTCTTGAGTCGTGGCGAGGCGCTTTTTTGCGGCGCCGGCGGCCACCTGCAGCCCGCCAACAAACTCGTGGGCCTCACTGGTGCGTATCGAGTAGGCATTGGCGCCGACAGCGGCGATGTCCTTTTCTTCGTGGCCACCGACGCGACCGGCGCGCGTTCGACCGTAGCCCAGCGCGAGGTGTACCGAGCCCTGGGCCAAGCCAGGCACCAAGACTGCGAAGGTGGGCAGGCTCTTGCCCGCGACGTTCAGCGTGACGGCTTGGCCGTCCACTGCACCGATGGCCTCCGCCGTCTTCGGCGCCATCAGTGCCGCGTTCCCCCAGGTCAGCTTGGTGTAGGAATCGGGGAGTTCTTGCAGCCAAGAGCTGTTGGCAAATCGCCCGTCCAGCACTTTGCCGTCGTTGACGAAGCGCAGCTCATACTGGCCGTTGCCCACGTCCGCCGCGCCGTTCTCGCGCTCATTCAGCGCCACGGGAGCGAGCTCCTTGAGCTCTGGGATCTTCGCTTCGGGTTTTGCCCCGGGCACCACGCCATCGTGGATCGCGCGACGTAGCTTGCGCGGGTCCCCGAGGGCGTCTCGGTGGGTGTACTTGACGAGATCCAACCCGCTCGCCGCGGATTCTCCTGACAGCATTCCGAGCACTTCACACACGCTCTTGCCATTGAAGAGTGGCGCGATCAGCGGCTGCTGCAGACTCACCGTGCCGTCTGGTGCCGTGGAGTCGCCCCAGCTCTCGAGCCAGTGTGCTTCGTTGACGTGCCAGCCACACAGCTTTGCCGTCTCGTCATCATAGAGGCCCACGTGCACAGTCGTGGCGGCCTTGGGGATCGCCGCCGCGAAGTTCAGATCCGAAGGCGCGGTGTAGGCCGGGTTGCTGCCCAGGATCATCAGGCTGCTGATCTTGTTGCCATTCAGCTCGGCCGTGAGCGCCTTCAGATCGGCGAGGCGACTGGGCGCTTCGCCCCGGGGGTCTTCGGTGTAGAACACCGTCTTGCCGACGTTTTCGAGGGTCGTGTTCAGGCGCGCGACCAAGGCGTGCACCTCCGGCGGCTGGTGTTCGCCGGCGGCAATGACGCAGCGGCCCTTGGCGGCGACGAGGTCCTTGGCGAGTACCTCCAAGAACTTGGCGGTCTTCGTGTCGGAAAGGAACGCAGCGCTCGGTTTGGCCTGGGCCCCGCTCGCGCTCAATGCCGCGCTCACCTGCGCGTCCAGAGCAGCGGTGAAGGCCTTGATCAGCTCCGCGCGCAAGGCCAGACGGTGGTCGGCCACGCTGCCCAGGCGTGTGTATCCGCTCTCCACTGCGTAGATGCGGTTCATCACCGCGTCCGGATCTCGGCGCTTGATGGCGGCGCGAGCGTTGGCGAGGCCGTTTGGGTACGTCTCGTGCGCGATGTCCGCATCGAGGGTGAGCACGATGTCGGCTGCGGCCAGATCAAAGCGTACCTGTTGGGCTGCGCCGAATGCGAGCAGTGTGCCGCGGCGTGTGCCTTCCCCGTCTGCAGCTTCCCATTCGACGAAGCGCGCCTTCGGCAGCAGAGTTGTGAGCTTCGTCTTCAGATACGCGCGGGTTGGCGACGAGCTTGCGCCGACCAGGATCGCGAGCCCCTCTCCGTCCTTGGCCTTCAGCTCGTCGATGTGTGTGCGTGCAAACGTTGCAAAGTCATCCCAAGTCTTTTTTTCGGTGCCTTGTCGCGGATGGCGACTGCGGTCCGGGTCATACAGTTCCAGGACCTGAGCTTGTTGCACGGCGCCGAGCGCGCCCAGGCTCGATGATTGGGCTGGGTTGCCCTCGAGCTTGATGGGGCGTCCGTCGTAGCTAGTGGCGAGCACACCCACGGCGACGCCAGCAATATCCACGGCGGTCGCAAATTTGCGGGTCTCTCCCGGGATGCGTCCCTCTTGGGATTTCGAGGGCGCCAGCATCTTGTCTTCGGTCCAGCGGCAGCCGGCGGCGGTTGCCAGCGCCGAGCCAGCCCCGAGGATCTGCATGAAGCGGCGGCGGGTCGGTGAGTTGGGCGTCTCGTTTTCCGGTGGGGTGGCGAACTCCCTCGCGGCCTTTTCAAGGAACTCCGGCGAAGCTTCGCGCTCCGGAAGACTACGCCAGTAGGTCGGGAGTACCGGCTCCGCGCCGGCGGCTTTCGGGCGGTCGCCGTTCTTCAGCGATGACATGTGGAGCAATCCTCAGAGGGGTTGATGTTGTTCTGCTCGCGAAACTTCTTGCCGAACTCGATGGGGTCGCCGTCGGGAGCCCAGTTCATGTTCGTGACCTCACTCGGTGGGCGCAGGTG
This sequence comes from uncultured Myxococcales bacterium, assembly GCA_937872925.1. Classification (GTDB taxonomy): domain Bacteria; phylum Myxococcota_A; class Polyangia; order Polyangiales; family Polyangiaceae; genus JACKEA01. Next base: position 32,180 of record CALMUT010000086.1, on the reverse strand, counting down.
CTGTTCCGGCGCCCGGTGGCAGTCCAGGCACCAGCCCATGCTCAGGGGCTCCACTTGGTGAACCTCGACCATCTTGTCGACGCGGCCGTGGCAGCTCACGCAGCCGACGCCGCGGGTCACGTGGGCGCTGTGGTTGAAGTAGACGTAGTCCGGCAGGTCGTGAACCTTGGTCCATTGAATGGACGGTCCGTCCTCCTTGCAGGCACGCTTCTCGTCGGACCACCCGCAGCTCTCACGCAGCACCTCGAGGAGTGGGCTCTTGGTTCTGACTCGCGAGTGGCAGTTCATGCACGTGGCCGAGGACGGCACGGCGGAGTGCGCCGCCTTGTCCACGGTGCTGTGGCAGTACCGGCAGTCCAGGCCAAGCTGCCCCACGTGCAGCTCGTGGCTGTACGGGATCGGCTGCTTCGGCATGTAGCCGACGTCGGTCGTCTTTGGTGAAAAGCCATACCAGACCAGGCCGGTCAGGTAGAGCGGCGCGATGCCCAACACCGCGCCGAAAATCGGGCGCGTCTTGTTGGCCCAACGGGGAAATACGAACAGCTTCATCGCTCCGGACCCGTTTTGATCGACCCGGCGACCTGGTGTTGCCGTCGGTGTCTGTTCTTGGTTGAAAATCGGCTCATCGACTCTCCCTCTCTCGCGCAAGCGTGAGGTCGGTTCGAGGCCCGTTTCAGGGCGCCCCCCGGTAACACGATCGGGGGCCGCTTGGCGACAGAAGAGCGCCCGGGGCCGCAATTTTGCCGTTTGGAGTTCCGCTGCGATCAGCCGGACTTGCGCAATGCTTGCGCTAGTGACCGCAAGATCTGGATTTCACGCCGCCGCCGGGCCAACCGTCGCAGTCAGCTGGGGGCCTCCGGCCGGCCGGTCCGAGCTCTCTAGATGACCGGCTTGCGCGATGAGCCGACGCGACTCAGAAGTCGCGCATCTGCTTGCGGATCTTGCCGATGGCTTGCTCTTGCAGCTGACGGATGCGTTCCCGCGACAGGTTGTACTTGTCGCCGATCTCCTTCAGCGTGAGCTCGTCCTCGTTGTCCAAGCCGAAGCGCCAGCGGATGATACGGGACTCGATAGGCGTGAGCGTTCCAAGCAGACGCTGGACCTCTTCGGCCCACTTCTGATTCGCAAGGCAATCGTAGGGCGACAGGCTGTTCTCTTCGACCAAGAAGTCGAGGAAGCGGCGACCGTCCTCGTCGCCCACTGGGCGGTCGAGTGAGAACGGAGTGTCTGCGTAGAGGTCCTTCACCTTGTCCAGCTTTTCGCGCGGGACGCCGGTCTCTTTTTCGAGTTCTTCGACGGTGGGCTCACGTCCCGTGCGCGCAATGATGGTTTGCGTCGCGCGAGAGACACGGTTGTAGGTGTCCAGCATGTGGACGGGAATACGCACGGCGCGACCTTTGTCTGCGAGCGCACGGCTGATGGCATGCCGGATCCACCACGAAGCGTAGGTGGAGAAGCGATAACCGCGCGTGTGATCGAAGCGTTCGACCGCTTTCATCAGACCAATGTTGCCTTCTTGGATCAGGTCAATCAGCGGCAGCCGCCCACGGTTGTAGCGACGCGCAATGCTGACAACTAGTCGCAGGTTGGCCTTTACGAAGCGGTTTTTTGCCATTCTTTGGCGTCGATCCGCGCGGCGTACCTCGCTCAGGTAGCGTTTGTAGGCGGGGGACTCCGGAATGACCGCACGTTCACTGCCGTCCGTCGGCGCCGTCACGGCGGTGTGGGCCGCCTTGAAAGCGTTGGCCACCCAAATGCGGTCCGAGTCGGGCAGTCGCACTTCACGGGCGAGCTGTTCACACAGCTCGATCCAAGTGCGTTGCTGCTCGGCACGCAGCTTGGAGCGCTGCTTCTTGTAGAGCTTCATGAGCTTGCGCAGCTCATCGCGTTGCTTGGCGGGTGGGCGGTCGTCCTCGCTGGAGATGGTGAGAATGTCCGCGTCGAGTTGCTCAAGCAGGATGGCCGCGGCCGGAAGATACGACAGCAGTGCGACCCAGAAGTCGACCTCGGCTTGCTCGACGGCCTGCGCCGTTTGCAGCTCCTCGTCCGGCCCCATCACTTGATGGGTGGCCATGTCGCGGAAGTAGCGCGACAACATGGTGTCATTGCTCGACTCCGTCGCGCGGGGCTTGATGTTCTCGTTCGCCGCGGTTTTGTTCAAAGACGCTTCTGGGCTGCCATCGCGACGCAGGAGCGCCGGGCGCGAACGGATGGAGGTTTGCTCGTCGTGTTCTTCAACGTCGGCGGCTGTTTGGGCGGTACGGCTTCGGGACATGGTGCTTTGTCCGTAGTTGGGGGTCACTGGGCGTGTGACCCCTGGGGGATCAACCTGCCGTCAGCGGGGATGCATTCCCTTGACGTCGGGGTGACTGGGGCGGCGGGCGGGTGTGGCCCCTGGGGGGCGGGCGGGTGGTTGGGGAACCAGGTAAATTTGGCTGCAAGCTTCATGCCCAGGCTGGGTTGGGGCGGGCGCGGGTCCGAAAGCCTTTTCGGGACAACGCGCTCGTCGTAGATGTCATTCGGGTTCATGGCAGCGTCGAAAATTCAAGCGGATCCCCTATCTACGGCTGATAGGCTCCCAGAGATCCGTGGCTCCTGGGATTTGGCGCGACGTTTGTGGCGATATTTGCCCCATCGGGGCGTTGTCGGCCTGACGATTGGGGCGTCTGCGGTGATCTACGGTGCCGCACACGGCGCAGTTGCGCTTTGCGCGGGGTTTTTGGGGAAAGCGCTCGTGCAGCCCGCGCAACCCGCGTGGCTCACGACTATTCTCTTCGTGGGGCTCGGCGCCGCAGTCGTCAAGGCTGTCTCTGGTGTTTCCTTAGCGTATTCGCAGGTTTACGCTGCTCGAGGGAGCGGGCAGGGCTTGCGGGAGGCGAGCGCCGAGCGCCTGCTCGCCGCCGGAGCCACGGGCACCCCCCAAGGCACCGGGGCGCGCCTCGCTGTCTGTGTGCGGACATTTGAAAATTCGGTTGAAAACGGATTGCTCGCCGAGGTGCGCGCCCTGGCGCAACTCGTGCCGTTAGCTCTAGCCCTGATCTTCGTGTCAGCCTCCCTCGCAGTGGGGGGCATGGCGGCACTCCTGGTCTTTGCCGCAACTCTTTCTTACGCGAGGCGTCATCTGCGGCGTGCGCACCAGTCCGCGCAGCGAAGCGCGCTGGAGGTGCATGCGGGCGTCGATGAGTTGGTGTCGCACCTGGACCTACTCCGGAGCTACGGCGCGGGATCACGCGTGCTGCAGATGTTGCGACTGGCCGGAACGAAAGCGATGAAGATGGAAGCGCGGGCTGAATCCCTACGCGCTGGCCTCTCCGGCGGCAACGAAGTGCTGGGTGCCCTGGGACTCGTGCTTTTGATCGTGCTGGTCGGACACAGTGGCGCGTTTGTCACGGACGGCACCGTCGTCGCGTTCGCCGCCGTGTTTTTCATGGCTTATCGCCCGCTTCGCGATCTCGCGGACGCCCGCAGCCACTGTGCGCGCGGCGGCGTCGCACTTGCGGAGTTGGATCGGCTTGCCCATCGAAGTCCAACCCCGCGGTCTGCGCCAGCGCGCGAGTTCCGACCGACGTCGCTTGTGTTGCAGGAGTTTGGCGCGGCGCGTGGTGGTCCGCGGGTGTCCGTGCGGGTTGAGCAGGGACAGATCCTGGGACTCGCGGGCCCAACGGGCAGCGGGAAGACCACGCTGCTTCGCTGCATTCTTGGGCTTGAGGCGTCGGTTGGGCAGCTGCTGTTGGATGGAACGGACTGCCACGCGGCGGGGGTCGGTCCTAGGGAGCGTCCGCTTGCCTGGGTACCGCAAGACGCGCCGCTGGTGACCGGGACCATTCGAGACAACGTTGCTGTTTTCGCCCTTCGCGAACAATCGGCAATCGATGTCGACGCTGTGCTTGCGCGGGTCGGCGCGCAGCATCTTGCGGCGCTCGGTCAGGAGATCGTTGGGCCCGGCGGGCGTCCGCTGTCAGGGGGTGAGCGGCGACTCGTTTCCCTTGCGAGGGCCGTGGCGAGTGGGCACGGCATTCTGCTTCTAGACGAACCCACCGAAGGACTCGACTCGGATAGCGAGCGCCTCGTGCACAGCGCTTTGCGATCCTTGAGCGAGGACCATGCCGTACTGATCGTGTCCCACCGGTCGCAGACCCTCGAGTTGTGCGAGCGTGTCGTGACTTTGAGCTCTGTCGATGCCAGCGCCGACGAGTCGCAGCGCGTTGCCGCAGAGTAGACCATCCACGCTGAAGTGGATGTTGCCGTCGCGGCTGTGTACCCTTGGGGACATGCTGCGCCGACTTCCGTATTTGCTAGTGGTTCCCCTCGTTTCCCTCGGTTGCGAGGAGGAGACGAAAACTGCACCCAGTCCCGCGACCTCCGCGGCGCCCGCACCCGCCGTGACGGAAGCACCGCTGCCCAAGGTTGAAAAGAAACCCGCGCGCAAGCTCAAGACCAAGGACGACTGCGGCAAGACGCTCAGCTTTGATGACGAAAAAGTCGAGGCTGCCCTGCGTCTCAAATTACAGAAGCCTGACGGGGACATCAGCGCGACGGACCTTGGCAGGCTCACCTCGCTCAATCTCTCGCAGAGTGAGACCCACCAACTCGACCCCTGTATCTTCCCTCACACCAAGAATTTGAAGGAGCTGTTCCTGGGCCCCGGCGATGTGGAAGATCTCTCCCTCTTGGCCGACCTGAAGAAACTCGAGACGCTGCGAGCGTCCATCAACAAGGTGAGCGATCTGAAGCCCCTGGCAGAACTCACTAAGCTCGATCGCCTCGACCTTGGACGCACCCAAGTGCGCGATGTGAGTCCGCTGGCGAACCTCACGAATCTCACCGAGCTGGCCCTGGATGATACCCCTGTGAGCGACGTGACGGCCCTTGCCAAACTCGAGAAGCTCGAGCGCTTGAGCTTGCAGCGCACTCGGGTCAAAGATGTCAGTCCTCTCAAGGGTCTCAAGAACCTGAAGTTCCTCTACATTCAGGATTCCGCGGTGCAGGACACCAGCGCGCTGGCGCCGCTGCGAGCGAACGGTCTCAAGATTTTCGAGATCTAAGCGCGGCGCTTCGTTCGAATGGGCGCCTTCGGCGGCCGCGCAGCGAGCCTCAGAACTGCGCCAAGAAGCGCGGGTCGTTCTCGAAGAAAAGTCGAATATCCGGGATTTGGTAGCGCAGCATGGCCACGCGCTCGACGCCAAGTCCGAAGGCAAAGCCCGTGTAGCGCTCGGGGTCGATGCCGCAGTGCTCAAAGACTTCCGGGTGCACCATGCCGCAGCCCAAGATTTCCAACCAGCCGGTGCCCTTGCACACTCGACAACCAGCTCGGGAGCCGTCATCGGGGTCGCAGAACACGCACCCAACGTCCATTTCTGCGCCTGGCTCGACGAATGGAAAGTAGCTGGGCCGAAAGCGCACTGGGGTGCTGGGGCCGTAGAGCCGTTCCGCGAAGGCAGTGAGCACGCCCTTGAGCTCTGCAAAGCTGACCCGCTCGTTGACGAGGAATCCCTCAATCTGGTGGAACATGGGCGAGTGCGTGACGTCGTCGTCACGGCGATATACCGGACCGCCGCTCACGATGGCCATGGGCGGCTTGCGTGTGCTCATCTCACGCACTTGTACGTTGCTGGTGTGGGTGCGTAGCAGCACCCGTGCGTTGTCGACGCCCCCGTCCACATTCACCCAGAAGGTATCTTGCATGTCCGTGGCGGGGTGGTCCGGTGGAAAAGCGAGCTTCTCGAAGTTGTTGGTCTCGAGTTCGACCTCGGGGCCCCAAGCGACTTCGAAGCCCAAGGACCGAAAGATGTCCAAGATCTCGTCTTTCACCCGAGTCAGCGGGTGCGTGTGCCCGCGTGCCGCAGGCAGCCGGCCCGGTAGGCTCAGATCGTAGGGGGGAGCTTCCAGATCCGCTTTGCGCTTCGCGGCCAGCAGCGCCGCGAGCTGGCGCTCGAACGCGTCTTCGACTGCGGACTTGGTGCGATTGACCAGTTCACCGATCGCTTTGCGCTTGTCCGGTGAAACCTCGCCCATGCGTTTGAGCAGCGCTGTGAGTTCGCCCTTCTTGCCGAGGACTTCGGCCTTTGCCTGGCGCAGGGCGGGCTCGTCCGCACAGCCCGCAAAGCTCTCGCGGAAGCGCTCACCGAATGCGACCAGGCCAGTTTCGATTTCGGTAGCTGCGTCAGTCACGCGATGCAGCCTAGCGCGCGCTGCCAGCCTTGAAAATGGCCGCGTCGTTCTCAGCCGGGGTGATACACACAAAAAGAAAAAAGGCTCGGTTGTTACGCCGAGCCTCGTTCTTTTTCCCTGCAGCGACTACTTGGCTGCTTGGGCTAGAGCGGTGAGCTCTTTGAAAGCCGCCATGTCATTGACAGCCATGTCCGCCAGGACCTTGCGGTCCAGTTCGACGCCACTCTTCTTCAGCGCCCCCATGAGGCGTGAATAGGTCGTGCCGTTCATGCGGCATGCGGCGTTGATGCGGGTGATCCAAAGCCGGCGGAAGTCACGCTTCTTCAGCTTGCGGCCGATGTAGGCGTACTGCCAGCTCTTCCAGAGAACCCGGATGGCTTGGCGGTAGCGGTTCTTCCGACCGCCCCAGAAGCCTTCCGTTTGCTTGAGAACGCGCTTGTGGCGCGCATGAGTCACTTTTCCACGTTTGACGCGAGACATCGTGCTTCTCCGATCTCAACCGTAGGGAAGCATGATCTTCACGCGATGTTCCATCGCGGGGGCGACCATGTCGTTGTCACGCAGACGGCGGCGACGCTTGCGCGACTTGCCGTTCATGCAATGTTGGCCACCGGCCTTGGGGCGGCGGACGCGTCCGGTGCCAGTCACTTTGAAGCGCTTGGCAGCGGCGCGGTTTGTTTTCATTTTGGGCATTGGGGGCTCCGTTTCGAAGGTGGAAGGATGAGCCTTCCGAAGTTCCGGCAGCACCCGTCTCGGTCCAAAGGACCGGCGGGGCCGAGCAAAGGCCGGGGGGCGGAGTTTCTGGCAGAAGGGCGCCCCTTCGTCAAGAAGTGCCAGGGACGGCCGGAGCCGAGGCTCCAGCCAGGCCTGGCGAGACTCGGCGGCAGAGCGCCGTTTATTGGGGTATTGGGCCGCTAGGGGCGAGTTTCGGGGGGGGCCGACCCATGCTCAGTGGCTGGATAGGTGTGGTTGCCGAAATTGGCCGATAGCAGCAATCGGCGCATCAGGCTGCCGCCGGGGCGCCGCCCCGACTTCCGCAACGTCCTCAAGTAACTGCTTGGGAACATCGAAAGCAAACGCCGCGTCACGTAGACGTCCAGCACCATGTGCACGCGCGTGGTGTCACCCGCGTTGACCACCCAGTGGGGACGCGCAAAGTCGCCGTACCAGAGTTCGCCAGCGCGCCAGTGTTGCCGCTGCCCATCGAATACGACAAACACGTGCGGGTTGGTATCCACCACGACGTGCAAGCGCGCCATGGGTGATCCCAAGGACAGGTCAGGATTCCGATGTGCCTCGATCTTGCCGCCAGGATCGAGAGAAAGCAGGCGCACGCCTTTCATAGGCAGCGCCAGACATCGGAGCAACTGGCGAAAGTACGGAGTGCGCGCCAAAAGTGGCGTGTCGCGGTAGGGGACGAAGGGCGGAGCGCCAGCCAAGGCGGTGGCTGCGTCGCCGGACGACGACCGCAAGCTGACACCCTTCCAGCCGCCGTTGTGATACGGCCCGGCTTGCCGCGCGCTGGGGATGCTGCGGGCGACCTGCAGATCACGCTGCAGGGCATGGACATCGAACTCAGCAAGCTTCATTGCCGGCGCGGGCGGTGGCACGCGTCCAGTCTAGTGCAGCAATCGAGCAGAATCGAGAGGCTCGCGTCCGAGCACCCGAGGCGCTACTGTTGGTGGATGGCGAGCATCGTCATGCTGCTCATGGGGGGTGAAAGTCAGCGCGCCAGCGAGGTCGCAGCGCTGCGGAACGCGGGCCACGTGCTCACGGTGGTTGAGCCGCGCTTTCCCGACTGCAAGTCGGAACTGGATGGGCCGCGTCCCCAGCTCGTGATCGTCGACGGACTGGCGGCGCCCTCCCATGGGCGCGCCACGGCAAGTTGGCTTTCGTCCTTGTCCCGCTGGCGAGTGGTTCCGTTTCTGTTCCTGGATGTGCCCGACAAAGACGTCGCGCGCGTCAAGAAAGAGCTGCCCCGGGCGCAGTTCGGAACTTGGGCCGGAGTGGTCGGCGCTAGTGAGCGACTCGTGCAGCGTCAGTCTGGGTAGCAGACCCGGTAGCGCTCCCAGTGCACGACCTCACGGGCGTTCGCTGGTTCGATCCACGCGACGGACACGATGTCTTCCGTCGCGACCGCGACCTCCGGCCAATTCGGTCCGTTCGCCAGCGCCCCGAGCGGGGTGCGGGCGATCTCGCGCAGCTCGAGCTCCTTGGACGAGGCCTCTTGACCGACGGTCACTTCGCGCAGTCGCAGCGAAAGCGATGCCTCTTGGCCCTCTACGGCTGGCAGCGCAGCGAATTGATAGCCGGAATCGGGTTTGGACTTGCGTTGGTAAAACGCCAGCGCGCCGTTGCGGCTGCCAACGCGCGTCGGAGCGTTCGGCCCGTCGCAGGTGGGGGCGGACTGCTGACAGAAGCCCGTGTCTACGCATTGCACCAGCGCGGATTCGAGCACCGTCGGCCCCGATGGGTTTTGCTCCCGGGTCCACACCGCCAAAAAGGCGTTGCCGAATTCCAGGTAGGTGCTGCTGAGACTCAGCGCGGTGCCGCTGGTGTCGCACTGGACCAGCGACAAGGGCTGGGACCCGTTTCGCAACTGGGCAAACAAGCCTGCCGAGGAGTGCCACAGCACGCCGGGCTCGGCCTCGCCCGCAAGGGGCGCGATCAAAGCAGGTGGTGGCGAGGGCGCAAAGTCCGGGCTGGGCGCTGGGGGCAAGGGGGCCGTGCCGCTATGCAGTAGAATGGTGCCGGCCGTGGTGAGCCAACCGCCCCAGACCTTGCCGCCCCCGGTCTGCCACGCGACGGGGCCTCGGGTTTCGATGCTGGCGTCGAAGCTCGGGGTCTGTTCGGCCGCGCGCGAGCGGAACTCGTCGAGGTTGAGGTCTCCGTCCAGCTCCAGGTGGAATACCGCGGGTGGATCCCCAGACGCCAGGTAGGCGTGGATGGCCGGCGGCAAAGTGCTCGTAGCCACGAGCGCGGCGCGGCTAGCCGGCTTGCTCAAGACCGGGCCTGCGTTCAGCTGCGACAGTGCGGGGATTTCACGGTACTCGTCGCCTTCAACGTCCCAGTAGTGCAGGCTCACTTCGCGCGTGCTGGTGGCGGGCGTCTCGTAGAAGACGGAGAGATAGAAGCGCTTGCCGGTTGCCGCCATGGACAGGCGAAACGCTCGTCCAATTTCTCCTGTGATGGTTTTTCGATCACCGATGCGGACGAGGGCGCGGGGCTCCGAATTGCACGAACCAGCAACACAGCGGTCCTCCGTGCACGGAATGCCGTCGTCGCAGGCCAGATCCGTGGTGCACGGTATGCCGGCCTCGGCGCCGTCTCCTTGGGTCAGGTCGTCAAAGTCCAGGATCAGCGCACAAGAGGCCGCCGCAAGAGCTAGAAGCGCGGAGGCCGTCCCGGCGAAGAGGCGCATGGCTCAGAACTGCCAAAGGGCGTGGGCGGAAGTGGGCGCCAGCCGCAGGCCAAAGCGTCCGGGCCGCGTGCGCATGGCTCGCTGTGAAGAATCGTCGGTTCCGAACCAGAGCACGGCGCCGACGCCCGCTCCTACGATGGCAACGCCCGTCAGGATGGTGCTCGTGAGCGCCAGCGCCCGCCCGCTGGAGAGATCATCGTCGCTGCAGCTTGGGGAGCAGTTGCCCTTCGCGTCGTCGTGTTCGCCTTTCGCGAGCACGCCCGTCAGGACGGCCCCGCCCGCGGCAACCGCACCAATGCCTAACGCCACGTAGGCGGGAACGCGATTTGGCGACACTTCGTCCCGGGGCGCAGGCGCCGGCGCGGGCTGTGGCTTCGACTCCGTCACGGGGGGTGGGGGCGGCGGCACAACCTGGGGCGCCGGCTCTTCTTTTGGTTTTTCGGCGAGCCGCCGCTTCAGGTTTTCGACGCGCGCGGCGACGGTTTCCGAGTGCTCGCCGCTCGGCTTGGTCTGGAGGTACTTTTCCAGAGCAGCGATCGCCGATGCGAGGGCACCCGTGCGCTCGTGCACGGTTGCGATATTCAGCAGCACCTCGGGTCGGCCGGAAAGCTCGTAAGCTTTTTCGAAGGCACGCAGGGCGCTGTCGTAGTCGCTCTCCTGCAAATAGGCCACGCCGGATTCAAAGTGTTGTTTGGCGCGCTCGTCCGCGGTCTGCGCGCTAGCCACACCGAGCATGCACAGCAGCACAGCGAGGGCCCAAAGCGTCGATCTTGCCATCCCCGACATTCCCTATTCATACCGCGGCGCCGGTTTTGTCTCCAGTCTTGAGGCGCATATTTGCGTTTTCGGCGGGTTGCCCCAGGGAGATCTCCCGGGCGTTGCTGGCCGCCTCCAGCTGGTCTAGTCGCGGGGCTCATGCCCCGCCGCGAAGACATCAGCAAGATCCTGCTCGTTGGCTCGGGCCCCATCGTCATTGGTCAAGCGTGTGAGTTTGACTACTCCGGGACCCAGGGCGCCAAAGCGTTGGTGGAACTGGGCTACGACGTGGTGCTCGTCAACTCGAATCCCGCCACGATCATGACGGACCCGGAGTTGGTACGTCGCACTTACATCGAGCCGTTGGACATAGCGAATCTCAGCGCCATCATCGAGCGCGAGCGGCCGGATGCCATCTTGCCCACCCTCGGCGGGCAAACTGCGCTGAACTTGGCGATTGGCCTGCACGAGCAGGGCGTGCTCAGCCAACATGGTGTGGAGTTGATCGGCGCCAGCATCGACGCCATTCGCAAAGCCGAGGACCGACAGCTCTTCAAGGAAGCCATGGACCGCGTCGGCTTGTCCTCGCCGCTGTCCGCGCATGTGGGCAGCGTCGCTGAGGCCCAGGCCTTCGCGGACAAAGCTGGCTTCCCGCTGATCTTGCGCCCCAGCTTCACTCTGGGCGGTTCTGGGGGCGGCATCGTACAGAATCAGCAAGAGTTGGCCTCTCGAATCGACTGGGCGCTGGCCCAGTCCCCCACCCACCAAGTGCTGATCGAAGAGAGCCTATTGGGGTGGAAAGAATACGAGCTTGAGGTCATCCGCGACAAGAACGACAACTTCATCGTCGTTTGCACCATCGAGAACATCGACCCGATGGGGGTGCATACGGGCGACTCCATCACCGTTGCTCCGGCCATGACCCTGACGGATCGTGAGTACCAACGCCTCCGAGACGCTTCCCGCGCGGTCATGCACGAGATCGGCGTCGAGACCGGCGGCAGCAATGTGCAATTTGCGGTCGATCCCAAGACCGGTCGCGTGCTCGTGATCGAGATGAATCCGCGCGTCTCGCGTTCGAGTGCCTTGGCTAGCAAGGCGACGGGCTACCCCATCGCCAAGATCGCGGCGAAGCTTGCTGTGGGTTTCACCCTGGACGAGTTGAAGAACGACATCACTCAGACCAGCGCTGCCTTCGAACCGACCATCGACTACGTCGTCGTGAAGTGGCCTCGCTTTGCCTTCGAGAAGTTCCCGGGTGCCGACCATCGGCTGGGCACTCAAATGAAGAGCGTGGGTGAAGCAATGAGCATCGGGCGCACCTTTCCCGAGGCATTGCAGAAGGCTGCGCGCAGCCTGGAACGCGGTCGAGATGGCTTGGTCAGCTTGCAAAACCGTGTGGACTACCGCGCCCTGGCCCAAGACCCCAATGCAGCGCGGGACTTGGTCTACGATGCCCCGCCCATCGCAAAGCCCCGTTCCACGATGCCGCCCCCGCCCGTTGGTGAGCTTGCGGATCTGTTGCGCGGTGTGGTGCCCGTGGCGACGGCGGACCGACTCTTCTATGTCGCAGACGCGTTGCGCGCCGGCCTCAGCGTGGAGGAGTTGCATAGCCTCACTGCCATCGACCCGTGGTTTCTCTTCCAGCTGCAGCGCATCGTGAGCTTTGAAGGAGCGATCGCCGGAAGCGAGCGCCTCGACCACGACCAGCTCAAAGCTGCGAAGCAGCTCGGGTTTTCCGACCGCCAGTTGGCCACTTCGCTCGGCACCAACGAGACCGAAGTGCGTGCGATGCGCAAAGCCGCAGGCATATCCCCTGTGTTCTCCAGGGTGGACACTTGCGCTGCTGAGTTCGTCGCGCACACACCGTACTTGTATTCGACCTACGAGTCCTTGTCGGAGAGCGGCGTCACGTCGTCGCGCAAAGTGATCATTCTAGGAGGCGGACCCAATCGCATCGGTCAAGGCATCGAGTTCGACTACTGCTGTTGCCACGCGGTCTTTGCTCTCAAAGAGCTTGGACTCGAAACGATCATGGTCAACTGCAACCCGGAGACGGTGTCGACAGACTACGACACGGCCGACCGGCTCTATTTCGAGCCGCTTACCCTTGAGGACGTTCTGAACATCGTCGAGGAGGAAACAAAAGAAGGCGAATTGCTCGGTGTGATTGTGCAGTTTGGCGGCCAAACGCCGCTGCGCTTGGCCGTGGCGTTGGAACAGGCTGGTGTGCGGCTTCTGGGTACGAGCGCCGACGCTATCGACCGCGCCGAGGACCGCGAGCGATTCGACCAACTGCTTTCGAAGCTGAACTTGCAGCGACCGAAAGCAGGCATCGCCTCAGGAGTCGAACAAGCACGTGCCATCGCCCACGACATCGGCTTCCCGGTCTTGGTTCGGCCGTCCTACGTCCTGGGTGGGCGTGCCATGATGATTTGCTGGACGGCCGCGGAACTCGACGCCTACGTGGGCTTGGCGATGGACGCTGCCCAAGACGAGGGGCAGCAGCCGACTCTGCTCATTGACCAGTTCCTGAAGAACGCCATCGAAGTGGACGTCGACTGCGTGTCCGACGGTCGGCGCGCGGTCGTCGGCGGAGTGATGCAGCACATCGAGGAGGCTGGCGTGCACTCCGGGGACTCCACGAGTGTTCTGCCGCCGCATACCTTGAACCCTCGCGTCGTCGCCGAGATCGAAGAGTGCGTGCGCGCGATTGCCCTCGAATTGGGCGTCATCGGGTTGATGAACGTGCAGCTCGCGGTCAAAGACGATTCGGTCTTCGTGCTTGAAGTCAACCCACGAGCGTCGCGCACCGTGCCATTCGTTTCGAAAGCGACCGGTAGGCCCCTGGCCAAGATTGCCGCGAAGGTCATGGTCGGCAAGTCCCTCGACGAACTGAAGATCACCGACGTGGCCGTGCCGACGCACGTAGCCGTGAAAGAAAGCGTATTCCCCTTCGCGAAGTTCCCCGGGGTGGACACCATCCTCGGCCCCGAGATGCGCTCCACTGGGGAAGTCATGGGTGTGGCCACGAGCGCGGCCTTGGCCTTCGAGAAGAGCCTGGCGGCGAGTGGCTACGTGCTGCCAGACCGCGGACGCGCGTTCATCAGCGTGGCCGACGAAGACAAAGCGCAGGCCTGCCAAGTCGCGCGGCGCCTCCGAAACCTCGGCTTTTCGATTGTGGCAACGGGCGGCACGGCGGACGTGATCGAGAGTGCGCGCGTGCCCGTAGAGCGTATCAACAAGGTACTACAAGGCTCGCCGCACATCGTCGATGCGGTGCAGTCCGGCAGCATTCAGTTGGTGATCAACTCGACCCAGGGCGACAAGGCGATCCGGGACAGCTACAGCATTCGGCGCAGCACTCTTTTGGCGAACATCCCCTATTTCACCACCTTGAGCGCCGCGCTGGCCGCCGTGGACGCACTTGAGGTGCGCGAAGTACTCCGCGGTCAGAGCCATGTTCGCAGTTTGCAAGAGTGGCACCACCGTTCCAACAGCGCCGCTGGTTTGCGCCGCTAGGCGCGTTTCCCACCGAAGCGCGCCCGTCGCTACTTTGCACCGTCGGGCGCTTTCGCGTCCGGCGCTTGCGTAGGGGGCGCCGCGGCTGCCGCGGGGGCAGGGGCGTCGAAGAGCACGGGTTCACCACGGAACCCACGCGCAGAACGTACCAAGACGGTCGTGGGCAGGTGGTCGAGCAATTCGTTCATGCGCGTGAAGAAGTCCTCAGGGTTGCTATCGGGAGGAGGCAAGCGAATGCCGATAATGGCCAAGTCCACACCGCGACTCTCCACTTCCATGATCTCGCCGATGCTGCGACCGTCCCGCGCAATGACCCGGGGGCGCGCATCGAGCCGCGCACTACTCAGGACCCGCGTGATGGCGCTTTCAGCTTCGGGGCGCTCAGCTTCGTCACCGACGACCGTCATCACGGACACCTCTGCGTCGCGCCAGTCGTCGTGCGCCGTGATCAGAAATGCCAATAGCAGCATCAACCCGCCGTTGCCCTCCAGACCACCCCACCAGATTTGGATGTTGCGTTTGCGCCCGAAACCCAAGTCGGCGCGGTGGCGGACAAGCAGCAGGGATTTGTCGAGATGTTCGAGGTCGTGCAACATCTCAACGTAGCTGGGGCCACGCTCGGCCTTTTGCGGCCAACCTAGGATCACGGTGTTGGCTTCGAAGCTGCCAACACCGTAGGACTGCGCCACGCTCACCGCGCCGCGATACACGTCGTCTACGACGTCGACGCGTGTGAAGACGTTGGGGTGCGCCTCGGAGACCTGGCTGTCCATCTCCACGGTCAGCTGCCGCCTGGTTTTCGCGTTGTCGTCTACGCTGCCCTTGAGCAAGTGAAAGTACGTGACGATGCCTTGGTCTTGCACGATGGTACTTCCGAGCTCCAGCAGGTGGGGCCGCTTCTCGACCCCTCCGCCCATGATCACGACGTTGGGCCGCCAGTTGAGGGGATGAAACTCTGTTCGCCTCAAGCGCTGCAGGGCTGTGCGTACCATGGCTGACCAGATGCCGTGGCGTGCGTCGCCGTAGGTCGTATTCAGAGCCCGCCGCTGGGTGTAGACGAAGATGAGCGCGCCGATGGCGATGGCCCCGACCATGGCGACCAGATCGATGATGCTCATCACGTAAAAGCAAGCCAAGGCGCCGCCCAAGCTCACCCACGAGGGGACCCGGAAATCCGGACGGAAACTCGGGCTTGCCGCCCAGCGTTCCAACCCACAGGCCAGGTTCGTGAAGCCGTAGGTCGCCAGGAAGAACATGGTCAGTAGGTTCGCGATGGCGTCGAGGTTGCCAAATAGGATGCCGCCTTGCGCCAAGACGAAGGTGGCGGCGAACGCGTAGCGTGGCTCGTTGTGGGGCCCGGAGCCCCGGGCGAGAATGCGTGGCGCGAGGCCGTCGGACGCCAATGCCTGTACGGTGCGCGGCGCGGTGAGCAGACTTCCGACGGCGCTCGAGATGGTCGCGCCCCACACCCCCGCGTAGATCAGGACGTCCCAACGGGCGATGTCCCAGACGATGCGCTTGTTCTGCACTAGCTCTGCCGCCGTCGCGTTCTTCGCCAACCAGATGGGGAAGATCATGTACACGACGAAGCCGGCTAGGATCGCCAGCAACGTGCCACGGGGCAAGGCGCGTCGTGGATCCCTAAGATCGCCGGACATGCCCACGCCCGCCATGATCCCGGTGACCGCCGGGAAGAACACCGCGAAGACTTTGCCAAAGGGCGCTGCGCCTTCCACGGGCGCCCACGCGGTGTCTGCGGGTGCGCCCGCCGGTTGGCCGGCAAAGAAGGAAACCAACGAGAGCAGGATCGCCGCCATCACGACGTACTGCGACTTAATCGCGAGTTCTGCGCTCTTTGCGGCGACGGCAGTGAGCAACAGCAGCACGACAGTGCCAGCAACTTTGGGAGGCACCATGGGCACGAGATCGCCCAGCGATTCCACGAAACCGACCACGTAGAAGCTGACGCTAAGCGCCTGGCCGAGGAAGAGCGGAATACCGATGGCGGCGCCGGATGGCGCGCCCAGGGAGCGACTGATGATGAAGTACGCCCCGCCGGCGCCCACCCGGCGGTTGGTGGCGATGCTCGAAATACTCAGTCCCGTCGAGGCTGTGATCAGATGCGAGACCACCACGATGACAAGCGCTCCACTGAGCCCGGCATTGCCGACGACCCAGCCGAAGCGCAGGTACATGATCACGCCGAGAATCGTCAGGATGCTCGGCGTGAAGACTCCGCCAAAGAACCCAAAGCGCCCGGGAGGCAGCGGGCCGGCGGCTCCGTCCGCAGAAGCGGGGCCTGCAGCTGGACGGGTCGGAGCGCCGGTTGCCACGGCGGCGCAGCCTAGCATGGTGACGTTTGTTCATAGATATTCAATGCTTAGGCCATTTGTGCCCTCAATTCGCCCAAACGCCACTCCGCTGTTAGGTTGTGCAGGGTGAGCAAACGTCCGCGCTATCCCCTGCAGGCGCTGCGCGATCAGCGAAAGTCTGCCGTGGATGCCCAGGCGCGTGCGCTGGCTGCGGAGCGCCAGCGCACGGTCGAGGCAGAGGCCGCCGCTGCGCGTGCCAAAGAGGAGGCTCAGCGCCATGCTCAGGCGATCGCCCGCTCTCAGGACGAGGAGCGGGCGCAGCTTGAGGGCGGAAAGCTGCGTGCGCAGGATTTGGCGCACGCGGCGGGTTGGGAGCACGCTGCGCAGATGCAGCGGCGCGCCCTGGCGCAGCAGCGCGAGCAGTCCGAAGCAAATCTCGGCCAGCAACTCGCCGAGGAAGCCAGAGCACGCAGGGGGTTGGCGCATGCGGACGCTGCCTCCGAAGCGGTCGGGAAGCACGAACAAGCCTGGAGCGCGGCGCGCAAGCGCTCCCAGGACAGCGCCGAAGAACAGACTGCGGAAGAGGCGTGGCTGGCGCGGCGTTTCAATGGGGAGCGGAACGGTTCGTGAGATCCCTTGGCATCATCTTCTTCGGCGTTGCTTGCGCATGCTCCGCCCAGCAGAAGCCCCGGGAGCAGGGGGCGCCGCCGCCATTGACCCAGACCAAACCGGTGGCTTCCGCCAGCGCGTCCGTCGCGCCCGGCGTTGACGGTGTGTCCTTGGAAGCGTTCGTGCCGCTGCTCTCGCTGCCGGAGTTGAGCGTGGCGCGCAAGGCGCTGGAGCAAAACGACCCGCGGCGTGCGGCGGCAGCGATCCGTAGCAAAGTGAAGGCGTCCCCCTCGGGGAGCCTGCGCCACCTGCGCCTGCAATTTCTTCTCGCACGGGTGCTGGAGCGCGCTGGAGATCGGACGGGTGCCCTCGCTGCTTATGAGGCCTCCGCGGGCAGCGCGTGGGCGCTGCGCGATCACGCCAGGTTCTTTCAAGGCAAGATCGCCGCTTCCCGGGGGGATGGCGCTGGGGCGCTCGCGTACTTTGACAAGGTGACGCGGGGGCAGCCGATCTACGAAGAGATGCGCCTCTTACGTGCGGATGCCCTTGCAGGGCTGAAGCGTTGGGATGAGGCCATCGAGATTTGGCGGGAGCATATGGCCAAGACGCCGGCCCCGTCGGACGCGGGCACCGCGCTGCGCTTGGCGGAAGCGCTGCTGGGGCGGGCGGCATCACGCACATCGAGCCCCGGCGCCGCCGATGGTGACGTCGTTGAAGCGCTGCGGTTGTCACGGCGCGTGGCGGCGGAGTCCGCTTTGCCGAGCGCTCGGTCGCGGCAAGCCGAAGCGCTCGCGAACCGCGCCCTTGAGGCTTTGCCACGCGCCCAGCGTGCGCGCCATGCGCAGCCTTCGCCGGACGAGCGCCTGGCACGCGTGCGCGCGCTTTCCGATGCCCGGGAGCACCAAGCCGCGGAACGTGCCGCCAACGATTTGCAGAAAGCCGCCCCACGCAACCAGCGCTACAACGTGGTGGGCTGCGAGGCACTGATCCTGCGTGGCAAGTCCATCTCGGCCCAGCGCGAAACGGGGCGTGCCGCGGATTCCTTGAAGGAAGCGGTTCTGCATTGCAAGGACCCTGACCAACGGGCCCGAGCCCTGTATCTCGCTGGGCGCTTTGCCGCTCGGGATGGACGCCATGCTCAAGCCGTGGCGCATTTCGCGCGCTTGGAAAAGGAACTCCCCAAGCATCGGCTGGCGGACGATGCTCGCATGCTCGGCGCGCTTTCCTATTTCGACATGGGCGTGGAAGCGCGCTTCACCGAACTACTCACGGCAATGCCCCAGGACTACCCCGATGGCGACATGATGCTCGACGGCGTGTTCCGCCTCGCGATGCGTCGCATGGAGAAGGGGGATTGGTCCGGCGCGGCCTCGGTTCTCGATCGGGCCGCCGAGTTGGTTCAGGGGCGAGATAGTGCCCGGGGCACGGAGTTCTCGGGACGGGAGCGCTACTTCCGGGCGCGTGCGTGGATGGAAACCGGTGAGGTGGAGCGAGGCTTCGCCGAACTGGAGGCCATCGTCCGCGAGCTGCCGCTTTCGTACTACATGCTGCACGCCTACTCACGGCTAGTGGAGCGCGACCCCTTCGGGGCAAAACGCGTCCGGGACGAAGCCGTGCAGAAGTCGGCCGCGGAGCCTTTTACCTTCCCCCAACGGCCGGAACTCCAGCAGCCGGGATTCGAGCGTGCCATGGAACTCCTGCGCCAGAGCGAGTTCGATTTGGCGCGTCAGGAAATCGAGGCGCTGGGATTAGTCAAAGCCGGCGCCGCTCCCGAGCTGTTGTGGGCCGTGGCGCTGTTATACGCTCGGGCAGGCTCCGCGAAAGATGCCCACCAGGTGACTCGCGGGCTCTTGACGGATTGGCTCGCGCGCTGGCCGTCCGGCGATTGGGCGAAGGCGTGGGAGCTGGCGTTCCCGCGGCCGCACCACGATCTCGTTGTGCGTGAGACCAAGAAAAACGCCGTGCCCGAATGCCTTGTCTACGCCGTCATGCGTGAGGAAAGCGCGTTCGACCCTTCGGCGGTCAGTCACGCGGACGCCTACGGCTTGATGCAGCTGATCATTCCCACGGCGAAGATGCTCGCCAAGCCCGTCGGCCTGCCCTACGACCCCGCGTCCCTGAAGCGCCCGAGCGTCAACATTTCGCTCGGCAGCCGAGGGCTAGCCGAACTGAACAAGTCGTTCCGCCAGAACCCGGTGCTCGCGATCCCTGGATACAACGCGGGCCCCGGGCGTCCCCGGCGTTGGTTGCGTGAGCGCCCGAGCATGGACTTCGATGTCTGGGTCGAGGCGATCCCGTTCAACGAAACGCGCCGCTACACCAAGCGCGTGCTCGCCAGCCGGGCGGCATATGCGTTTTTATACGAGTCTAATATTGCCGATGAAATGATGGTGTTGCCCATCCGTCTCAGCCGCTGACTTCAGCCCGCTGACTGAGGCGGCCCACTTCAGTCGGCGCGCCGCGGGCGGTTTTCCTTTTCCGGGGGCCGGGTTACTGTGTGCCCAAATGAAGCGTGTACTCCTTTGGGTGATCGCGGCTGCCGCGTTGGGCTGCGCGGAGCTACCGGATTTGCCCGCCGGCGTGTGTGGCAACGGCGTCGTGGAAGCCGGGGAAGCCTGCGACTCCGCTGACATCAGCTGCGGGCAGCCGGACACGGACGAAGCCTGTCGAAGGCTGTGCCAAGCCGACGACGAATGCGGCGGCGGCGCGGCCACCTGCGGACTCGACGGCGTGTGTCGAACAGCGAGTGGTAGCTTTGAGCTCGTCAACGAAATCGGCACGCCGGGCGCGGCGTTCGCGGACATCGCCGACTTCGACGGGGACGGTGTCAGTGACTTGGTGACCTTCGGCAGCCTGCAGGTGCGCGCGCTGTACCTGGAGGAGTCCGGTGGCGTGGTGAGCGAAGCGACGCTGCCCGCCATGGCTGCTGCGCCGGCAGTCGGCAACCTGACCGCGGATTTCGACGGTGTTCCCGATGGCGTGGGCGACCTGGTCGACTTAACGACGTTTGGCGTGAGTGTCTTCCGGGGGCAAGCGGATGAAACCTTCCAGGCGACGTCGTACTCGTCCCTAAACGTGGCGGCGGGAACGGTGACGTACGCGGTGTTGGAAGCGCGCCAGCCGACCAACTCCCAGAACGCTTATTTTGCTGCCGACGAAGTGCTCCGCTTCATTGAAAGCCGAATCGAACACGAGTTCGACAACGAAAAGCTCTTCGATCTGCCGTTCCCTGCAGCCGACCTGCAACTCCCGGTGGCGGCTGCGGACGTGGATGCTCAAGACGGACGACAATCCGCCGAACTGGTGCTCGCGAAAAAGGACGGAGGGCAAATCCTGGTCATGGCGGTGGCGCAACCTGGCGCCAATGCGTGGAACCACGATCCTGCGCTGTATCCGCCGGTGGCGTTGCCGGGCAACGCAAAGATCAGCGGGAGAGTCATGCTCCAAGACGTCAATGGAGATGGCAACGCCGACATCCTGGCCACGGCGAGCGTGGGTCCGGTTCAGGGCATCTTCGTCACATTCGGCCTGGGCAACGGCAAGTTCCACTCCGTCGCCTCGGAGGTCCCCGGATTGATCCTACCGGACCAGAAGTTTGCTCTGGTTGCGTCGCCCGTGCCGAGCGCCCCCTTGGCATTGGGTGACGTCAATGCGGATGGTTTCACCGATGCCGTTTTCCCCTCCGGCGTCATCGTGAGCGCGCCAGGTTCGCCCGGAGACAAGGGGGACTGCGACAAGAGCGTGCCGGGATATATTTGCGCGCGAAACAACGGGCCGCCGTGGATCGACGCCGCCATTGGCCAGTTCAATGCGACGCCCGGTGTGGACATCGCGCTTTTGCGGCAGGGCACCCTCAGCGTTGAATTCTTAAACGGCTTTGGCAATGGCGCGTTCAACGGCTTCCTCATCCCCACCTCCGGGTTTCCCGTGCGTCTGGTCACCGGAGACTTCGACGGAGACCTACTGACGGATCTGGCCATCCTGGAGCGCAGCGAGCCGACGGATTTCTCCGATCCGACGGCGAGCGCTGGTGACGACACCTTGAGCGTCCTTTTCAGTCAAGCTTTCGGTCCGCCTCTGCCGCCCCAAACCTTTGCGGAACTCGGTTCCGTCGAGCAGCTCGTGGTCGGCCGGCTGGACTTTGCGGGGGTGGATACCGTGGCAGACATTGGGGTGCTGTCCACGGACGACGACGGCAACCGCGCCATCGCGATCTTTCAGGGCAGCGGCAGCCGCTTGTTGCAGTCGCCGTATTTGCTCTTGCAGTCGACCACCGACGAGCCGGATCTTGCGATGCGCGCGAGCGTCGGGCAGTTCGGAACTTTGGGCAACGACATCGCGGCGCTCTCATTCCTCGGCACCGCAGCTGGCGGGCTCAAGCAACGTGCCTGGCTGCTCTCGACGGAGGACGAAGCGCTGATCACGCTTTCGAGCGTTGGCACGCCGCTCGATCTGCCGGAAGGCTTCGACGCTTGCGGCGCGCTCACGCTGCCGATGGACATAGACGGCGATGGCGTGATGGAGCTCGTGCTCCTTTCCCGTGGCATTCTGGAATTGGAGCGCTCAAATGGTCAGGCGCTGGTACTCAAGGCGACGGGAGAACCGCCGGAGTTCAAACTGGCGCAAGGACCGGAGCCGGTGGGTTTTCGTTTCAGTGCACCCTTTGTTCAGCGCCTGACCTGTGACCAGTTCCGCGCGGCCCTGCTAGGCAAGAACAAGCCAATCTTCGACGCAGTTGGCACCGGACAAGCCGCGGCCGCTGAGTTGGACGGTCAGCCCGGCAAGGACGTGATCGCCATGGCACCGGCCAACGACACCGGCATCACCGGTTTGGTGGTGTATCCAGGCGACGCGGGTGGGGGCATTCGCTTCGACGCACCCATCAACCTATCGGTTCCCGGGGCGACCTCCCTCGTCGGGTTTGCGCTGATCCAAGCCGACCAGGACGAAGCTCAGGAAGTTGCACTGATCACCAACGAAGGCCTGGTCATCGCGGAGCTGGACCTAGGGGCGCAGCTCGCGACGATCCAGAGGCCCGTTGCGGATTTGGACTTCGCTGGGCAGTTCCTGGGTGGGAACAACCCGGACAAACCCAAGCTGCTGCCTGGCCTCGGCGCCCGGGACTCCCGCGCCTTCGCCCTCTTGGCTCGGGACATCGACGCGGATGGTGTGGAGGATCTGGTGCTGGGTTTCAATGGCTCTCTGCGAGTTTTGAAAGGACAGGAATCCCGATGAGACGGTCTGCATGCGTTTTCGGCGCTGCCCTGCTTCTTTGCGGCGGGGCCCTGGCTCAGGGCAAGAGCGACGACGCTCGCGCGTTCTTCAACATTGGTGCGAAGTCGTACCAGGCCGGAAAGTACAAGGACGCGATCAGTGCGTTTGAGGAAGCCTACAAGCGCGCGCAGCGTCCCGGCTTGTTGTTTTCTTTGGGCCAAGCGAACCGCATGCAGTTCTTCAAGGACAGCGACGCGGCGCGGCTCCAGGAAGCGGTGCGCTACTATCGCGAGTACTTGCAGAACGAGTCTGGAGGCAAACGCGCTGGAGAGGCTACCCAGGCCCTAGAGAAGCTGGTTCCCCTGCTTGAGAAGATCAGCGATCCCGAAGGCGCGCCTCCAGCGGCGACGGCCCCGGCCACGCAGAAGCCACGAGTCATGGTGAGTTCCCCAACGGAAGGTGCTCAGATCATTTTCGACGGTCGGCCGGTCGACGGCTCCACGTTCATCTCCGAAGTGACGCCGGGCAAGCATCAGGTTTTGATCCGCGCGGCCGGGTACGAAGACTACGCTCGCGAGGTCACCGTTGACCCTGTGGCCGGCGCGCCGCCCATCGACGTTGCGTTGACCGAGAAGCCAGCAGAGGTTTCCGTCGTGGCTCCCGAGGGCGCTGAGATCGCAGTCGACGGCCGTTTCGTCGGGATTGCGCCCCAACCGGCGTTGAAGCTGCCAGCGGGCAGCCATTTCTTGGCTGTGACTCAGAACGGCCGTCGCGCATTCACCAAGACGCTGCGTCTGAGTCGCGGCGAAAAGCAGAAGCTTGTTGTGGACTTGGAATCTACGGGGCAGCGCACCGCGGCGTGGATCACCCTGGGCGTCGGCGCGGGCGCGCTGGTCGGAAGCGGCGTGTTTGGCGCTCTCGCGTTCAAAGCAGAGAGCGACGCAGAAGCGATCTTGGACGACGCCGAGGGCGCCGGCAACGCGAAGGCAAGTGCGCTAGGAGACTACGAACGCAAGCGAGACCATCGCGATCGTTTCCGTTTGGCGTCGTTCATTTCCGGCGGCGCAGGCCTGGCGTTGGTTGGCACGTCGATAGTGCTCTTCTCCTTCGACGAGCCCCGCGTGCAGGTCCCGGAACTGGATCGTTCGACGGGCCCCGCGCCCAAACAGTCTCCTGCCGCGCCCAGCAGCATGGAAATCTCGTTGGCTCCCAGCGTGGGACCGTCGCTTTCGGCACTATCGCTGCGAGGTCGCTTCTAGCGCGCCCTTTTTTGCGCGAGGGTAGCGACTGCCGCTCTCCCGCGGTACGCTCCTCTCCGCTGTCATGGCTACGTGCCCCAAGTGTCAGAAGCACTTCCCAGACGACGTGCACCAGTGCGCGGACGATGGCACGACGCTGCTGCCTGACGTGGCCGTGCAGGGGCTCGACAAGGAGCTAGCGGCTGGACACATGGTTGGCGAATACCGAGTCGAGGCGAAGCTCGGCGAGGGCGGCTTCGGCACCGTGTATCGCGCCGTGCAACCGGTGATCGGAAAGCCTGTTGCGATCAAGATCCTCAACCGCGAACTGTCGAGCAATCCCGAGATGGTGTCGCGCTTCGTGGACGAGGCTCGCGCCGTCAATCAGATACGCAGCCGTCACATCATCGATATTTTTGCGTTCGGTGCTCTTCCTGACGGGCGCCAGTACTTCGTGATGGAGCTCCTTGACGGCATCACGCTGGAGGATCATCTGGAAGCCCAGGGCCGGCTTTCACCGGCAGAAACCGCACAGCTCCTGCGGAGTATTGCCCGCGCACTGGATGCGGCGCACGCCGCGGGCATCGTGCACCGAGATCTCAAGCCCGAGAATATTTTCTTGGTGCGCGAAGAAGACGGAAGCGTCACGCCCAAGCTGCTGGATTTCGGTATCGCGAAGCTTGCTGGCGACAAGGGCAGTGCCAAGACACGTACCGGTGTGCCCATGGGCACGCCCTACTACATGTCTCCCGAGCAATGCCGTGGCGCCAAGATCGATCATCGCACCGACATCTACTCCCTTGGCGTGGTGATCCATCAGCTGATCACCGGTGTTTTGCCGTTCGTCGCGGATTCGTTCATGCAGGTGCTGTTCAAACACGCCAGCGAACCGCCGCCGCTACCCTCTACCGTCGTGCCGGAGCTTGGAACACGCTTTGACGCTGTGATCCTCGCCATGCTCGAGAAGGAGCCGGACGCGCGACCCCAGTCGGCAAGTCAGGCGATTGAGAGCTTTGCGGCCTGCGTGCCGGCCGGCGCCACGCTCAGCGAATTTTCCGCGGGGGCGACCGTCCCAGCGGACGTGATGCTGGGGGCTGCGACTCCAGCGGACTTGGCGGCGTTGCGCGCGGCCGCCCCGCCGGACTTGTCGGCGCGCACCGCCCCGCCCCTCGAGACCAGTGCGCCGGCGGGGTCGAGCAGAAGCGTCCTGGTGTTCGCGATCTTGGGCCTGCTGGGGGTGGTCGGCGTCGGCCTGGGGGCGTTCGCGCTCACCCGACCTTCCGAGGCAGCCCCGCCCAGCAGTGAAACGGCCCAGGCACTGGCCTCGGCGCCGCCGGTGGCTGCCTCGTCCGCCGAACCTGTCGTCGAGCCGGTGGACGCGCCCAAGACCGTCACTCTGGATATCCAATCCGAGCCCAAGGAAGTTGACGTGCTGCTCGGCGACAAGAAGCTCGGCAGCCTCCCTGCAGATACCATCGTCGTCGATCGCGCCGACGAGCAAATCGAGCTGACAATCCAGGCGGACGGGTACGAGCCGAGCAAGCTGAGCGTGAAGCCGAGTGCCAACGCGGTGCTGTCGGAGAAGCAAAAGACGCCCCCCGCCGTAGTGCGACCGGCACCACGCCCCAAGCCCAAAGGTGGCGGAACGTCTTCGGATCTCGAGTTCTGAGAGACTGAGCGCGTTCGCGCTAGAACTTGCCGGACACGCCCGCGCTCGCGGGGCCCAGCCAGACCGACGCCGACGCACCGGGCGGTTTTTCGCTGCTGCCGCCGCTGCGGGTGAGGCCCCACACGCCCACTACGGCGCCGACGCCGCCCAACACAAAGGAGACCGTCGAGACGGTGCCCAGGGTCGAACTGGCGTCGATGTCGTCGTGGGTGGCCGGCGGGCAGCGGTTGCTCGTGCAGCCGTCTTTTGCCGACGATGCTTTCGACAGCGCCATGACCCCAGTCACGCTGCCGACCAAGACGCCGACCCCGGCGACGCCGAAGCCCACGTAGACCAAGGGATCCGTTTGCGATGGCGAGTCGGTTATTGGCAGCGGCTTCGGCGGCGCCTTCTTCATGCCCAGCCCGGAAAGATCGATAGAGACGAGGGACTTTTGCCCTTCGCTGAGGGACGTCGTGGTCTCTTTCTTGTCACCGTTGACGCTGATCACGATGGTGTGTTCCCCAGGGTTCAGGGAGATGGCGGCGCCGAGGGCCGCTGGCTTGAATTCGACGCCGTCAATGTTCACGCGCACGTCTGATCCCTCCGCGGCGCCGTTGAGGTCCAGCTCAAGCTGCGGCACCCGGGGTTCGATGTCCGCGGCGAGGGTCTTTGCCGTCGCTCGCGCTTTCGTAAATGCGAATGGTTCGCGGCCTTGTTTGGCAATCCGCGCCACGGAAAGCAACGTGTCTCGCGCTTCCACCAAGCGCCCCGCGTCCAGCTGCGCCTTGCCCAGCGCCAAACCCGTTGTGGGCACGTTCATGATCGCGTGCGCGCCCTTCAGATCCTCCAGGGCGCCGGCCATGTCGCCGCTCTTCTGTTTGGCGCGACCGGATTTGACGAGCTTGCGTGCCGTTTCTTTTTCGGCGGCGCTTGGCTCTGCCAGCGCTGGTGCGGACAAGAGCGCCAGGCAAAGCGCGAAGGCCAGGGGGCGACGAGCCCGCGCCCGCGCCCATAGCGGCACGCTACTCAAAGGGCACCTCGGCGGCCGCTCCGAAGCTGCCCGTCGTGCCGTTGCCAAGTTGGCCGCTGTCGTTGGCTCCCCAGCACAGCACCTTGTCGTCTTTGATGCCGCAGCCATGGTCTGCGCGGCGCATGATATGGCCGATTCCGTCAAGGAATGGCACAGCGGTGGGCAAGGGTTGGTCACCGCCGGGGATGCCGGAAAACTGGCCCAGCTCGTTGGCGCCGAAGCACACACCCTCGATGGTGGTACGCACGGTGAGGCAAGTGTGTCGGGCCCCGGGCGACATGGTGTCGATCGTATACCCGCCCACCACGGCCTGGGGTAGCTCCCAGGCGCTGGTGGAGTTGATGCCAACCTGGCCGTGGTCGTTGGCGCCCCAACACCAGGGCAGACGGGTACCCAGCGTGCGCACGCACATATGATCGCCGCCGGGATACACGCGTTCCACTTGTCCTAGGTTCGCGACTTTCGTCGGCGCATCGACGGTGGGTGTGCCGGTGGGGTCTTGGCCGCACTGCCCCATGTCGTTGCGTCCCCAGCAGTAGGCGTCAAAGGAGCCGCCCACGTCGATCACCGCGCAAGTGAAGTCGCCTCCGGGTCCCATGCGCAGGACATTGCCCGGTAGCGTGACTTTGACCGGCTGTAGGGCGTCCGTCTTTGTTCCGTCCCCGAGCTGCCCGTAGGCATTGGCGCCCCAACAAAACGTCTGCACTGGCGGGCTGCCTGGATCGGTGTACGCGCAGGTGTGACTGCGGCCGGCGCTGACGGTGTCCATGGCGCCCAGCTGCGGCACGACCTTCGGCACGGCGCTGGCGTTAGTGGAGCCGTCGCCCAATTGTCCAGCGTCGTTGCGACCCCAGCAATACACCACTCCAGAGTCGCTGACCGCGCAGCTGTGTTCCAACCCGATGGACACTTGCTTGGGGTCGCTGATGCCTTCGACCTTCACGGCCTTAGTGCTCACCGCGCCGGGCTCCACGCCTGGATTCGCACCCCAGCACCACAGGCTCTTGTCGGCCAGAATGGCGCAGCTGCTCTTGGGGCCCACGGTGATGGACACCGGCGACGTGCCCGCGCCGCCACCCGTTCCGGCACTCCCCGCGCCGCCGCCGCTGCCGCAGTCGACGCAGTCGACTTTTTCCAGATCGCTCACTCCGGAGAGCGCGTTACAACCCAACGCGAGAACACCAAGAAAGACCGTGCGTACTGCTGGGTGCCCCATGTTGCGATTCTAGCGTGCCTCATACTCCGCCGGGAGGCGGCCGCGGCGATAGTGCCGCGGACCGCTTTGGACGGAGGCCAGCCTCAGGGACAGCTACAGCCTGGCGTCGTCTTGGCGTCGGCTACGCAGTAGCTATCCCACTTGCCGAACTGGCCATCGCAGCAGAAGGCGTCGCCCTGACACACAGCCTTTTCGCAGGCGCCGCAAGACTCTGCCAATGCCGTGCCCTCGACGCACGGCCCGTGGTCACAGGTTCCGCCGGTGCCACCGCCGCAGGCCGGGCACACCTTCTTGGCCTGATCGACGCATAGGCTGTCCCAGGTGCCGGTGCCGTCCGAGCCGCCACAGCAGAAGGCGTCTGCTTTGCAGACCTCGGCTGTGCAAGCGTCACACGTCGACTTGAGCGGACCACCTGCAACGCAGGGGCTGTGGCCGCCCGTCGTGCCTTCACACGCGCCACCCGTGCCACCACCGGTGTCTCCACAGGCTTTGGTCGGGTTGGCGCAGGGAATGCACACGCCGTAGCCGCCGGCGATCTCCAGGCACTGGAAGTGCAGGCTGTGATCCTTGTTCGAGCCGTAGAGCAGGTCGATCAAGAGCTTGCCCGCGATGGTGGCCAGCGGGTCGCCCTTGAACAAGCTGGAGATGAGCGGGTCGATTTCGATCTTCGCGCAGTCCTTGTCCTCGCGACAGGGCACGCACACGCCGCACTTGATGCTCTCCGTGATCTTCACGCTGGCGCAGGCCGGCATGTTGTAGTTCACGTTCGCGTCCTGGATTTTGATCTTCTTGCCGGCCACGTCGATTTCCGGGCCGCCAATCAGGTCACGAATGGCTTCGCCGACGTTGTATTGGATCCCGACGCCCTTGCAGTCGTCGTCCTTGGAGCAAGTGTTGGTGACCTTGTCGAAAGGCGCCGGCAACACCGCCACGCCCGGGCCCAGGTCCGAGCAGCCCGCCGCCGAAGGCGAACAGGTGCCGTACACCCCGCCGTTGATGGGGAATTTGCACTTCCAGGGGTTGGTGGCGTCGCCGCAACCTTCGCAGTTCGTATCGTCCGTGCAGGCGCCGCTGGTGCTGCCAGGCAAACCGCAGGGCTTTACACAAGTGCCCTTCTTGCACTCCAGGCCCGTGGGGCAAGCGTAGGTATCCGAGCACTCGGCGCAGACGTGGTTGAAGCAGCCCTTGGCCTTCTTGCCTGCGGCGGTTTCACAGCGGGAACACTCGTTGTCCGTCGAGCAGCTGCCAGGGCACTTGTTGGCGCACTTGTTGTTCTCGCACACGTCGGTGGGCTTGCACAGGCTGGTGTTTGTATCCGTACAGGCGACGCATTTGCTGGTGGCCGTGTCGCACAGCTGGTGTGCAGGGTCGCAGCCGAGGCAGTCCGAGTTGCTAGTGCACGTGATGGTCGGTTCGCCCTGGGCGTCCGTTAAGCACTCTTTGTCGGCGCAGGTGCCGAAGGACGAACACGTCTTGCCGGGGGGGCAGCCCTCGCCGGTGGAGGGGTTGCAGGCGATGCATCGCTTCGTTGCGGTGTCGCATTTGGTCCGGTCGAAAGAACAACCAGCGCATTCCTGGTCCGAGGAACAATTGGTCAAGAAACAGACGCCACCCGTCGTGGCTCCGGCTCCGCCGGCGCCGCCCTGACCCCCAACACCGCCGGTGCCCGCGTCAGTCTTGGGTTTTCCCCCGCCTCCTCCGCCGTCGTCGCTGCCGCAACCTGGCAGGGCGAGTGAAATGGGAAGCAGCAGTGCAACAAAGGCACTTACGAGGAATCGAACTGGGTTCTTGACCGACACGGCAAAGCCTCCTTCAAAGTGAGGAAAGGATCTGGTCCAGGATAGCGGACGCGCCGGTGTCTGGGGACGTTTTCGCCAGGCTGGAAAAGCCTCGCACCTTTGCGCACCCCTTTTGGCTCGGTCTAGCTCGACCTACCTTGGCAATTGTCGGGCTTTTTTTGCGAATGGGCGGCGTATTTTCGTGATCAGCGCAGCTTGTAGATCACTTCCGAGCCCACGACCAAGTCGTGCACCGCGCGCTTTTGCGGGTGGAATGCGGCCAGAATCAGCCCCACGGCATAGAGCAAGCTGAGAAGCACGTTGCTGACCGCGACGGCCAGCACCAACGCTTGAAATGCGTCCATGTCGCTCAGCTGGATCTGTTGCACGGCCACTTGGAGTCCGCCGCTGCCTTGGGTCAGCAGGATCACAAGGCCCGCCAGAAACGGCAGCCACATGCTTGATACGGTGCGGGCCAGGGAGCGGCCCCAGCCCAGCGCTTTCCCATCCGGTCCGCGCACCCGTAGGCTCATCAAGTACTTGCCGGCGGTTTGCCCCCAGGTGGCATGGGCGGTCGTGATGTAGGCCAGGTGCAAGGCCAGGCCCCAGAGGCCGAGCAAACCGATCACGAGCCCCGCTAAGGCGACGTCAATGCTCACGGCGGCGCCGCGCACCCAGAAGCCGCCATGGCGCACCGCCTCCGGCGCCGCAGCTTCCAAATCCCGAATCAGCTCTTCGTAGCTGCCAGGTCGGTCCTTGGGATCTTTGGCCATCAAGCGCGCCACGATGCTGGCGAGGCGCCTCGGCACTCCCGGGGTCTTCAACTCCGGGGGCGGCTCCGTCAAGTGCTTGCTCACCACGGCCAGGGGCGTCTTGCCGTCGAAAGGCGGCGCTCCGCTGAGCAAGTGGTGGAAGGTGCAGCCGAGGGAATACATATCCGCGCGAAAATCCAGGTCCTCGCCCCGGGCCTGCTCCGGCGCCATGTACAGTGGGCTACCGACGACCGCGCCTTCCTGCGTGATCTTGGAATCGGTCTTGTCCATGGGTTTGGCTACTCCGAAATCGGCAATCTTCACCTCACCGGAACTGCTGAGCAGCAAGTTACTCGGCTTGATGTCGCGGTGCACGATGCCCGCGCGCCAAGCGTCACTCAGCCCGCGCGCCACTTGGATCATCAAGGCCCGCGCCCGTTCGGGGTCGAGGAGCTCGCCGGCATCGAGCGCGGCCTCTAACGCTCCGCCGTCCACCAGCTCCATCGCGAAGTACAGTGAACGCTGCTCGGCGTCGCCCTGGGGCGTTCGCCCGATGTGATAGATGTGCACGACGTGCCTGGAGTTGAGTCGGGCCTGGGCGCGCGCCTCGCGTATGAAGCGTTCTTGCAGCGCGGCGTCTCCGGCGAAGTCCTCTGGCAACACCTTGATGGCCACGCGCCGATCCAAGGAGCGATCGTGTCCTAGGAACACGGCGCCCATCCCGCCGCGAGCGAGGGGTTCAAGCACGTCGAAATGATCGAAGCGGGCGCCGACCCAGCGCCTCAGTTCGGCACGGGTGCTGTCTTCGGCCTTGCGGGGACCGCTCTCGGCCAAGACCGTCGTGTCGAAAGCATCGGCTTCTGCGCTCATTTCAAAGCTCCACTGGATCATGGCACGCTTGTCCTCAAACCCGAGCCCGCTCCGTCACGGGACTGCGGCACCGGCTTCGCAAGGGACATGCCACCCCCGCTGCCCCGCAAATCCCGCATGATCTTTGCCCTCGGAGCCCCGAACTGTGCCCCGCGCACCACGCCGGCTGGGCTGCCGGGGCACACCACGCCTACCAGCGTGAATACGCTAGTAAATTCAATGAGTTAACGATTGAAAGAATGCTTCTCCACGCCGCCCCGTCTAAGCCGACGTCCATAATCAGCGCTTTATTTGGCTCGTACTTCACAAAGACTCGGGTTGACCCGCGATGCCTCCTAATGGCAAACCGGTGCCCGACCAAAGGGGGGCTTGAGCCCTTGGAAGTGTATCCCATCGGATGCCCAGGAGTTTCCACATGACTGCACCTTATCGTTTCAGGAAGATCGGCCTGTACCTCGGTGCCGCCGCAAGCCTCGCCCTCGTGGCCGGCTGCGCGGGCACGAAGGTCTTTGAAGGCCAGACAGCATTTGCCGTGCAGGGTACGCCACCGGCGCCCCCGCCTCCACCGCCACCCCCGCCGCCAGAGGAGCCCGTCAAAGAGGAGCCGAAGCGCGTCGAGGTCAAGGCTGACAAGATCGAGATCCGAGAGAAGATCCAGTTCGAATACAACAGCTCGAAGATCAAGGCGGAGTCCGACGGACTGATCACGGAGATTGCGGACGTGATCAAGAAGCACCCGCACATCAAGAAGATCGCCATTGAAGGCCACGCCAGCTCGGAAGGCAACGCGGGCTACAACAAGACGCTCTCGGACAAGCGCGCCAAGGCAGTCATGGCCGCTCTGGTCGCCAAGGGAGTCGAAGCGACTCGCTTGACCGCCAAGGGTTTCGGATCTGAAAAGCCCATCGCGACGAACGACACCGAGGAAGGCAAAGAAGCCAACCGCCGCGTCGAATTCAACATCACGGAGCAGGACGCGAAGGCGGCGGCTCCCACCACGCCCGCGACCCCGGCGGTCGGCGCTCTGAAGAAGCCCGGCGCTGCTAAAGCCCCGGTCAAGCCCGAGGAAAAGAAGTGAGCGCTTCGCGCACACTCAGAAGGAGTCCAGCCATGAAGAAGTTCCTCATGCCCCTTTCTCTCACTCTGCTCGCAGCCGCCACGGGCTGCTCTTTCGCGGCCCGCTCTCCGGAGATGTACCGTGACGACACGTCCGCTCTGCTTGAGACGAAGAACGCAGAGATCAAAGCTTGCTACGATCAGCAGCTGCAGGTGAACCAGGCCGCCGCGGGCACCGTGCGCGTGACGTTCATGGTTCAGAAGGACACCGGCACGATCGTGGATCCCCAGGTGGACGCAGCGGGCACCACGGCTCCCGCTGAGGTGTCGACCTGTGTGATCAATTCGATCAACGGATTGCAGTTGGCTCCGCCGGATCAAAGCGACGGTCAAGCCACCTACACCTGGGAGTTCGTGACGGAGGCCCCGCCCGCTGCGCCGGTCGAGGCACCCCCCGCCGGCTGATTCACTAGCTAGTGGGTAAACCCGCGAAGCGGCGGCTCCTGGTGGGCCGCCGTTTTGCTATTTTGTGTGTTGCGTCGCGATAGCTCGGAGCGCCAAAGCACCCCAGGGCGTCGCGAGTG
>CALMUT010000085.1 GCA_937872925.1 uncultured Myxococcales bacterium | reverse complement strand
GGGCTTCTTCGCTTCGACCTTCGGAGAAGTGGGAGCTTGAGCTGGGTCCGGTATCTCCGGCTCGACCTCTTTCGGAGGGTTTGGCTCTCTCGGTTCAGCCTTGGCGGCAACATCTGGCTTTGGCGCGGGCTCAGCGCTCGTCTCGGCGCCTCCCTCTGCGTCTGGCTTCGCTTTCCGGGTCGCTGCTTCCCGCGGCGGTGTGCTCGTCCGTGCAGCCGGCATCACCGAGATCGTGCCGCCAATCGGCTCGTGGGTTTGCGTTCCGTCGATCTCGATGGGAGCGGCGCACCCCTTACACTTTAGGGTCGTGACGCGTCCGCGCACATGCTTTGCCCAGACCGAATCGGGGATCTTCAGGCGGTGGCTACATGCGTCACAGACGACCAGATATGGCACGACAACGGCAGCATACCGACTTGCCCCCTTCGTTCAATAGGTCGGGCCGCCGTGTATGAAGGACCCGCAGAAACTGGGCCAACACTTTAGAACCGTGGTTTCAGGGAGGACATCGAAGGAGACCGCGTGATGCAGCGTACTACCCTGATACTCATGGAATCGGGCGCCCTCTGGCCCACTTGGCTGGACGCCGCTTCCGGCGCTGCCGAAACGCTGTGGCAGGCCCACAATGAGAAACGCCTCGACTTCTTTGACGCGGCCCTGGAACGGATCCGCGCGGGCTCGGACGCTTTGAAATCCGTTGTACTGGTCTGCGCACCGACAGACTCAGTTGCAAATGCGGCGGCGCGCGGCGCGTTCCTGAGCGGGATCGCGTCTGCCCTTGAATTCCACACCGAATCTGCAGAGATGGTCTTGGTCTCCGACGGAGACTACGGAACACGTGCGGCCCTGGCTCACCTGGTGCTTCAGATCAGTACGGATCTGGAACACGCGGGTTCCGACACTCGCATTCGGCTGCGAGCGCAACCGAGGTCCACGCGCCCCCCGCCGGCAATGGCTGGCTGAACGCAGGGGCTCATACTCCGGGACGCAGCGCGCGCATCGTCTGGCTAATCGACTTGCGCAGAGGCGTTTCACGCTTCTCTCCCAAGAGTGCGCCGGTCGTGAACAGCGCGAAGCTCGCCAGTTGGTGCAGCAAGTCTTTTAGAACGCGCTCACGGTCGCCGCCCGTCGCGATCTGCTGGAGGTTTTCCAGAACGCGGGCTGCGTTGAGGCTGCCGTCCGGTCCCGGACCCGCCTCTCGAAAGAGAATGGGGTACAAACCCATTCCTTGCATGAAGGACTCGAGGTTCTCTCGCAGCGCCTGCTCCTTCCCGGCGGCGGCGGCGCTCTGAAACACTCGGCGCAGTGCCTCGTTGGCGCTGTCGATGATGGCGCCTTCCCCTCCGGGCGTGCGTGGCGAGCGAATGACTACATGCCCCGAGCGGACCAGGGCGTGTAGCGCCTTGGTGGCTCCGAATTCGCCCACGCCCGTGAGTCTGCCCAATTCCTCGACAGAGCGTTGTCCGTTGATGCGCCGGTAGATTTGAAGCACTTGTTCGTCCCGGGGTGGGGTTTCCCCGTGGCGTACCGGAACGTGCTGCCCGGAAGGGATTTGGCGACGAAAGTAGTCGAGTTCGTCCATTCGCGTCACCGCTTCGGAAATCAAAGCATCCACCGAGATCGCGTGACCGGAAACGCGAGACGCGCTCTCGAAACCGTCGATGAAGGAAAACGCGCCGCGGCGAATGTCGAGGGTCGCGCAGACGACTTCACGGATCTGGTGTCCGATGTATTCATAGACAACGCCTTCTTCCAGGCCGCCGACACGCGCTGCGGTTTCGCCGAAACGCCCGCCGGACTTGCAAGCCTCAAGCACTCTTTCCACTTCCGGTTGGGTGAGGATCCCGAAATGGAATAGAACCTGTCCGATGCGCTCCGATGGCGCATTCGTCTGGACCCCAACGACATTGCCGTTTTCAAGGAGCAGGACGCGAACGAACTGGTGGTCCGAGACTAGCAGCCGGCCGCGCCACTTCACCTGACCCAAAAATCCGAGAACATCGCAGAGGTCGCCACGGTTCGCGAGTTCGCCCGCCAAGCGAATGCGCGCTCCCGTTTCGATGACGCGTCCTTGGCTCACTTTGACGGAACGGAGCATCACGACGGAAGCCGGGGAGGCAAGCAGGCGGAAGTCCCCGCGGCGCGCGCGCATGCGGCGGCTGGCATCCTTGCCGACCGGGTGCATCTCGCCGGCATCGTTGATGGCGATGCGATCTGGGTCGGCGCTCGACACGGGACTCATAGATGTACAGCTCCCGGCCGGGCTTGTCGAAGTCGTTGGCGCCGCGACCTGTGGGCTCGGGGCGCCCGAGTCCGTGTGCCGAGTGGGCGAAACCCGGACGCAACTCCCAAGAATCACCAAGGTTTTTCGGCCGGTTCCGCCCCGCGGGCTGCTCGGGGTTGAGCTTCTTGAGTCAAGCGGCGATCGGCACCGCCTCTAGCGATTAACCAGGACCTCGTAGCGACGATCCGGTGAGAGCACGCCCAGGTCTTCGCCCGCGGCGTACGGCACGCGCGTTTTGCTGAGCTGGTGGCCCGGCACACAGCAGGCGAGCGTGAACGCGGCGTCCCAACGCAGCTGGTCGAGCACTTCGTCCACATGCACATGCGCGTGAACGAAGGTCACGAACACCGGCATCGGCGGCAGCGCGTTGATTTCTTGAAACATCTGCTCAATGCGGGCTTTATGCCAGGCCACGCGGCGGATGCCAAAGCGCTTTCGCCAAGCATCGACGAGGGGCAGGTTCACGATGGGATCGACGCTGATGTTTTCTGCTTCGGTTTTCAACGCGAAGAGTGCGCCCGTTCGACCATGGGCACCGTCCCCTACGTGAACCACACGAAACGGCCCGTGCTTGGTGAGTAGCGGGCGCAGGTGCACGAGGGCGGAGAAGCTCTCGGTCATCTCCTTCGCAGGTTTGTCTGCATTGGCAAAGAGCGGCCACAGTGCCTGGAAGGACTGCCGCCGCATCAATCGATCGAGGTAGTCGCCATTCGGAGACGCCGTGGAGTCGCTTGCCATTGCCTGTGTGTAACAGATGCGTCAGCGCATTGCTGCCCAGCGCCATGCCAGCTTCGCCTGCCACGATGCGTTCAGTCTTTAGAAGAACGCTTCGAGGCCAATGCTCGGGATGGTCACCGGGCCGATTTCTTCGGGCACGCATTGGCCCGTGCTGCAGTCGACACTGACCGTCTCCTTCTGCAGCGTCGCATTCAGCCATTCGATCACAAATGCCCAGTAGCCCTTCTTGCCCAGACGCCAGCGCTTCTCCAGCCGCGCGTCGATACGATAGAAGGCCGGGATCCGGTCCGGCCGAGAGCTGCGGCCGATGGGATTGCGATCGCCCTGGTTGGGGAAGCCCGTATAGAAGACCAAACGCGAACCGGCTCGCCAGCGCCGGCCCAGATCATAGGCGAGGGCCAAGTTGAGCACATGAGTTCGATCGAATGACGATGGGAAGTGTTCGCGACCGATGCTGCGCGTGGAGCGTGACAATGTGTATGACAGGAATCCGCCGAGCTTCTTCGCCAGCGAGCGACGCACGAACACTTCAACGCCGTAGCTGTGCCCCAGACTACGGTCGTCGAATTTAGGCTCGTCGTCGGTTTCGTCGTTGCCGTCATCTTTTAACGTTCCGAGCACGTCCGTCATTCTGAAGAAGGCGTTGTGAAACAAGGTCACACCCGCGCTGAACTCCTGAGGCAGGTCTGCTTCGACCCCCGCGCTGTGTTGCAAAGCGCGTTGCAAGCCGCTGCGCAGATCCGAGATCTGGAATCCGGGGATTGGGATAACGAAGCTGGGCGGCTGGTGCGCGATGCCCAAGGCGTGTAGGAGCCGCCATTTGTCGTTGAGCTCGTAGCGAGCGGATATGCGAGGATCCACCCCGACCGCGGACGCACCGTCGGATACGTACAGATCCACGCGCAGTCCCGGCGTGATCGTGAGCCAGGGCTCAGGTTTGAACGCAACTTCGCCCCACACGCCCGTCGCGAGATCCGTGCGGATGGGGAATGCCTCGTCGAATTGCTTCCGGTCTTCGGCGGCTTGGGCCGGATCCTCTGAATCGTTGTTGTCGGGCGCATTGATGTCGAACGTGTCCGTGGACACATCTGCGCCCAGCTTGAGTCGCACGTTTTCGTCCGCCTTGTGTGCGATCTCCGTGCGCACGGAAAGAGAACGGTCCCGCAAAAAGAAGTCGTCCTCATCGCCTCGCGTTAGCTCCAGGCCCAGCGTGGTCGCCAAACGAACCTGCGTGCGCTCCGACGCGCGGTGATCCCAGCGCAGGTCTACGCGGTGAAACTCCGTGGAGAAGAGGACCTGGGTGCCGCTCTCTTGTTTTTCGCCAATGAAATCGAAGGCGCCGAAAGAAAACACGCTGAGCTGGTCTTTTGGGGTTACGTCGTAGCTGGCGCGGACTTGGTAATCCCAGTACTGCAAGATCGCGTCGGGCGATGCCAGGGTTAGCAGCAACGCGGTGTAGCTGTAGCGCCCGCCCACCAGCACCGTGCCGCGGCCGTCAAAGACCGGTGCTTCGACCAACGCGCCGGCATCGAGCAAGCGCACATTTGCCTCACCGTGGAACTCGGGCCGCGGCGGCGTGGTTTCTCCGGCGACGATGCCACCGGCAAAACGCCCGTAACGCGCCGGGTACCCACCGGAATACAGATCGACGCGCTCAACGATGCCGGGATGCACCACGCTGGGGCCGAGGGCCACGTGATAGAGCAACGGCACGCGGATGCCGTCGAGGAAGTAGCCGATGTTGCCGGGCGGCGCGCCGCGCACGAAGAAGTACGGCAGCCCGCTGATGATCGGCGTGACACCAGGCATGGCTTCGATGGCGCGAAACGGATCCCCAAAGGCACCGGGCAACTCGCGGACTTCGGCGCGCGTGAACGTGGTCACTGAAGGCGGCTTTCTTTCGCCTTCGATGGTCACCTCGATGGGACCGGGGGGCGGCGGCTGCGGAGGTGGCTTCGGGGGTTCCGCGCCTGTCGGCGGGGTCGATGCAAGCGGCGGTGCGGGCTCGGGTTCAGGCTCGGGCGGAGGCGGCTCCGTGAACTTCAGCTCATAGCGGATCTTCGCTGCAACGGGTTTGCCGTCGCGGGTAGCCGGAGCGAAGCGAAAGTTCTTCGACGCGGTGATCGCGGCGGTGGAAAAGGGCGGTTCGCCAACCACGGCTTTGACGTCCGTGATCCGACCGGTTTCATCGACCACCATCTCAAGCACGACGACGGCGTCTCCGGTCGCGCCAGGCGGATAAAAGACTTCAACGGCCTCCGGCTTTGGCCGCGTGACCTCGGGCCCAGCTGGAATCGCCGCAGGGGGCGGCGGCTTTGGCGGATCTGCAGCGGGTTGCGCAAGGGCGGGCAGCGCCATGCTGAGTGCAAGCGCAACGGCCGGACCGAGGATCGGCGCGAGGCAGCGCACGCCATGAGCCTAAACCAAGTTGATTCCCGCGAATACCGGGACGATCCAGCTGAGCGTGCGCTAGATCGCGCCCAGGAAGATGGTGTGTCGCGGGCCGCCCTTTTTGAGTCGGCCGCGCACGCGTTCGACTGTGACGTTGAAGCCAGCGTAGCGGAGGCGGTGTTCAAAGTGGCGATCTTCTCGGGCGGACCACACCGCGAGAACGCCGCCGGGCTTGAGGGCAGCGCGCACGCTGGCCAGTCCTCGGTCGTCGTAAAGGCCGGCGTTGTGTGAGGTCGTGAATGCCGAGGGCCCGTTGTCCACATCGAGGAGTACCACGTCGAAGCGCCCCGGACTCGAGCGCAAGGCAACGGCCACGTCTCCCCCTTCGCCAACCCCGCGTGGATCTTGGGGGGGGGAGCCGGGGGGGGGGGCGAGAGACCCGCGGTTCCATCCCCCAACGGCGGGGACCAGCTCCGCCACAACAACGCTGGCGTCTTTGGGCAACTCGTCAAGCGTTGCGCGGAGCGTGAAGCCCATGCCGAGGCCTCCGACGAGACAGCAGGGTTGTTCAAGGGAGCGCGCGCGCTTGCAGGCTAGGGTTGCCAGTGCCTCCTCGGATCCGTGCATGCGGCTCGACATCAGGCTCCGACCGCTGGCCATGATCACGAACTCGTTGCCATGGCGCGTGAGCGAGATTTCCTCGCCCAAAGGCGTTTGCGCCGTGCCCAGCAGCACTCGAGGTTTCACGAACGGTGGCGGTCCGTATCGGGGGGGCACGCCGTCTGCGAGGTCGCGCCGGCGCTCAAGGTTCGAAGCCACCGGTTTTGGGCGATGCGGGCTTTTGCTTCGGTGACGCCTTGGGCGCATCGGGCTTCGGCGAGACTCCGGGTTTTCCCGTGGTCGTCTCCGGAGACTCTTCCGGCGCTGGGCTGGCCTTCTGCAGTAGCTTCAGCACCTCTCGTGCGTCCTCCTCGGCGCTGTCGATAGATCTCCCAAGCGCCGGCAGCGCGGCGCGGGCGTCCGTCAAGTTGCGTCGAGTCTCCTTGGCGCGCGCGGGGCCAAGAAGCCGGAAACGCTCTTCTAGGTTGGTCTCTAGCGCGGGTAGCCGGGATTGCAGCTGCTCAATGCTGACTCTGGAGCGCCGCAGCCGAATCAGCATCTTCACCAGCCCCTTGGCAAGCGGCTCCAGAGTCTGCGTGAGAGAGTTGGAAACGGCATTGCCCGAAGCATCCGTGAGGGTGACGACCGCGTCGTTCTCCTCAGCGCCTTCTTCGAGCCCAATGAACTCGATGCGTAGGGTCGACTTGCCTTCCGCGAGGCTGGCGAGCCGCTTGTCGAAATGCGTGGCTATTAGATCCATGGAGGTGTGGACCTCAAGTCCAAGCTCCACGGCGAGGGCACTGCGCATCTTGCGCTGCTCGTTGTTCGACTCCGAAACCGCCGCTTGCACGCTGTGTAGCTGGTAGAAAAAGGCGTCGTATTCGGGCTCGTTGCTTTCGTACAGCTCGGCGCGACTCACCGCCGTGGGGCCGCTGTTGGGAATTGCGAAACACGCCGTCGAAGACAGCGACGCGACCAAGTACGCGATCTTCAAGCCGCGCCGGATCCCTGGCATTGCCCCGACCTTTGGCCCCAGCATCATCTCGTCTCCATGTCGTGCCGCTAACGCGGCGCGCCGCGCGCCACAAGCCCTTGGCGACCGGGCACGCACCCGGTCAACCCCGCACTCAAAGTCGCATGGCGCAACTGGGAGCAGCGTAGGCGAAGAGACGCGGCGCACGAAGCTCTGCATCTCAGCAGGCATTCTTCGCGAATTCGTGAAGCTACCAACGGGCACGTACGTGGACGACGAAATCTGGGTCCGATTTTTGACGCCGTGAGAGCCGCGCACCGAGGCTGGACCGACAGGTAACTCTACAGGTCGAAGTGCGTTTCCAACCCGGCACAAATAGCGCGAGCCCGACTCCGCGGCCGGGCTCGCAATGTCCTGTCGCTCGAGGGGCAGACCGGTCAGCGGCAGCCTTGCGCTGTCGTCGCGACGAACTTCTCCGCTGCGGAGCAGGTGTTCACGGAACACGAGTATAGAGTGCCCGACGCACCACAGGCGACGTCTGCGTGGAAACCTTGCTGGGTCTTGGGGCCGCCGCACTGCGACCCGTCGCTGGCCCCGTTGCATTCGTAAGCCATACTGTAAAGGGTCGAGCCGAGATAGGTGAGGCCGCACGGAAGGCTGCACTGAGAGTTGCCGTACGCGTGACAGTCGACACAGCTCTTACCAGTGACGTTGGCGTACTGCTTGGTGGCGCCGTTGTCGCAGTTGTAGTCGAAGCTCCCGTCGCCGCGATGCTGCGCAAAGAACTGCGTCTGCCCAGGCTTTGCGTTGGCGTTGGCGTCGTAGCAATCCGTTTTGTTCGCGACGTACCCAACCGGAGCAACGCTGGAACAGCCGTGTTTGGTGCTTTTCGCATCGCCGTGGCCGTCACCATCCGCATCCTTGTACCAGAGCACGCAGCTGTCGCCGGCCTTGCACACTGTTCCGTCGCATGAGCATGTCCCAGTGCTGCAACTCAGCGGCGCGCCGCATGACGCGACGTTGCAGCAGGTTCCGCCCACGCAGTTGCTGCTGGAGCACTGGTTGTTGGCGCCACAGACCTGGCCGTTGGTCTTCTTCGGAACGCACTTGCCACTCGCGCAGTAGTTGCCGCTCGTGCAGTGCGTGTCGGTGGTGCAACTTGCCAGACATGCGCTGGCGCCGCAGTTGTACGGCGCACACGATGTGCTCGCAGCCTTGCAGCTTCCGCTGCCATCGCAAGCGTATCCCGTACTCTGTGCGCCCGTGCACACTGCGGTGCCACAGGTTTTTGCGACGCTGGGGAAAGAACACGCTGATTTGCCGTCGCAGC
The DNA here is from genome assembly GCA_937872925.1 of uncultured Myxococcales bacterium. Taxonomy (GTDB): domain Bacteria; phylum Myxococcota_A; class Polyangia; order Polyangiales; family Polyangiaceae; genus JACKEA01. Next base: position 76,931 of record CALMUT010000085.1, on the reverse strand, counting down.
TTCCGATGCAGTCACTACCAGGCGCACCGGTTCCAAGACACTCGCCATCAGGATCCGTGCCCTGAGCGAACGGCGTGCACGTACCTTTCGATCCGGTTGCGACGCAACTCTCGCAGTCCGCGCCGCACTTCGTGTTGCAGCACACCCCGTCCACGCAATTGCCGCTTTTGCACGCACTTCCGCCACTGCACTGGGTTCCGTTCTCCGAGCCACCCGTCGAGCCCGCGCTGCCCGCACTGCCTGAGCTGCCTGAGCTGCCTGCCGAACCCGCGCTGCCTCCAGCGCCCGCGGCCCCGCTGTCTGCACCGCCGGAGCCCGAATCACCAGCGCTACCTGCGGCGCCGATTCCGGCTTCGCCCCCTGCGCCCGCGCCGACGCCTGCGTCAGCCTTTGCGCCCCCTGCGCCCTCGGGTTCAAATGCTTCACTCGAGCAGCCGAGGAGCCCGACTCCGGCGCCCATCATCACGACGACCGCCGCGCGGCCGCAAACAACTTTGATTCCTTGGATCATTGGTTTCTCCCTGCGGTTCAATGTGGTCCGCGCGGTCCAAGTCGGCGTGAAGCGTCGGGCAGTTGCGGAGTATTTCTGAGAAATCGACATCCGAGGCTTTGCTCCTCGTAGGGCCACAAAAGAACGGATTCCCGTTGGACGAACGTCTGGTTTCCTGCGGCCCGGCGCGACGACGGCGTTTTCGACGGCTCAGCGAATCCAAGCCGGGTCGACTGCGTTCACCCGGTGCGGGCGTTGTCGTTCTGCTCATCCAACCTGAGCGACTCGAAGAAGCTCCGGCCGAGTTGAGAGCTCACACTACTGCGCGGCAACGAAGGTGATGGGTACGACGGTGATACGGGGCTTGGCGGAGTCCACGGGCGCAAAGCCAGCGGCACGCGCGTGGTCTGTGATGCACTTGGCAAGGGCGTCCGGGAGAGCCGGATTCAACTCGGCGCTCTCGGTCGTGCCCGAGGGCGCAACTCGAAGTGTCAGCTTGGTCCTCAATTCTTCCAACGAGCCGCTGGCAAGGTGTTCATTGTAGCAGCGACGGAAGCCGGGTCGCATTTGGGCAACGGTTCGCGCCGCGTCTGCGCTGGGCTCTGTTGCTAGCCTGTGCTCTTCGGTTGTGATGGCCGCTCTGAGTTGTTCTCTGCGTGCGACCAGGGCGGCCTGCGCAGGCGTCACCACTGCGTCGAGCAAAATGATACCGACCCGGCGGCGCGCAACCGGCAGTGCGGTATCCGATGCCAAGGCAAACCCGAAATCGGTGGTTTCGGTGGATGGAAATAGCGCTATCGCTTCGCATATCTGAGCAACCCGTTGGGTTTGCCACATGTCGAGCTGCACTTCGAACTGCTCTTGGGTGGGCGCTAGGCCCGCCTGGAAATTCGCTCGGGCCACAGCAGCACGTTGCCCGTCGCGCCACTGCTTGGAACCGAGCCGCGTCGCAATCGCTACCAACTGCGTGGCGGCAATGCGGCGTTCATGCGCATTGCCCGTCCGAGCGATGCGCGCTGCGCTCGACATGACGTCGCGATCGTCGTGGAACACGAGCGGCGCGGCGGATTCGGTCGAAGCCGTCGACGTGGACTGTTCGCTAGTGGTTCCGACGTGGGCTGCCGGAGACGGCGGACGTTGGGCATCCCGCGACCGTGTGCCAGCGCAGCCTGCTGCGAATAGCGTCGATGCCAAAACGAGCTTTGTTGCGCGATCGGACATGCTGCTGCCGCTAGTCTGCGCCGGAGCCGCAGCTGCCGGATTGGCACGTCTTGGAGCAGCACTCCTTCCAGCCGTTGCAGGGGCTGCCGACGGGCTTGCACGGTGGGTCCGATCCGACGCACTTGCCTGCCTGGCACTTTTCCGAACAGCAATCGAACCAATAGTTGCACGAGGCTCCTCCCGTCGCGCATGCGCCGGTCTCCCATGGGTATCCGCAGTAGCCGCCGATGCACCAACCAGAGCAACACTCGGTGCCGAAACAGGGATCGCCAATGTTCTTGCAGGCCGCCGAGTCCTTGGGCGCAGACGCATCCGGGTAGGTGCACACGCCGTCGCAGAAACCCGTGCAGCACTGTGCAGGTTTGGAGCAGAAGCTCCCCACCCCCATGCAGGAGGCAGCGTCCGAAAGGGGACAATAGCCGCCGCTACATGTCCCCGCACAGCACTGGAATACACCGCCGCATTTTTGGCCGGGCAATCTGCAGGGGCCGGCGTCCACAGTTCCGCAGTACCCCGAAGCACACACGCTGTCGCAGCATTCCGATCCATCGCTGCAGGGCACCCCATTGGGTTTGCAGACCGAGGCGTCACTCTTGACGCAAAGGCCGCCGGCGCACGCGCCGCTGCAACACAGTGGCGTGCACGCCGCACCCAGCGGCGAGCACCCCGCATCGGCAATCGCGACCTGGCACACGCCCGCGCTGCAATGGCCCGAACAACATTCAGAGAACCCCAAGCATGCAGAGCCGACGCTCTTGCAGCCGCCCACGTCGATGGAAACGTCGGATGCACCGCCGTCGATCACGAGGCTCGCGTCGCCCGCGTCTTTCGCTGGACCGCTACCGTCCCCATCGGAGCTGCCGCCACAGGCGCTCGTCAACAATCCAGCGTAACAACCAAGCAGGCAAAACCAGATCCATCGTCGCATGCGCATTGAGCCTCCGACAGCCCGAGCGTAGCACGCGCCGGGCGAGGCGAGCGAGGCACTCGCACAGGCAGCGGTCGCTCCCATCCGGTTGAGCAGAATCTGCTCAACCGCCGCCGGCCAATTTCACAATTCGATTATTCGGCGCGTATTTGGCGCGCCCCGAAGCGGCATGTCACCCTCGCGGGAAAACGGGCAGAAGGTCGCGTGGGGGAGGCAACGCTCGCGCAAAGATTGATATGCATGCCTTGCATGCCAAGTAATTCTGTCACGGCCCGATCGATTTTCGCGGCACGGCGTCCCCGACGACCATATGTCCACCGACTGTCGCCAACAACGCGCGCGGAGATCACCCGCCAGGGTCGATACTTGGCGCGCTCAGAAATCGCCGAACCGCAGTTCTACGACTCCCGAAGGGCCGCTCGTGGTGCGGCTGCTCTCACCCGCGAGGCATTCGAAGCACGCGGCGAGTCGATAGGAACCGCCCGCCGCCACGCGCAGGAACTCGGTGACCCCGAACTGCGCCCCGATCGTTGGCTCGACGACGAAGAGGGGTGCCACTTCGTCGCCCTCGGGAGTCCGCCTCCCGATCCCACCCATCGCGACGAGCAAACCGGACCAGGGCCGAAGCAAGGCACCCGGAAGGAACAGGTACTCCCCGGTCACGCCGCCCCATCCGCCGGACACCCGCTGCGGGCGCGAACGAAACCAATCTCTGGTTACGTAGCCGCCAATGCCGAGGGCCCAGGTGTCGTGAAACATGACTCGTGTCCCGCCGCCATCCAGATAGGTGAGTTCCCCGGCGAGCGTCGAGATGCGTGTCGAGAAACAGCCGCTCAGCGACCAGTTCCGATGCGACGTACCTCCGTGGAAGTTCCCCTCTTGGAGCTGTAGCCCCAGGACGGGACCGCTGGTGTCGCGGATGCCGATGGGGCGAAGCTCGCCGTCGAGACGTGAGAAACGATAGCTCGCTGTCAAAGCAACCCGCGCGCTGGGCTCGACGTCGAGCGCGAGTGCGATGCGTGGTTCGACGCCGTAGTGCGTGGCACGCGAACGCGCTCCGGCGGGCGTGTCATTAATGGCGGTACCGACCTGCCCGATCGCTTCCAATGAAAAGTGCAGCGGGCCATCGGGCGTTAGATCGTAGGAAACAAACGGCCCGACGTAGGCGAGCTGTAGGCCGTCGGCGTCGCCCTCGGTGGCGTTCAGGAACATCCCGGTAGCAAACCGTCGATCGATCATCAGTACGAACAACGGGCCACCTCCCAGGAGGGCAACGCGGTCGGCAATCCAGGTGACCTTGAATTCAGCACCGCCGTAGCCAGTGATGCCGCTGGGCTCGAGGGCGATGGCCGGAGTGGCGCTGGGCTCGGCGAAAGCCGCACGAGGGGTGACGAGCCCGATCGCCAGCAGCAGCGCACCGGCATACACGCTTCTAGACATGATGTCTCACAGGTCAAGCAAGGTGCGTGCCTGCGGTCGCCTCTCATCCCGGCATGTGGCGGGACGCTCAGTGCAATGTTTGCCCGCCAACGGGCTTGCGCGAAGAAGCCAACGGGCGTGAACGCACGGGCTCGTGCTGCCCAAGTAGAATCTGCCCAACGCACGCGCGAACAGGCGGCAATGTGCGGGCGATGGTACACTACGGATTTGCGGTTCGCGGCGGGGATCCTGTGTGGGGTGGTGGCTGGGTGCGGCGCCAGTTCCGAAGACCGTGCTGCCGTCGACAGCGGCACCGACGGAGGTGCTGACGTCGGTGCGTCGGGCAGCGGGGGAGCGGTGGGTGGTGCAAGCGGTGCGAGCGGTGCGAGCGGTGCGGGTGGCGCGGCAGGGCTCGCCGATGCATCGATCTCCGACGCAGAAAGTGAAGCCGCTTTGGACAGTGGCACTGCGGGTGCGGGCGGCCTGGATGGCGGGAGCGAAGCGGGTCCAGATGGCCCGTGCGTTGGGATGTGCAAGCTTGCCGTCGTGCTCAACTGCTCCGGCGGGCCCAACAACTTGGCTGAGTGCCCGGTGTTCTGCGCGGCGCTCGCGGCCAAAGGCGCTGGGTGCAAGCAGGCGTCGGATGTTGCCTACCAATGCATGGTCGACGTCGGCGCGGCGGCGCTAGCCTGCGGCGCCAAAGGCGCACACGCCAAGTGTGGCTACTGCGACGCACAAGTGGTCCAACTGGAAACGGCGTGTGGCTTCACGACAGGGTGCGTGCCGTGATCTGACATCTCAGCGAGCCTGGTCAACCATTGGGCGCGACCTGAGTGAGTGTGTGGTGCAGAACAAGTGCGATGAACGGTTCTTCTATGTTCTGATCCAGTACGACTGTTAGGGCTTTGCACCATGGCGCCAACGCACGGGAGTAGTCGACTTGCTTGAGCTCAGACGATAGGCGACGCGGTCCCCACGGAACGACGGAGCCGTGTAAGTCGGCGGCGGTTGGCACGTTGTGACGGCATGAGAACATCAATTGGGCCGTTCGGGTCCTGTGCAATGGTGATTGCGGCGATGGGGCTGGCTGCTTGTGGTGGGGATGGAATGGGGCGCGCGCGCGCGGCGGACTCGGCGCCGCCAGGCAGTGCAACGGCGCAGGCGTCGGTCCCGGCGGACTCTGCGGGTGAATCGGAGTTTCCCGTGGCGGAGGAACCGACCGCGCCTTTGGTCGAATCGAAGCCTCCGGGCAAAGCGGCTATGTACTCGAAGGCGGACCGCCCGACGATTCGCTGTGAAGTGATGTGGCGCGCGACTGTGCTCGCAGACCCATCAGATCCCAAAACGCTGGCGCAGAAGACGCGGAGGCTTGAGTTAACTCCGGGCGTGCACAAGAAGACCGTGCTTGGACCGTTTGTCGTGGACGCTCACTACGAAGTGCATGAGCAGGAAGGTGACTCTTTGCGCGTCGGCGTGACGAGCCATGCGGGTGACAGTTCACGTCAGCTGTTCCAGTTCGACGGACGCGTGATGGAGCGCCCCAGCTTGAACCACGGGTTTACTGGATTGATCTATCGCACGTTGCCGGATAGACCCGACGAGCTGCAGTATTGGTGTTCATTGGCGAGCTAGGCGATGGACGAAATTCGGGTCCCACGCGCGACGGCGCGTGACGCCTCCACGGCCGGTATACGCACCCTGGCGGACTCGCCTCGCCGCCCCCCCATCTCGGATCCCGTCCACCACGCCTTGTGAAACGATGGAGTACCGCCGTGGACGAGTGGGCTTGGCAACCGGCGCAAGCGAGTGACACCGCAAACCAGGTCCGCGCCGCCACTTGGGACGTTTGCTAGGTGGTCGCGCCCCTGCTTGGCACCGGTGCGCTAATCTCGACCGCGGGCGCCGCTTCCGGCCAGCCCGGCGCGCGGACAAGCGCGCAGCAACTCCAGCTCAGGTGAAAACGATGAACGTGACGCAATCCATTCGCAATCCGGGATCTATCAATGTGTACGGCTCATACCTACTGCGAGCGGATCCGGATCTGGCGCTGGTCGTTTTCGACGTGGACCGCGTAGACGCGCAGCCGGCGGAAGCGTTCGCGGCAACTCGCAGCGCGGTGGAGCAGGTGCGAAAGTTTCTGAGCACTGCCGGCGTCGCAAGCGCGGACGTGCAGACCACGCGAACGACGCTGCAACTCGCCACGACAGGCTATGGCGTAGACATGAAAGTCATCGGCCACCGCGCCAAGGTCGGTTTTTCCGTCACGGTGCGTTCACTCGACAACTTGGAGAGCATCGTCGTGGGCATCGTCGGCGCCGGGGCACACTCGATCCAGAACGTGCGCTTCGAGACCAGCAAGCTCAAAGAACTGCGTGCCGAAGCCCGCCGGGGGGCGGTAGCTGCGGCCCGGGACAAGGCGCAGGTCTATGCCAGTGCCGCGGGCGTGGGTGTTGGCAAGGTCCTGCATATCGAGGACGTCAACCCTGAGAGCGCAAGCCGCCGCGGGCACGCCGTCGACCTGGACCTGAGCGCCTTTGACGAAAGCGCGGGCACCCCGAACGGAGCGTTGACGATCGCCGCCGCCGTCATGCTAGCGTTCGCCATCGTCACCTGAGGCCTGTTTTCCCGCGCCGCAGGATCCGTCGAGCCGGCAGCGTTACGTTGCCTCGCTACCGTGTCGCGTGGGTCGCAACATGAGCGTGTGATGTGTGCGGTTGGGTTGACTGTTCTGCGAGTAGGCGGCAACGCCCGGACGTATCTGCTCTTGTTCGCCCCACTGGTCGCTCATCTCTCCGTAGTGGCATGCGCCAAGGACGATGGCAAACGCGAGCCCGACTCAGGAGCAGCGGGAAGCGCGGGCACGGACGGCTCGGCTGGCACCGCAGGTTCGGCAGGGGATGTTGGCAACCGGATGTTCTGCGACGACCCATGATTTTAAACTTCGCCGTCGCAATCTACCAGCGCCAGAGCCCGATGCCATCCACCACCTGGAGTTTGCCGGTCAGGTTTGGATTCGCGTACTCCGTCGGGTGACCGTTGCACCGTGGCCCACGCGCGGCTGCCGCTCCGCTGCGCGCTCGGCACGGCGGCCCAGGGACGTGCAGCGCCTGCAGTCGCGCCAAGTTACAGCGTGGCTCCAGAAATCCAATTGGCCCAGCCAGCGACTACTGGCGCGCGTTAGTTCCGCAGCGGCTTATTATTCATCAGCATATGCTGCATGCGGTCCAGCGTTTTCTGCTCGCCGCACAGGCTCAGGAACACTTCGCGCTCCAGATCGAACATGTCCTGCTCGGTGACCTGCTTTGCTGCGCCGCCTGGTCCGCCGCAGAGGATGCCGGCGAGTTTTCGGGCGATGATTTGGTTGCCCCCACCCGCCTCCGGGCGCTTTCGCGCCCGTCGGCTTGCCTCCCCCAAAGGCGGGCTGCGCGCGGGCTGCGCGGTGTTCGTCAGCATGCGTGAAATCGATGTGAACAACGCATGGTCACGCGTACGGCGCGACGCGAACTGTGCAGCCCGCGCTCGCGCGCCAGGGGGAGGCACGGCGCGTCGCAGCTACCGAACTCCAGCCTCCGGTGCGGCGACACAATAGCCTCGGAACTCCTTGCACGACTGCGCGTCGCGTTCTTTGCACGCCAGCCCGGCGAGAAAGCAGCCCATCTCGAGATCCTTGGCGACTCCGCGTCCGCCCAAGTACAAGCTGCCGAACTCACCGCAACCGACGGGATCGTCCTTGCAGTGATCGGCGAAGAGTTTCCGCGCGCGGGCCCGGTCCGCTGCGATTCCTGATCCTTCGTGTAATGCGAACGCGAAAGACGCGCAGAACTTGTGGCGCCCGCCTTCACAGAGTGACTTATTCAGCGCAGTGGACTTCTCCAGACTACGCGGGACGCCTTTGCCTTGGAGATACATCGCGCTGAGCGCGTCACAGGACTTGTCGATGCCAGCTTTGCACTCCCGGACGCAAGGCGATTCCAGACCCGACGCGCAGGTCGTGACAGCGTTGCTCTGCGATGGGGCGTCCTCCTTGCACGACGCTTGCATTGCCGCGATGAGCAACGCGGCAAGCGTCAGCGCCCGGGCAGCCGTCATGTCCGGAAGGCTTCCGCCCTAGTTCCGCAGTGGCTTATTGTTCATGAGCATGTGCTGCATGCGGTCCAGCGTTTTCTGCTCGCCGCACAGGCTCAGGAACACTTCGCGCTCCAGATCGAACATGTCCTGCTCGGTGACCTGCTTTGCTGCGCCGCCTGGTCCGCCGCAGAGGATGCCGGCGAGTTTTCGGGCGATGATTTGGTTGCCCCCACCCGCCTCCGGGCGCTTTCGCGCCCGTCGGCTTGCCTCCCCCAAAGGCGGGCTGCGCCCGCGGCGCAAGCGTTGGTGCGACGTGCACAACACACTGCGCGTCACTGCGCCGCGGGCTCGCGCGCCAGGGGGAGGCAAGGCGCAAAACGTCGCCGCAGCGGAACCGACCGCGCCGCTCCGTGCGACCGCGATTCGTCATGCGGTCGGAGCGCGGGGGCGTGTCACCTCTGGCGTGCAACTGCGCGAAACACAAAGTCAAAACGATCAGTTGTGCAGATTCTGCTCAATTGGAGCCGCGTTGCGCAACGAAAACCACCTTGCGCGTTGCCACCGATCGGCGCAGTATTCTCCGACGCAAGGATTCATTGCGTTGCATCTCGGGGAGGACACATGCCAAGCAGCCAAGCAGCCAAGCAGCCAAGCAGCCAAGCAGCCAAGCAGCCAAGCAGCCAAGCAGCCAAGGCGGCGCTCTTTGCGCTCCCAGTACTGATCCTGTGCGGTGTCGCATGCACGGTTCAGCGTGAGGATTCCGAGCACACCCAGGTGGCGCGGCAGGCGCTGGGTCCCTGTGCGCAGACTCTTCAGGTTTATGCATGGGCCAACGGCGTGTGGGACCAGCCGATACGTCCGACCTCCACACACTTCTGCTGGCTGTCGAAGGCCTCGGGCGACTTTGACGGCGACAATGGCACTCCGGCCGGCGTCTACGTCCAGCCGCAATCGGACGGGTATTGGCACCTACGCGCGGAGAGTTCTGGTGCAATCGGGGAGGCCAGGTGCGCACCGTTGAGTTGCTTCAGCGGGGACGGCAACAACGATGTGAGGTGGGTGTCCGGCGGTTTCGGTGCCATTGCGATTTCTGGGCTGTACAATTGCGATCACCAGGTCACCAACGCATGGTGGGGTGATGCCGCCACTGTTCTCCAGTCCTGGCCTGGACCCGGACGGACCGAGGGCACGGGCGAGTATGTCCAATCGGTCCTGTCATCAAGCCCGTGGACTTCCTCGCAAGTGGTGGCGAATGACTGCCAACACAATGATCCATACCCTTGGATCCAGGCTACCGCACACTCGCTCTTTGTTGGAACACCTTCCGGCGGCAAGCTCGCTCACTATACGGGCGTGCCATTCTCGGTGTACGGAAACTACACCCTGAACCTAAACGTGTACACGGACGACGCGTTCTGCTTTTTTACAACCATAAAGGGAAGGTTTCGGGGCGGTGGCGAGGCGGTGCGCGTGTACCCGGTTCTTGAACAGTCCAGCGGTCGATACATTTGGTACGCACAATCGAAGTCCCAACAGGGCACGTCGGTCAGCGCAACTGGTCGATGCTACTACTACCACCAATGGGACCTGTAGGAGGGACAAATGCCAAAAGCAAATCGTAGGAAACGTACCGCGTGCATCATCACCGTCGGCGCAGTAGCGGCACTGGCGCTCTCGTGGCAGCCCGGTGGCGCCGCCGCCGGGGAACGGGGCGAGCAATCTGCAGGCACGGCTGGAGGCCCCGGGGGCCTTGACCCCAGATTTCTGCCCGCGCCATCGAACGAAAGGGAGTACAGCGGCAGCGGAGCTGTACTGCTGGGCACCGGTCAACTGGCGGCGGATCAAGAGGACAACGGGCCGCAAGACGGGTTTGGAACCGGAGGCAAAGAAGCCAAATGAGACGTGGTGTGCTCGCGCTGGCGTTGGCTTCAGTGGGTTCGCAATTGGTGATTGGATGCAGCTCGGACGATGGAGCGGACGCGAGTTCTCGACGACAAACGGAGCAGCTGATCGGAGATTTGTGCGTTCATCTGACCGGATTGCCCTGCGAGCCCGATCCGGATCAAGCGACGTGTGTGGCGGGCTACATGAAGCAACTCGACGTCGCGTTGGCTGCCGACTGTCTTCCCTTGTTCGACGGCTGGCTTCAGTGCCTTGTGGTCAACGACGTTGCCTGTGACGCGGGCACGCCGGCGGTGCAAGGGGGCTCGGATTTGGCGGTCGACTATCGAGTTTGCGCACTCGGTAGCAAGGGCTGCACCGGCGGCGGGACATCCAGCGGTTCAAACACCACATGCACCATGCTTTGCGGTGAGGTCGCGGCGAATTGCGAGGGCGGCCAGGGTGGCCCGGTCGTTTGCACCTGCGCAAACGCCTCCGCTAGCGCGCACCAGTTCAGCGCACCCGAATGCCCCGCGAGCGCCACGTTGGTGCTCGCCGAGTGCGGCGGAGCGTTGCTCTAGCGGATTGTCGACTTGATGCTCGCGCCACGCAGCCAACGCGCTCCTGTGTCTTTAATGAGGCAAGCGTGGTCCAGACGGGCTGTTGCCGCACTTGCCACGGCATGGGTTGCCTGGCCGACCGCGAGCGTCGCGACGCTCAAAAGTGAAACAACGGCCGTTGCCAGTTCTGATCCGAAGCCGGCTGAGACGCGCGTTTCTGTGGCCGACTGGCGCGCCGTTCATGGCGGGGCATTGCTGTTTGGCGTCGCGTACGGCGCCGCTGTCGTGGTTGGAGCCCGACGCGGGTTCGAGAATGACACCGGCTGGCTCGTTCTGCCAGCCGCAGGTCCCTGGATAACGTTGTGGGGCGGAACCGAAGTTCCGGGCTGGGCACTAGCTGCAGATGGGGTCGCACAACTTGCCGGCGCATCTCTGTTCGTCCTGGGATTCACGAACTCGAGGCTAGTCCTTGGTCCGGCGAGCGCGCGCGGCAGTGCGTCGACCTCTGCGAAGCTGCGAGTCGTGCCCGGTCGCATGCTTCTCGAAGGTTCATTCTAGGGCGCTCACGCTCGGAACTGCTGTGCGTTTGCGCCGGCGTGTACTCCGGGCTCGGTATGTCAGTGGTTCGATGTTTCACAGAACGTGAAGAAGTGCCGTCCTGACGTCCTGCCTCCAGTGACAATGGCCAAGTACCCTGACGACAAGGGTTCGTCGAGAATCTCCAGGGCGTCACGCACGACCAGCCCCCTTGGTACTTCAAGTGCCATGACGGCGCCAAACGCTGTTGCGTTCCCGAGCCTCCCCAAGATCGAGCTGGGCGGTTCTTTCCCGCGTCGGGCCGCCGCAGAGCGGACGGGCAACACGACGTGGCCCATGCGCGGCTGCCGCGAGCGTACGGCTCGTGCCTTACGGCCCAGCGCCGCAAAGCGCCTGCAGTCGCGCCCAGTTACGCGGTGGCTTCCAGAACAAGAATAAAGCGCGGCGCGGCGAATCAGTTCCGCAGTGGCTTATTGTTCATGAGCATGTGCTGCATGCGGTCCAGCGTTTTCTGCTCGCCGCACAGGCTCAGGAACACTTCGCGCTCCAGATCGAACATGTCCTGCTCGGTGACCTGCTTTGCTGCGCCGCCCGGTCCACCGCAGAGGATGCCGGCGAGTTTTCGGGCGATGAAGCCGTCGTACTCCGTGGCGAAACCGCCGGCGATCATGCTGTCGACGAGCATGCCCAGGGTGGCGATGCCGCTTTCGCCGGGCAGCTTGTGACTGCGGGGCGCGGGCGGGTGGTAGCCAGCTTCGGCCAGGCCGATGGCGCGGGCTTTGGCTTCGGTGACGAGGCGCGCCTTGTCGAAGCTGATGCCGTCGCTCTTGCGGAAGTAGCCGAGCTCTTGGGCCATCATGGCGCTGGTGGCCACGTTGGCCGTCGCAATGTTCTTGAACACCTGCCCGACCAGGGATTGCACGATGATGTCGGCGCCTTCGGGAATGCCTTCTAGTGAACGCCACACCAGGTTGGTGCAGCCGCCGCCCGCGGGCACCAGGCCCACGCCAACTTCGACCAAACCGGCGTACGTCTCGGCCGCTGCTTGGATCGCGTCGGCGCCTAGGCACACTTCCAGACCGCCGCCGACCGCCATGCCATAAGGCGCAGCCACGACCGGGACCTTGGCGTACTTCATGACCTGCGTCGCATTCTGCAGCGCGCTGACCATCTTGCTCAGCTCGTCCCACTGCTTCTGTTGCGCGGCCACCACGACGCCGAAGAGGTTGGCGCCCACGGAGAAGTGATCGCCTTCGTTGGCGACGACTATCGCGCGGAAGTCCTTTTCGGCGCGCGCCACAGCATCGTGCAGCATCTGGATCACGTCGGGATCGATGCTGTTCATCTTGCTCTTGTAGGTGACGCCCAGCACGCCGTCGCCGAAGTCCCAGGCCTCGGCGCTGCCGTTTTCCAGCACGGGCTTCGGTCCGTTGCGCACGCTTCGCACCGTTTGGTTGCGAGGGTCCGTCTTTTGCGTGACGTACTCACCCTTGGCCAGCTCGAACACCTTGCCGTCTTTGTAGAACGCGGTCGCCCCGGCGGCTTTCATCTTCTTGATGCTGTCGGGGACCTGGAGGCCGTCCTTTTCCATGCGCTCGAGCACGGCGGCAAAGCCCATGGCGTCCCAACTCTGGAACGGCCCAAGCTCCCAGTTGTAGCCCCAGCACATGGCGTCATCGATGGCGGTGATGCTGTCGGTGATCTCCCCAATCATCTTGGCTGAGTACAAGAGCGCGCGTGCCGTCAGCTTCCAGGCAAAGGTTCCAGCGGGCCCCTTGTCCTCGAACAGCTTCTTCACCCGCGCGGCGGGATCTTCGATGCCGCCGATCTCTTTGCACTTGCTCTTGATCTCGGCGTTGCCGGCCTTGTCCCGGTAGGCTTGCTTGTACGGGTCGAAGGTCTCGATGCCGGCCTTGGTCTTCTTGTAAAAGCCCTGCTTGCTCTTGTTGCCGAGCAGACCGGCCTTGACCATGCCGCGGATGTACTCCGGCAGTTTGAAAACTTCGCGCTCCGGATCCTCCGTGAGCGCCGAGTAGCAGTTGTCGGCCACGTGCACGACGGTGTCCAGGCCAACCATGTCCGCAGTGCGGAAGCTGGCGCTCTTCGGATGCGCCATGGGTAGCCCAGTGATGGCGTCTAGGTCTTCCGGCGAAAGTTCGTCGGCAATCATCTGCTGGATGCCGAACAGCATGGCGTGGGTGCCGATGCGGTTGCCCACGAAGTTCGGCGTGTCCTTGGCGTAGACGATGCCCTTGCCCAGCGTTTCCCGACCAAAGCGTTCGATGCTCGTGAGCACGCCCTTGTCAGTCTCCGGACCCGCGACCAACTCCAGCAGCTTCATGTAGCGCACGGGGTTGAAGAAGTGCATCACCAGGAAGTTCTTCTTGAAGGCGGCGCTGCGCCCGTCGAGCATGTCCTTGATGCGTAGGCCGGAGGTATTGGACGCGACCACGGTATGCGCCGGCAGCACCTTCTCCAGGCGCGCGAACAAGTTCTGCTTGATGTCCAAGCGCTCGATGATGGCCTCGATCACCAGGTCGCAGCCTTTGAGCAGGTCGAAGTCGTCTTCCAGATTGCCGGTCGTGATCAACTCCGCTCGGCTCTTGTGAAAGAACGCCGCGGGCTTGGACTTGAGGGCGTTCTGCAGGCCGCCTTCGGCGAAGGCGTTGCGCTTCCGCGGGTCCTTCTTCTCCGCGTCCGAGAGCTTGGGCGGCACGATGTCGAGCAACACGACCTCCACGCTCGCGTTGGCCATGTGTGCGGCGATGCCGCTGCCCATCACACCGGCGCCAATCACGCCTACTCGTCGAATCGTCATCGCATCTTCCTCGTGGGTCTGGGCCGCGTTGCGGCGGATTACGGGCCGCCCTGGTCGCGGCGGCTGGAAAAACTGCGCGCAGCCTTTTACAGAACGGTCCCGGCGGCAAGGGGCGCGTCTCCGCAATGAATGCGCCGCCGATCGGCTGCGTGCGCGGCACCTGGGCGTGCTTTCCCTGTTAGAGGAGGCGCTCGCCGAGGTCGCTTAGATCGAGTCCGGACGCGGTGGCGTTGGCTCGGCCCTCTAGTTGAGAAGAGCGAGTCGCGGCTACCTACATGAAGTTCTTGGTGTGGAGCGCGGACAGCTCGTCCGCCTCGGCGTCCGAAAACCCCAGGCGCAGCAAGCGGCGGGTGCGCCCGGAATGCATGTCTTGGACTAAGTCGGCAACGCGCTGGAAGCCGGTGCGAATGGCGGCAGGAGTCCACGCGCCGGCCGCCAACACGATCAGTGCGTCATAGACGAGATCGTTGAGGCCAGCTGTTGACGAAAGCGCGTCGTGGCGGCGTTGGATCGCGCTGCGCATGCGTTCTAGCAGCGACGGGTCTGCAGCGAGCTGGTGCTCGAGGTGCGCCATGCCGAATGCAACGTGGCGCGCTTCGTCCTGGGCCGCCAACTGTGCGATCTGCCGCGTGATCGGATCTGGCCCGTGCGTGTTCAAGAACCAGAGCAGACTCAAGAAGCTGCCCTCGCCCAGCACGCTCAGTAACAGGGAAGACAGCGCAAAATCAGGCTCGTCGACCAAGGTCTTCAGGGACGCCTGCCCGCCGACGGTGGAGAGCCCGAGCAGGTCACGCTTGAGCAGCGCGCGTCGCGTGAAGACCTCGATGTGCCGGGCTTCGTCGGCGGTTTGCACCGCTAGCAGCTGCATGACCTCGCGGAAGTGCGGATGCAGCTGCGAAAGGAACCGCGCCGGCACCAGCAACGCGGCAGTTTCGTTTTCGATCAGGTACGTCATGACCTGCACCACGGCGTCTTCCACTTCCGCGGGCAGGTCGCAGGGCGCGTTCCAGTCGATGGCGCTTTGTGGATCCCATTGCGCGGCGACAGCCTGTTGGTACAGACGCGCGGCATCGTCGGCCCACAGCACGCGCTTTTCGTTCAGGCGAAAGTCGAACGCTGCGCCGCCACGTTCCACGCTGGCGCCACGCGCGGCGAGACCCCAGCTCGCTTTGGGGCGTTCGACGACCCCGTCCAGGGAAGGGGTGCCCGCGCGTTCGGCGTCACTCCAGCGCGCGCTTTCCGCGGATCCACGTCGTATCGTCACGACGGCGTCTTTTTCGGCTGCGGACTCGCCGTCGGCCGTTACCAGGCTGTGCCCTTCGCCGCGGCACCACGCCGCGACATGCACAGACAGGGCAGGAGCAGCGCCGTGTACTGCCACGACCTGTCCCACATCGACGCTACGCAGCGCGTGCCGCAAGAGCACGTGGCCTCCCTCGGCAAAGCTCAGATCGTCCAGATCTAGCTTGAGCATGAGCCGCTAGCGGATGCCCAGCTCCGCAAGGAACGGCGCCAGCGTGTCGAAACGCGCCACCGCACGCTCCAAAGACGCGTAGCCAAGGACGCGACCGGGCTTCCACTGCTTGAGGCCTTCGAGGTCGAGCAGTGGTCGCACCTCCGCGTCGTCGTAGGACATGGCCAGCAGCAGCGTCACGAACTGCTCGATCAAATCCGTCGGCGCGTCGTCCAGGACCGTGAAGTTGCAGTGATCGTACTTCGCCGTCTGCGCCAGCACCCGGGTGCCGTTCGCCGGCAGCGTGCCTTCCCGGGTGAAAAGCAGGTGATTGCCGTCGATCATGCAGCACGCATCCACTTCGCCGGCGAACAGCGCCTTTGCCGCGTCGCGTTCGCCTCCAATGTGATCGCCGTGCTTGCCGAGCAGCTTGTCGAAGCGCTTGACTTCGAAGTCGCGGCCGGGTTCCAGCCCTGCCTCCGCCAAGTGCAGCAGTGGGATCAGCGTGGCCTGCGGGGAATCTGCCGCGCCGACGCCCACGGTCTTTCCCTTCAGGTCTTCGATGGCGTTGATGCCTCCGTCGGTTTTGACGATGACGACGCTGGTCAGGTCTTGGTCGGTGTCGCGCATGGCGACGGCGCGCGCCACCCGGCCCCGCTCCCGTGCCACGCGCTCGGCCTGCAGCCAGGCCAGTGGCGAGTTCCAGGCCACTTGGTACTGCGCTTCGAAGTGCCCGCGCACTTGGCGCTCGTAGTTGGAATACAGCACGTAGTCGAAGTCGAGACCACGCTCCGCGAAGTACGCTTTGAACCCGTCCCAAATGGTGACGACCTTCGGGTCGTAGGCGACGGCGCCCAAGATCAGTGTCTTGCTGGTCATCCTGGTCACGCCTCCGATTAGAATACGTCCATGCCGCAAGCGGCCTTGCCGATGAAGTCGTAGAGCTGATCCGTTGTCGGCGCCATGACCGTGCCCGCGCGCGCGTCCCGGAAATGCCGATCGACGCCGACGTCCTTGCGGAACGCAGCGCCGCCGCAAACGCGCATGGCCAGATCGGTGACTTCGGTTGCGGCTTCTCCACACACGGCCTTGCTTTGCAGCACGCGCAGTACAGCGTCTTCACGTCCAACCTCCAGCGCGCTGACCGTGTCCAGGAGCAGCGCGCGAGCCATGTCGGTTTTGCAGCGCATGCGGGCGATGTAGGCACGTATGGTCGGCAGCTCGCAGAGCGGTGAGCTCAGGTGCTCCAGCTTGGTTCCGGCAGCGTGGGCCGCCGTGGCTGTGGTTGCCGCTTCCATGATGCCCACCGCTACCGATGCGATCAGCGCATTGAAGCTGGGCAACACCACCTCGAGCATGATCTTGAAGCCGTCGCCATGCTCGCCGAGCCGGTTGTCATCGGGAATGATCACGTCCTTGGCCGTGACAGGACGCGAATCGTTGCCGCGCAGGCCGATGCCATCGAACGCTTCTGTGGAGGGGAGCAGGCCGGCGCTCTCTCGCGGCACCAACCACAGGGTGGAGAGTTCGTCGCCATCGACGGGTTTGCTCGACCACACAAATGCCGTTGCGTGACCCGAGGAGGTGACCCAGCCTTTTTCGCCGTTGAGCTTGATGCCCTTGGGGTGTTTCTCCGCCGTGCAATTGGACACCCAGAAATGGCTGCGCGAGCCGCGCTCTGAGAAGGCCAGCGTGCTCAGATGCTTGCCGGTGGCGATGTCTCTGCGTGCGTTCTCTGTACCGAGTTTTTCGATCACCGTGGCGCCTGCGTAGTGCATCGTCACGATCATCGCTGTCGAGCCGCAGTATTGAGCGATCTGCTCCACCACCTTCGTCGCCTGTCGCAGGCCGAGACCCATGCCGCCGACTGCCGTGCCGTTGAGCAAGCCTGCCAGTGGCGATGCTAGAAAGGCGTCTATAGATGCTTTGGGGAATTCGCCGGTCTTGTCCACGGCGACCGCGTGTTCACGGACTACATTTTGGGTGAGCTCTTTAACTAGCTCAAGGTATTGCTTCGACATGTTCGCTCCATTCGGCCTTCTTCCCGGCCGCCTTCAGCGAACGCGCCTATCGGAAGATCACCGCAGATGTCGTGACCCGGCGCCGCCGGATCCGCTCAGGGGTTCATTCTCTGTGCAGTGGCTTCGCTTTCACGATCTGGCGAATTGTGGGCGACTCACCTGGAGACGTAAAGGCATTTGGCGAGGTTTCCCTTCGCGGCGGCGAAAGCGATGAGTTTCGCCCTTCAGCGCGGGGCCTGTCACGCCCCACTGGGCAGCAACGCGCCGAGGGTGCTCGCCGCCACGGCGCACCGAAAGCACCCAGGAGGCTAGGCGAGGGGGACCGTCCCGGCGTGCAAAGGACCCACGCGCCTGTCGCAATTGTTGCCGACGGCGATGGGTGGCGCGCAGCAGTTACGCGGATTCATAGGGAGAACGGTGCGGCAATGGTGGCATGGAGGTTGCTGCATCCGTGGGGATCATGGCCCAGCCGGGGGGGAGCCCCAGCATTGACGCGGTACTCGAAGCCGAACGCGACGCGGAGCAGCAAGTGGCCGAAGCGTCCCGGATGGCCGAGGGCGTCGTCGCCGCCGCGCGTGCGGACGCGCGGCGGATCGCGAAGCGGGCGGATGCGCGCGCCCGTCGCGTTCACGAGCGCGGCCTTTCGCTCGCGGAAGAACAGATTGCCGTGCTTCGGGAAGAGTTCGCGGATCGGCAGCGTGCCTCGCAGCGCAGTCTCGCCGACGAAGCACTACTCGGTGCGGCGGTCGGTGACGTCGTGGATTGGCTGCTGGGCAACGCCGACACGCAGGAGGGCACGTGAGCCGCGTAGACTTTGCCTATGGCCAGACACGCGTCCAGGCGCGCCTGGGCGCGCGGCCGCAGGAACGCACTTGGCGGCGGCTTCACGCCAGTGGCTCTTGGGCGCACTTCCTTGAGGCGGCGCGCGCCAGCGAACTGCGCCCATGGTTGTCGGCCATTCATGGCGACTCCGACGCGGACGCCGTCGACTCCGCGTTGCGTCGCGCGTTCGCGGTCCACGTTTTGGAAGTTGCCACTTGGTATCCCGCCGTGTGGACTCCGGTATTCGAGCTGCTTGCGCGCTGGACGGAGCCAGCGGAGTTTCGCCTTGGCGCCCTGGAGGAATTGCGGGCCGTTTTGCCGTCGATGCGAGCCCGCGAACGCGCGGAAGTCGACGCTTTCATCGAGGAAATATTGCGGCACCGGCTGCGCATGGCGGCCGCGCCGCCGAGCGAAGATGGCTGGCGGCTGCGCGCTGCTCTCGAACGTGACACCGCGCGTCGCTTTCGTGCGCAGGCCGAGCAGCCGGTGGCGGCTTTCTGCTACTTGGCGCTGGCGTTTTTCGACTTGGAGCGGCTGCGCGGTGCGCTCCTGCGGCGGCTGCTATTCGCTGACGTGCAAAGCGAGGTCGCATGGGTCTGAGACCAGTCCCCGCGCGTTGGTTTCAAGTGCTCACGGATCGCAACGACGTGAGTCGAGTTACGGAAGCGCTTGCGCGCACGGGTATGGTGCAGATCGAAGCGGAGACCGAACTCGGGGCCTATGCACGGGGTAGCGACGTCCAGGAGGCGCTGCGCGAGTACGAGCAGCTTGCGCGGCGCTTTCATCCGTACTGGCCCGAACAGGAAGTGCCGTCGAGCGGGCCGCCTGCAGCTCCAGCCGCGGTGGCGAAACGCGCGTTGGCAAGCGTCGCGGCCTGGAGCGCCGACGCTGCACCGCAAATAGAAGCGTTGCAGCAGCTAGAGCAGGAACGTGCGGAACTCGAACTCCTCGCCGAGCTGTGCGACGTGCCGGGTGCGGAGGACTTGGACCTCGCACAACTGCGTGATGCGGGGCCGACCCTGAGCGCGCATCTGTTCGTCATGTCGCGGACGGCCGCGATGGATGCCGCGCTGCCGGCCCGGCCGTTGGTGCGACGCTGGGTGGGGGAAGAACACGCTTTCTTCGTCGTAGTTGGCAAACGCAGTGATGCGGCAGACGTCGAGCAGGTACTTGCGTCAGCCAAGGCACGCAGGGTGGCCATCCCTGACTGGGTGCCGCCGCGTGGCGCGCGGCAAGCACTGAAGGAACGTCTGACGGCCATCGAGGGATTGCTCGAAGGCGTTTGGGCAGCATTGCATGCGAGCCACGTGCGCCACGAACTTGCAGCTGCGCTGTGTGACTTGCGGCGGCTGCGCTGGTTCGCTGACAGCGTACCGGCGCTGCCTCATACGCGGCACTTCGCAGTGATCACCGGCTGGACCAAAGATCAGAGTGGCGCGCTGCTCGACGCGGCGCTCGACGCCGTGGGCGTTCCCACGATCCTGGACTTTCCTTCGCCCGGGCCCAGTAGGGAGCCGCCCGTGGTCTTGAACAACCCGAAGTGGGTCAAACCCTTCGAGACTTTTCCAGGATTGCTTGGCACTCCAGCGCGCTATGAACCGGATCCCAGCCCCGTGCTCGCGGTGTTGGCACCGCTGCTATTCGGTTTCATGTTCGGCGACGTGGGTCAGGGCGCCGTGCTGGTATTGCTCGGCCTGATACTGCGCAAGCGCTTTCCCGCAACGGCCCTTTTGATTTCCGGCGGTGCGATGGCCATCGTGTTTGGGGTGCTGTTTGGCAGCGTGTTTGCCTCTGAAAGGGTGATCGCGCCGCTCTGGGTGCACCCGCTTTCCGCGCCGCTTCCACTTCTGGCCGTTTCGGTCGTGGGCGGCTCGGCGATCTTGCTCGTGGGTCTGCTGCTCAGCGCCTTCGAAGCGCGCTGGCGGGGCGGGCTGTCTCGCTGGCTGAGCGTCGACGCGGCGGTCCTCGTGATTTACCTGGGCGTGGTGGGCATGGCGGTGGATGGGCGCGCCGGATTCGTAGCAATTTTCGGCGTCGCCTGGCATCTGGTTGGCAGCGGGGTCGCCGCACCAAAGCACCGCTTGAAGAGCGCTGCTGCAGCAGCCGGGCATCTGATCGAGCGGGTGCTCCAGCTGCTCGTAAACACGGTGTCCTTCGCGCGGGTCGGTGCCTTCGCGTTGGCGCACGCAGGTTTGTGCTCCGCTATCGAGGGACTGTCCCATGCCGCGGGCGGAGCCCTTGCCGCAACGCTCGTGCTGGTGGTCGGCAATGCCTTTACCGTCGCGCTGGAAGGCTTGGTGGTCTCGATTCAGACGACCCGCCTCGTGCTCTTCGAGTTCTTCGCACGGTTCTTGCGTGGGGAAGGGCGTGCCTTCCAACCCCTAACACCACCGGCACTGACACCACCGGCCCCCGCCCCCGGGGGCAAGGAGTAGCGAAAATGATGCGTTCTTCTGCTTGGTTCTGGCTCGCCGTCGTTTCCGTACTGAGCATTGTCTGCACCGTGCTCCTATGGGGAACGCCGGCCCTGGCCGCGGACGCAGCACCCGCCACCCTCGTCAACGACCCCTCTGTGTTGCGCTGGGGCTACGTCGCGGCCGCGGCGGCCACGAGCATTTCATCGGTGGCCGCGGCGCTGGCGGTTGCGCGCGTCGGAAGCGCAAGCGTCGGCGCCCTCGCGGAAAAGCCCGAGCTCTTCGGGCGCGTGTTGGTGCTGGTGGGTCTGGCCGAGGGCATCGCCATCTATGGCTTGATCGTTTCGATTCTGATCCTCAACAAGCTCGGATGACCCAAGAACCTCCCATCTTCATCGGTGACGCTTTGACGGGCAGTGGCTATCGTTTGGCCGGCGCTCGCGTGCTGTCTCCCTCTCTGGCGCAACTGCCGGCGGTGTTTCAAGAAGCTTGCCGGGAGTCCCGGCTGGTGCTGATCACTGCTGAGCTCGCGAAGCACCTGCCGCGGGGCGCGCAAGCACAGACGCAGCGTACGCTGAACTGCAGTGTCTTGGTCGTCGACTCGATGGCTTCAGAGGCCGCGGCTCCGGATCTGGGCGCCGCCGTCCAGCGGCAGTTGGGCATGGTGTCATGAGTGGGCGTGCGGACGGCGACCGAGATTCCGTGCCGCGCTTCCTCGACCTCGTGGAGCGCGACTGCCAGGTGCGCTGCGCACAATTGCACAGCGATGCGCAACGGAGCGCGGCGGAGCTGAGAAAGGCAGCGCGCCGTGAGGCAAGGGTCCACGTCGCTCGGGCTGCCGCTGAGGCACGCGCTTCCATGCAGCAGCGTGTCCACCACGTCCGAGCGGAGCTCGCGGCGGAGGAGCGAGCCACTTCCCATGAGATTGCGCGCACGTTGCTCTCGAGAGCATGGGAATCGATTGCAAGCGAGCTTGCGCGGCGCTGGGAGAGCCCCGAGCAGCGCAAGCAGTGGGTCCGTCGCTTGATCGAAGATGCGGCCAGGGTGCTTCCCAAGGGCCAATGGCTGGTAGAACATCCACAGCTGGGGCCCGAAGAGCTGAAAGAGATCGCCGCCGAAACTGCGCGAGCGAGCGGTGCGCCGCCGCGGCTGGTCTGCAGCGAGGCCCTGGTCGCCGGGCTGCGGGTTTCCGCCAGCGGCGCGTTAGTCGACGGCAGCGTGACGGGTTTGCTTGCGATGAAGACGTCCGTTCAGGGTCGGTTGTTGCTCGAGCTACGGCGGCGCGCAGGCGCCGGAGGAGTCGCGCCGTGAATCGCGCCGTGTTGCAGTGGATCAGCGGGCCGGTGCTACGCGGGCGGACGGTCGATCCGTTTCAGGTCTACGAAGCCGTGCTGGTTGGCGACCGCAAGTTGCTGGGCGAAGTCATTCAGATCCATCAGGACCATATCGTGGTGCAGGTGTATGAGGACACCACAGGGCTGCGGCCGGGCGCCAGTGTGGAGGGCACGGGAGCGCCGCTGTCGGCAACTCTTGGGCCGCATTTGTTGGGTCGGATCTTCGATGGGCTGCTGCGCCCGTTGGTCACGACGCAGGCGCGCGTGCAACCCGGCATGCGGACCGCCATCGACCTTCAGGTTTCGTTCACGCCGCTTTCCAGCGTGTCGGACAGCTTGGTAGGTGGCGCACGTCTCGGAAGCGTTCGCCGGGCTGGAGCGCGCGAACAAAGTGTGCTGCTGCCGCCCGGGGTATCCGGAACCGTCCGCGAAATGCGCGTCGCGGGCGAGGCGGATGCAGGCAGCGTGCTGTGTCGCATCGAGACGCGGGACGGCGTGCAGCACGAGGTTGGACTGACGCAGCGCTGGCCGGTGCGCATGCCGCGCCCGGTGCGACGCAGACTCCCGCCGGACAGACCGCTTTTGACCGGCCAACGCATTCTGGACACCCTGTTTCCGGTTGCGCGCGGCGGGCGTGCAGCACTGCCCGGGGGCTTCGGCACCGGCAAGACCGTGTTGCAGCAAACGCTGGCGAAATGGTGCAACGCCGACGTGGTCGTGTATGTGGGCTGCGGCGAGCGCGGCAACGAGATGGCCGAAGTCCTGCAGGAACTGCCGGAGCTCGATGACCCTCGGACAGGTCGGCGCTTGCTCGAGCGTACGGTGATCATCGCCAACACATCCAATATGCCCGTGGCGGCGCGCGAGGCCAGCATCAATACTGGAGTGACGGTCGCGGAGTACTTCCGTGATCAAGGCCTGCACGTTGCGTTGATGGCCGACTCGACCAGTCGTTGGGCAGAAGCCTTGCGGGAGATCTCCGGCCGCCTTGGAGAGCTGCCTGCGGAAGGCGGCTACCCAGCGTACTTGAGCAGCCGCCTGGCGGAGTTTTATGAGCGTGCCGGCCGCGTCGAAACCCTCGACGGACTGGAAGGTTCTCTGACGCTCATCGGTGCAGTCAGTCCACCCGGTGGAGACTTCTCCGAACCCGTCACCAAGCACACCGAGCGCTACGTGCGGTGCATGTGGAGCCTCGACCCGGAACGGGCCCACGCGCGCATGTATCCCGCGATCCATCCTTTGGCCTCCTACTCCGAAGACGTTGGGTCGCTTCGCGACTGGTGGGAGGCGGAGGGCAGTGGGCGTTGGACCGAGGACCGCAGACGACTGCTTGCACTTCTAGAGGAGCAGGCGCGGCTCGTGCGCATGGCACGGATCATCGGCAAAGACGCACTGCCAGAACGCCAACAACTCGTGCTGTTGGCTGCCGATCTGATCAACGACGGATTCCTACGCCAGTCGGCACTCTCTCCAGTTGACGCGCATTGCAGTCCCAAGCGCCAAGCGGTGATGCTGCGGCTCATCGTGCGATTCAGTGAACTGGCGGCGGAGGCTTTGGACGCTGGCGTGGCGCTTTCCGCCGTGGCGGAGCTGGAAGTGCTGGCGAAGCTCCAGCGCATGAGTGAAGAGCTCGGTGAGGACCTCGACGGCTTGGAGGCGCTGGGGCGTGAATTGGACGAAGCGTTTGCCCGGCTGGGAAACGAGGTGGCACGTGCGAGCTGAGGTTTCCGTCAGCGGAGCTGCCACCCGCATCGAGGGGCCGCTGCTGTTTCTGAAGCGGAACGTAGCGGTGGGACTCAACGAGTCCGTGGAGGTGTTTGGAAGTGACGGACGTAGCCGTCTAGGTCGAGTGGCCACACTGGACGATGATGTCATGGTGATCGAAGTGCTGGAGTCGACGACGGGCCTGAGTCTGCCGGAGACCCGAGTACGCCTACACGGCAGCTCCCTGCACTTTGGCGTCGGACCGGGGCTCTTGGGGCGTGTCTTCAACGGAGTAGGGCAGCCCATCGACGCCGGGCCGCCGGTCGTAGTCGAGCGATCCTTTCGCATCGAAGGGTTGCCCATCAACCCGGCTCGCCGCATCAAACCCTTCGAGTTTATCGAGACGGGGTTCACCTGCATCGACTTGCTGAACAGCTTGGTGCGCGGTCAGAAGCTACCCATTTTCTCGGCGGCCGGTTTACCCCACGATCGCATGATGACTGAAATCGCCCAACGCGCGCGCCTGTTGGGCGACGCCGAAGGGGACTTCGCACTGGTGTTCGTCGGGATCGGAGTCTCCTTCGATACCGCGGAAGCGTTCCGACGCGCGATGCAGGTGAGCGGCGCCGCGGAACATACCGCGTTGTTCCTCAACCTGGCGAGCGAGTCGAGCACTCAGCGCCTGCTAA
Organism: uncultured Myxococcales bacterium; assembly: GCA_937872925.1. GTDB lineage: Bacteria > Myxococcota_A > Polyangia > Polyangiales > Polyangiaceae > JACKEA01. The sequence continues at coordinate 52,572 of CALMUT010000085.1, read as the reverse complement.
CGCCACGCTTCGCCCTGACGGCTGCAGAGTACCTGGCATTCGAAGAAGGCCGCCATGTGTTGGTCTTGATGACCGACATGACGAATTACTGCGAGGCTTTGCGAGAAGTTTCGGCCAGCCATGGAGAGATCCCGAGTCGCAAGGGCTACCCCGGATACATGTACTCCGATCTCGCAATCCTTTACGAACGCGCTGGAGTCGTGGAAGGCCTGCCAGGAAGCCTGACGCAGTTGGTCGCTCTGACGATGCCCGCGTCGGACATCAGTCATCCCATCGCTGACCTGACTGGGTACATCACCGAAGGGCAGATCGTGCTCGACAAGAACTTGGATCGGCAAGAAACCTATCCACCAGTGCGTGTGCTGCCCAGTCTGTCGCGACTGATGAAAGACGGGATCGGTCAAGGCAAGACGCATCCGGACCACCCCGGGTTGGCGCAGCAGCTGTATGCATCCTACGCGCGCGCTAACGAGGTGCGAACGCTCGCGAGTGTCGTGGGTACCGAGGGCCTGCCGGCGTCCGACCGAGTCTATTTGGAGTTCGGTGACGCGTTCGAGCGCAAACTCCTGCATCAAGACGGTCCACGCAGTCTGGAAGAGAGCCTCCGCATGGGCTGGGACTTGCTGCGCACGTTGCCGCGGCGCGAGCTGCGACGCCTGAGCCGGGCACAGCTGGAAAAGCACGTCCCGGACGTGGCTCTGACCGAGGGCGCGGTAAGCTGAGATGGCCCAACTGCGTGCAGACGCCGTGGCGACCCGCTCCGTCCTGCTCGAACTTCAGGACGAGCGCCGCTTCACTCAGGAAGGGCATACCTTCTTGGACCAAAAGCGCATGCTGCTGGCCGGGGAAATGCTGCGTTGGCTGCAGCGCTACGCTGATGCGCGCAGGGCGTATCAGGCGGCGCATTCTGCCGCGCGCCACGCATTGGCGCACGCGGTGGCCCGGCATGGCACCCGCGAGCTAGCTGCGCTGCCGCCCCGGAGTGCGTCTCTGGCTGCGATGCGATACCACCAAGACAGCTTTCTGGGTGTTTGCCTCCAGCGCGCGGAGGGTGAGTTGGACGTAAGCGCACCGACTGCGATCGCCTGCAATCCTTCGCCCGAGTCTCGCGGCGCGGCGGACGCTTTCGAGCGCTTGCTGCGCACCGAGCTCACTCTCGCTTTGGCAAGCGGGAATCTGGAGCGATTGCTACAGGAGTATCGGCGCACGGAGCGGCGCGCGCGTGCCCTGGAAAACGTCGTGCTGCCAGAGCTGTCCGCGACCATCGATCACATCGACGAACAGCTGGCTGAGCAGGAACACGAAGAAGCCGCACGCATGCGGCTGCGCCGCGACTAGTCCTTTTGACCACTCCGGGCCTTCGCGCAGCCGTCGCGTCGCACGGTTGCCCGCCGGCAAGCCTTGCGCTTTGCGCGATGCGTAAACCTACCCTGGGCAAGCCTTTGTCCGTGAGATCCCGGGGGGATCCCGAAGACTTTCGACGTCGGCACGCCCGATGCACGAAAAGTGACCGAAACGGGGTCGTCAATGACAAAACGCACCGATTGGCTCAACGAGGCGCTCCTCGAGAGGGGGCTGTCCCGGCGCGACTTCGTCGGCTTCTGCGCCACGGTCGCCACCTACTTCGCCTTGCCTTCTGCCGCAGCGCAGGAAATGGCGGCCGCGGTCGAAAAGACACTGAAGCCGTCGCTGGTGTGGCTGGAGTTCCAAGACTGCGCCGGCAACAGCGAGTCGTTCTTGCGCGCAAGTCGGCCCACGGTCGCGGAAGTGATCTTGGACACGATCAGCGTCGACTATCACGAGACGATCATGGCGGCGGCCGGGCACCAAGCCGAAGCGGCGCTCGCGTCCACCATCAAGGAGAAGAAGGGCCAATACATCGCCGTCGTCGAGGGCTCGATCCCGGCCAAGGACGGCGGCATCTATTGCACCATCGGTGGCCGGTCCGCTCTGCAGATCGCCCGGGAAGTCTGTGAGAACGCAGCAGCGACGGTCGCGATTGGCACCTGCGCCGCCTTTGGCGGCTTGCCCGCCGCTGCCCCGAACCCCACGGGCGCCCTCGGCGTCTCGGAAGCAGTTCCCAAAGCCAAGAATCTGATCAACCTGTCCGCGTGTCCTGCCAACGTCGAGAACCTGACGGCGCTGTTGGTCTACTACCTGGCGTTCAAGCGTTGGCCACCCGTCGACGGACTGCGTCGGCCGCTCTTTGCCTACGGCAAGAGCATCCACGACAACTGCGAGCGACGAGCGCACTTCGACGCAGGTCAGTACGTCGAGCAATGGGGCGACGAAGCGCATCGCGTTGGCTACTGCTTGTACAAGATGGGCTGCAAAGGCCCCGTCACGTATCAGAACTGCCCGGTGGTGCGCTGGAACGAAGCCACCAACTGGCCCATCGGGTGTGGCCATCCCTGTATTGGCTGCGCCGAACCGGCTTTCTGGGATCGCATGACGCCGTTTTACACGCACCTGCCCGGGATCCCCGGCTTCGGCGTAGGCGATCGCGTCGACGACATCGGGCTCCTGGCGACGGCTGCCGTGGCGACCACCTTTGGCGCGCATGGCGTCATCAGCGCCACCCGTCTGGCGCGGGAACGGCGCGCTGCGCGGGCGGCAGCGAAGCCTCGGGCGCCGGCCAAAGCGGAGAAGCAGTCTGCCGCCGCTTCAGCCGATACGAAGGAAACAGACAGCCGCGCCCGGGACGACGACGCCACCAGTGACTTGCCGGAAGCGCCGCGTTCAACGCCAGTACCCGACTCAGGAGGTGACAAGTGACACGCATCGTAGTGGACCCGGTCACCCGTATCGAAGGACATCTGCGCATCGAGGCAGAGGTCGACGAGGGCCAGGTTAAAGAAGCGTGGTCGTCGTCCACGATGTTCCGAGGCGTCGAGTTGATCCTGCGGGGTCGTGACCCACGCGACGCCTGGGCGTTTACGCAACGGATCTGCGGGGTGTGCACGACGGTGCATGCCATCGCGTCCATCCGCGCGGTGGAAAACGCCATTGGCGCCAAACCACCCCCCAATGCGCGATTGCTGCGAAACCTGATCATGGCCACTCAGATGGTCCAGGATCATGTGGTCCACTTCTATCATCTGCATGCCTTGGATTGGGTGGACATCGTCTCCGCACTTTCCGCGGATCCGGCGAAGACCTCCGAGCTTGCGCAGTCCATCTCCGACTGGCCGCTGTCCAGCACCAAGTACTTTGTCGGTGTGCACGCCCGCCTGAAGACCTTCGTCGACCGCGGCCAGCTCGGCCCCTTCGCGAACGCGTATTGGGGGCACGAAGCGTACAAGCTCCCGCCCGAGGCCAACCTGATGGCTGTCGCGCACTACCTAGAAGCGCTCGACTTTCAGCGCGAGTTCATTCGACTGCACGCCACGCTTGGCGGCAAGAACCCACACCTTCAGAGCTTCTTGGTCGGCGGCATGGCGACGCCGGTGGATCCGGATCAGCAGGCGTCGCTGAACGCCGGCACCATCGCCCAACTGCAGACATCGATCGCCAAGGCGCTCACCTTCGTGAAGCAGGTCTACATCCCGGACGTTCTGGCCGTGGCAGGCTTCTACAAGGAGTGGGCGGGGCACGGCGCAGGCGTCGGCAACTACCTGGTTTACGGGGAGTACCCCGAAGACGATTCAGACCGACCCAAGCTCTACTTTCCGTCCGGCGTGATTCGAAACAAGAACCTGAGCAAGATCGAGAACTTCGACGCGGCCAAGGTCAGCGAATACGTCACGCATTCTTGGTACGAATACGGCGGCGGCGACGCAAAGTCCCTGCACCCCTCTGCGGGGGAAACCAACCCCAAGTACACGGGGCCCAAGCCGCCCTACGAACACCTGGATACCGCGGCGAAGTACAGCTGGCTGAAGTCGCCGCGCTACGACGATCAGCCCATGGAAGTGGGCCCGCTCGCCCGCATGTTGGTGGCCTACGGTCGCGGACACGGACGCGCGCGGGAGTTGGTCGGCGTGGTGTTGAAGCATCTGGGTGTGGGACCCGAAGCCTTGTTCTCTACCTTGGGTCGTATCGCGGCACGCGCCATCGAAACCCAGCTGCTGGCGGAGCACATGAGCACTTGGGTGGATGCCCTCGCCGAGAACATGGCGCGCGGTGACGTGCGCACCCACGACAACTCCAAGTGGGAGCCCGCGAGCTGGCCCAAAGACAGCATGGGTGCCGGCTTCCACGAGGCGCCCCGGGGAGCACTTGGGCACTGGGTGCACATCGTGGATGGTGCCATCGCGAACTACCAATGCGTTGTCCCGAGCACGTGGAACGCAGGGCCGCGAGATGCCAAGAGCGCGCCGGGACCTTACGAAGCGGCGCTGGTCGGCACGCCGGTGGCGGATCCGGAAAAGCCGCTGGAAATCCTTCGCACCGTGCACTCCTTCGACCCGTGCATGGCGTGCGCGGTGCACGTGGTCGATGCGCAAGGTGGTGAAGTGGTCAAGGTGAGGGTGCAATGACCACCGCCGATCCCAGCACCGCGCCGCAGCTGGCGACCGACCCAGTCGTTGAGCCTCGTGAACAGGTTTACGTGTGGGATGTCGTCGTGCGTGCGACGCACTGGTTCATCGCGCTCTCGTTGCTGCTGCTGTCGATCACTGGCATCTACCTTGGGCGCCCGTATCTCATCGTTTCCGGGCCCGCCGGGGAGCACTTCGTGATGGGCACCATCCGCACGATCCACAACTACGGCGCGATCGTGTTTTCGCTGTCGGTCTTGGCGCGCATCGTTTGGATGTTCACGGGGCCGCGCCACGCGCGCTGGTGGAACTTCGTGCCCGTTACCCGAGTGCGTCGCAAGCAATTCATTGGCACGGTTCTATTCTATACGTTCTTGCGCCCGCGGCCCCCCGCTGTCGTGGGGCACAATCCGGTGGCGGGCGCGTCCTACGTGGCCGTGTTCGGTCTGTACCTGACCATGATCGCCACTGGGCTCGGGCTGTACGCAGCCAGCGCCCACGTAGACTCTCCTTTTGCGCACTTCTCGTTCTTGCTAGCGGTTTTCGGAGGCGCGCAAATGGCGCGCTTCATTCATCACGTCGTCATGTGGCTGCTGATCGGCTTTTTCGTCCACCACCTATACAGCGCCATCTTGATGGCCGTGACGGAGAAGAATGGCGTGATCGACTCGATCTTCTCCGGTAACAAATGGCTGCTGAAGCACGAAGCCGAACAGGAGCGAGCGGCCCAACGCCGCTACGATGAGGTGGGTGGACGTGAGTGACGCCAGATGCGCTCTCTTGATACTCGGCCTGGGCAACTTGCTATGCGGGGACGACGGCGCCGGCGTCGTCGCCGTTGAACAGTTGGAACGCGACTTCGTTGCGCCGGAAGGTGTACTGCTGCTCGATGGCGGCACGCTCGGGCTATCGCTCTTGCCGCACCTTGAAAACGCCGAGCGTGTCATCTTGGTGGATGCACTGGCCGCGTCCGAGCCAGTGGGCACCGTCCTTTCGATCCGTGGAGACGCCGTGGCTAATGCGTCCATGAAGCGCTTGTCCCCTCATCAAATTGGCGTTGCAGACCTACTCACCGGAGCGCTGCTGCGGGGGCACTTGCCCCCAGAGATCCGCCTGATCGGAGTCGTGCCTGAAAACACCGAGCTTGGGCTTGGTCTCAGCCCCGAAGTCCTGCGAGCCATCCCGGTGCTCGTAAAGCGGGTGGTCGAGGAGGCGGCGGCGCTTGGCCACCCTTTCGAACCCAGGGGCGAACACGCGCATACGCGGCCTGACCAAAGCAGCGCGCCGCGCGTCGCCCGTCTGGTTGGCGCCCTGGGTGGACGGTGATGTGATGCACGAGTACTCCATCGTCGGGGCGCTGATCGAGCGCGTACGCGCCGAGGCCGCGGAGCGTGGTGCCTCGTCCGTGAGCCGCGTCTGGGTCAGCATTGGCGAACTGGCGGGGGTCGATCCCGAGCTACTCGTGACTGCCTACGAGACCTTTCGCGAGCACACCATCTGCGAGAAGGCGGAGTTGTCGGTGAACCACGTGTCTGCCCGTTGGCAGTGCCCCAGCTGCGCCCGCGGCATCGCGGACGACGCGCCGCTGTGCTGCCCGGACTGCTCGACGCCCGCGCGCCTGATGTCCGGGGACGAAATTCTATTGGAGCGTATCGAAATGGAGGTCAGTCATGTGTGATACTTGCGGCTGCGGAGACACCGAACTCGTACCGGTCGAGGTTCACGATCGCATTCTGGCGGACAACGACCACCGGGCTCTGCACAATCGCGAGCACTTCGACCGCTCCGGGGTGTTCGCCATCAACTTGATGGGTTCCCCGGGCTCCGGAAAGACTGCGTTGCTCGAGGCCACGGCGCGGGCGTTTGGCGACCGCTACCAACTCGCCGCCGTGAGCGGAGACCTGGCAACAGACAACGACGCGACACGGCTCCGCGCTGCGGGCATTCCCTCTGGGACGATAACGACCGGATCCGCATGCCACCTAGACGCGCGCATGATCCACAACGCACTGCATGACCTGCCGATGAAAGACGTCGACTTCTTCTTCATCGAGAACGTCGGCAATCTGGTGTGCCCCGCCATCTATGATCTGGGCCAGCATCTGAACGTGGTGGCGCTTTCGGTCACCGAGGGCGACGACAAACCTCTGAAGTACCCAGTGATGTTTCGCCGAGCGGATTTGGTGGTGCTGACCAAGACGGACCTATTGCCCGTGCTGCCCGAGGTGTCGGTGCTCGGGATCTCGGAAGCTTTGGCGAAGGTGATGCCGCGGCCGCGTCTCCTTCCGCTGTCTTCGCGAAGCGGTGAGGGACTGGAAGCATGGCTCTCGGAACTGACACGCCAGCGTCCAAAGAGCGTCGCGGCCGCGGACCTTCAGGGAGCAAACCCGGGATGAAAAAGTGACTCTCGCTGGACCCGATACGCGTCTACGACGCTTGCATCTGCGCGTGCAAGGGGCAGTGCAAGGCGTCGGTTTTCGCCCGTTCGTCTTTCGTTTGGCGGACGAGATGGGTCTGTCCGGGTGGGTGCAGAACGGGCCCCGCGGAGTAGTCGCGGAAGTAGAAGGTGACCCAGACGCCCTGGAGAGTTTTGCACGGCGCCTGGAAGCGGAGCGGCCGAGCATCGCCGTGATCCAGAGCGTTGAACGACACTGGCTGGAGCCAACGGGCCTCACCGGCTTTGCGATCAGCGAAAGCGAGCAAAGCGGCGAGCGTACCGTTCTCGTGCTTCCGGACCTGGCAACGTGCGATGCGTGCCTGCACGACACGCGCTCGCCGGACAACCGTCGCTATCGCTATCCGTTCACGAACTGCACCTATTGTGGTCCGCGTTTCAGCATTCTCGAGACGCTGCCCTACGACCGGCCGCACACCACCATGCGCGGCTTTACGATGTGCACGGAGTGCCTGCGCGAATACGAAGACCCTCGCGACCGTCGCTTCCACGCCCAGCCGAACGCTTGCCCGGCATGCGGCCCGCAGCTGGCGCTTTGGGACCACGCTGGGACAGAAGTCGCCCAGGGCGACGCCGCATTGCTGCAGACGGCTCGCGCCATCACCCAAGGCGCCATCGTTGCGGTCAAGGGCCTGGGCGGATTCCACCTGATGGCGCTCGCTTCGGATGCGGATGCCGTGCAGCGTTTGCGGCGACGCAAGTTGCGCGAAGAAAAGCCCTTTGCGTTGATGGCGCCGGACCTATGGACCATCCGCCGCGACTGTAAAGTCTCCCGAGCGGAAGCGGAACTCTTGAGCAGCCCCCAGGCACCCATCGTACTGCTCGAACGGGGGAGCCTGCGTCGGGTTGCTGACAACGTCGCGCCGGATTCTCGCTCTTTGGGTTACATGTTGCCGACCACTCCACTGCACCACCTGTTGCTGCAGGCCGTGGGGGCTTCTGTCGTAGCGACGAGCGGCAACCTCAGCGACGAACCGATTTGCATCGACGAGGGCGAGGCACTGCAGCGTTTGGGGTCCATTGCAGATGTGTTTCTGATGCATGACCGTCCCATCACGCGCCCTCTCGACGACTCCATCGCCCGCGTCACCAGCGAGGGCGTACTGATGCTGCGTCGCGCGCGTGGCTATGCGCCCATGCCCTTTGCGCTGCCGAATGACTGCGCTGGGGACTGGCTGGCGGTGGGCGCACAGCTCAAGAATACAGTCGCGGTGAGCGTGGGCAGCATGGCGCTAGTGAGTCAGCACGTCGGCGATTTGGAAACCGAGGGCGCATTGGTGTCGTTCGAGCGCGCCACGCAGGACCTGCCACGGCTCTACGCCACCACACCCAAGCGCGTGGTCAGCGACGCGCATCCCGACTACGCGTCGACTCGACACGCAGAGCGCAGCGGACTGTCACACCGTCACGTGCAGCACCATCATGCCCACGTGCGTGCCTGCATGTTGGACAACGGCGTGGAGGGGCCACTTCTGGGCGTCGCTTTTGACGGGACGGGCCTGGGCAGCGACGGAACGATCTGGGGTGGAGAGTTTTTGCGCATCGATGACGCGGTCAACCCCGGTGGGTTCCAACGCTTCGGACACCTACGTTCTTTTCCCTTGCCAGGCGGCGACGCCGCCGTGCGGGAGCCGTGGCGTACGGGGCTGAGCCTTTTGTATGAGCTTTTCGGAGACTTGGCCCGCGAGCAGCGCCTGTGGCGCGAACTCAACCCTCTGCCCCCGGCTCAGGCGCGGCTATTCGAGGCGGCGTTGGCGCGCCGAGTCCATACCCCGCTCACCTCAAGCATGGGTCGGCTGTTTGATGGTGTGTCCGCGCTCCTGGGCCTGTGCACACACGCAAGCTTCGAAGGCCAGGCCGCGATGCGGCTCGAACACCTAGCCGCGCGCGTCGCGGTCGGGTCCGAAGTTCCCATCGACGGCGCCTTCGCCGACGACGGAACCTGGGAACTGGACCCCCGGGCGCTGCTGCGGCATTTGCTCGCGGAGCAGGCCTCTGGTCGCAACCGAGCCGAGCTCGCCGCGCTGTTTCACGAGGCTGTCAGTCGCGCCATCGTGGATGCTGCCTATGCAGCGGGCCTTTCGCAAGTCGCGCTCAGCGGCGGGTGCTTCCAAAACCGGCGCCTGCTGGAGCGCAGCGCAGCACTTCTACGCGGTGCCGGCTTTTCGGTGCTGACGCATCATCGCATTCCGCCCAACGACGGTGGAATTGCATTGGGCCAGCTCGCGGCCGCCATGCGCGGCCAGAAAGTTGAAGACTGATTCATGTGCCTGGGTGTGCCTGGACAGATCCTGGAAGTGAAGGGCGATGACCCGATCCTGCGCAGCGGGCGCGTGAGCTTTTCTGGCATCGTCAAAGAGATCAGCCTGGCTTGCGTGCCCGAAGCGCAAGCGGGTGATTGGGTGCTCGTGCACGTGGGCTTGGCCCTCTCGAAGCTCGATGAAGCCGAGGCCCAGCGCCAACTCGATGATCTGGCGTACATCGGCGAGTTGACGGCCGCGGCCAAGGAGGCCGAGTGAAGTACGTGGACGAGTATCGGGATCCGGATCGCGTACGCAAGATCGCGGCGGGGATCGCAGGCATGGCTACGCGGCCCTGGACGATCATGGAGGTGTGCGGCGGGCAGACGCATTCCATCGTGCGCTTTGGACTCGACGAGCTCTTGCCGCGGACGGTCGAGCTCGTGCACGGCCCGGGTTGCCCAGTGTGCGTGACGCCCCTGGAATTGATCGACAAGGCCCTGGCCATCGCCGCGCGCCCAGACGTGATCTTCTGCTCATTCGGCGACATGTTGCGGGTGCCCGGGAGCCACGCCGACCTCTTCTCCGTCAAAGCACGAGGCGGTGATGTGCGCATTTTGTACTCCCCCCTGGACGCTTTAAAAGTGGCTCTGGAAAACCCGGAGCGGCAGGTTGTGTTCTTTGCCGTGGGCTTCGAGACCACCGCTCCAGCCAACGCCCTGGCCGTGGTGCAGGCGCAGCGTGCGGGATTGAAGAACTTCTCTCTGTTGGTATCCCACGTGCGGGTACCGCCAGCCATCGAGGCGATTCTCTCGTCGAAGGAGAACCGCGTTCAGGGTTTTCTTGCGGCCGGACACGTGTGCACGGTGATGGGTTACGAAGAGTACTTTGATTTGTGTCGGCGCTTCCGCACGCCCATCGTCGTAACGGGTTTCGAGCCTGTCGACATACTGCAGGGGATCTCGCTCTGCGTGCAGCAACTGGAGCAGGGGCGCCATGCGGTGGAAAACCAATACAGTCGCGTCGTGCGTCGCGAGGGATCTCTTGAAGGGCGCGCCTTGATCGAGCAGGTCTTTGAGGTCACCGATCGCGCCTGGCGCGGTATCGGCATCATCCCGAACAGCGGCTATCGCGTTGCTCCGTCTTTTGCGTCTTTCGATGCCGAGCAGCGCTTCGACGTTGGAGAAATCCGAGCTGAAGAGTGCGCGGACTGTCTCAGCGGGCTTGTGCTGCAGGGCGTGAAGAAGCCGACCCAATGCCCCGCCTTTGGCGGGCGGTGCACACCCGAAACGCCCTTGGGTGCAACCATGGTGTCCACCGAAGGGGCCTGCGCCGCCTACTACCAATACAAGCGCCACCAGAGTGAGGCAACGCCGTGACCAGCAGTGACGACTTCAATCTCAAGTGCCCGGTTCCCATCGACGACCAAGAGCGTATTGGTCTCGCGCACGGTGGCGGCGGTCGCGCGATGAACCGCCTGCTGGAACGCCTAATCGTGCCCGCTTTTGACAACCCGCATCTGGCCGCCCGCCACGACGGTGCTGTTCTCGACTTGGGCACCGCGCGCATTGCCATGTCTACGGATTCCTATGTGGTCCGTCCCATGTTCTTTCCGGGGGGCGATATCGGCAAGCTGGCCGTGTATGGCACGGCGAACGACGTTGCCATGTGCGGCGCGCGGCCCCGCTACTTGAGCGTCGGTCTGGTACTCGAAGAGGGAACGCCGATCGCAACCTTGGAACGCGTCGTGGAGTCGATACGCACAGCGGCTGCTCGCGCCGGCGTGCAGATCGTGACCGGGGACACCAAGGTGGTTGATCGCGGCAAGGGTGATCAGATTTTCATCAACACGACCGGCGTCGGTAGCATTGAACACGAGAGGTCCATCCTGCCGTCCAGCGTGCGCCCTGGCGACGCCGTACTGCTCAGTGGCGACATTGGGCGCCACGGCATGGCGATCATGGCAGTGCGTGAAGGGCTTGCCTTCGAGAGCGAAATCGAAAGTGACTGCGCGCCTCTCGCTGGCATGGTGCTTGGCATGCTCGAAGACGGAATTGACGTGCACTGCTTGCGCGACTGCACCCGCGGTGGCGTGGTCAGTGCTCTGGTTGAGATCGCTCAGGCCGCACACTGCGACATACAGATTGAAGAGTGTGCGGTCCCCGTGCGCGCCGACGTGGCTGCAGCATGTGAGATTTTCGGGCTCGACCCCCTCTACGTCGCCAACGAGGGACGCTTCGTCGCCTTCGTGCCCGCAGATCAAGCGGACCGCGCCCTTGCGATCCTACGACGCGATCCTGCCGGCGCCGACGCCGCACTGCTGGGACTGGTCGGCAAGTCCGGGCATGGGCGCGTGACGCTCCGCTCCGCCCTCAGCACGACGCGGATCCTGGATATGCTCAACGGCGAGCAACTGCCGCGGATCTGCTGAAGTATCGAGAGTCGTGGTAGTGGTCAGCAATGCACAGCATTGAAAGCTCTGGTTGCGGGCGCGCCTTCGCCGCGGGCCTTGCACGCTCTGGCACTCTTCAAACGACGTCGGCGGTGTTGCTCGCTGCTGTGCTGATCGCATACCCGGAGCGCGCCGCTGCCGATGAATCGGCGACCGCTGCCGATGAATCGGCGACCTCCGACTCCGCTGCGCAAAACGGCATCTACGCCGACTTGGGCCTTGGGGTGATCGGCCTTGGCTACGAGCGTATCTTGGGAGAGAAAGTCGCCCTCAACCTGAGTGCGCACTACTACCGACCTTGGTACGTAAGCGATCACGTCTTCGGCTTCGGCGGGGAGGTGCGCGCGTTCGTGTTCTTGGCGGAGCCGGCGCCCCACGGTCCTTATTTTTCGTCGAGCTTCCGATTGGATCACGCACAAGCGGAGCTCGACAGCGGAGAGACCCCAGAAGGCATCGCATGGGGCGTGCGCGCGACGTTGGGCTACGCCTTTGCCCTTGGCAGCGCCGTCAACTTGCGAGCTGGCTTGGGCGTGCAATCCCATGCAGCGAATCTGAGCGCCGCAAGCGAAGACCAAGACTTCGCGGGCGCGTACCCCACGGCGGATTTGCTGATCGGTGTTCGCTTCTAACGCCACAGACAAAGCAAAGGCACCCGGCGCTCGGTGGCGCGCAGGTGCCCTAGAGTGATCGGACTCGGCTCTCAGCCGCCGAGCATGCCGCCCAAGCCGCCGGGCAGCTTGTCCTTGATGCTCTGGCCCACATCCGTGCTGCCGAGCCAACCCGGAACTTTGGTGGCGTTCTCCTTCAAGAATGCGACGACCTTCTCCGCCTGCTCCTTGCTGATACCGGTTTTTGCAATGAGTCCCTCAATCATCTCTTCCATGTTCTTCTCTCCTCAGTAGGTGTGCGAGCCTCTTTTGCGTTTCGCGTTTTGCGTTTTGCGAGAAGCGTGCCGGCGCAATATCCTTAGATACGCCCGGCACTCGAGGCGCTGCACTGTGGGCTCGAGGCGACGGGTGCAGGCCGGAGCCCGCGGCAATGTCGCAACGAGCCATCACCTTTTCACGCGCTGCGGAGCAAAGGCAAGCCGCGGGGGAATCTCGCGGGATCTTGGAGGCCTGCGCTCAGGGCTGCTTCCACACGTAGCCGGCGATGGATTCGTATTTGTAGCCAATGGTGACCGCGTAGTCCCGTTCACTGGTCGAGGGCGTGTAGAAGTGGTTTCCGCTGCTGCTGGCGTAGAGGCGATACAGCGGCGTCGAGTCACAACCCGTTGATGCGCTGCCGATGTAGCCCAGGGTGCTGTGGTTGGTTCCGCCCCCCTCGCAGGCGCTCGACGTAGTGTAGAACGGTTTACCGTTGGTTTTGATGCAGCGGTAGAACTTCGCCATGCCCGGCTGGCTCGCGCTGTACAGGTAGTAGAAGTTCTGGAACTCGAGGGTGTAGCCCCCGGACTGGGCCTCGCCCAGATTGGTCGTATAGAGGTGCGCGCCAACGCTGCCACTCCAGGATCGGTGCACGCCGACCCGACAGCCCGCACCTTCGTCGCAACTGTCGTCGCAGTCGTCGTCGAGCAGGTTGCATTTCTCGCCAGACGCTGGCGTGAGCGGCTCGCAAGAGAGCTTGCCAGAAGTGCAAGTCATGCTGCCCGCGCTGCACACTCCGGGCTGGCCCGTGCTGCACTTGGCGCCGCCGCCGGGGTTTCCGTCGTCCTTGGTGCCGTCGCAGTCGTCATCGATGCCGTTGCAGCTTTCGGAGCCGGGAGTGACTTCTCCAATGCACAGCGTCTCCCAGCTGCCGCCGGTACAGTTCTGGGTTCCGCCCGCGCAGGGCCCATTGCCTTCGGTGCCCGCGGGCCCGGAGTAGCAGGGACGCGACTTGCCATCCACGCAGGCGCAGGTCTCGTCGGTGATCCCGTCGCAGTCGTCGTCCTTTTCGTTGCAGACCTCGACGCCCGGCAGGGTATCGCCGACGCAGGGGCCCCACTTGCCGCCCTCGCAGGTCGTGGTGCCGTCTTTGCACTCGCCGACGTTTTGGTGCGAAGGCAAGCCTGAGTAACACGCGCCAACGGCGCCTTGTTTGCACGGACCACCATCCGTCGAAGGGAAGACCCCCGAATCGGAAATGACCGTGGGTGAATCCGGTCCGGCGTCTTTGCTCCCTTGCGGCATAACGCCTTCTTCGGACTGCCCGGCGCATGCCAGCAGCATCGCCGGGCCTAGCAAGACCAATGCCTGTCGGCGTCGCACCATCCAACCCCTAGTGTTGCACCAGATCGCGCAATTTCCAACTGTGCTTCGGCGCTTGTATTCCAAAGGGTGCCCGCCTACGAAATGGTCGAGGCGGTCCGGTGTACGAGAAGCTCGACGAAAACAAGATCGTGCTGACCATCGAACAGCTCGAGCTTCGCATCCAGGAGCGCTTCCCGAAAGCGAGCTTGGCCGGCGTCGCGAAGGAGTTGCTGGGCATCGCGAGTGTGACCATCCGCCGCACCGCCACCCTGCGGGAGCCCAACCTTCCGCTGCGTGTTGGCGTGGGCTTGCTGCTGTGCGGGGGCGTGTTGGTGCTTGCATTGATGGCGCCCGAAGCGCGCCTGAACTACCAGATCCGCGCTATCACGGAGCTCGTGCAAACGCTGGAAGCGTTGCTCGGCAGTCTGTTCTTCTTGGGCACGGGCGTCGCATTCTTGGTCACCCTCGAGAGCCGCCTCAAGCGCAAAGTCGCGCTCGCGCTCGTGCACCAGCTGCGCGCCTTGGCGCACATCGTGGATATGCACCAGTTGACGAAGGACCCTTCCGAGCTGACCGCGCGGGGACCGTCGACCCCTTCCTCGCCCAAGCGCACCATGACGGACTTCGAATTGATGCGCTATTTGAACTACTGCACGGAGCTTCTGGCGTTGGTCAGCAAGGTCGGCGCACTTACCGTGCAGGGCTACACGGATCCGGTGGTGCTCAATGCTGTGGACGAGGTCGAGAATCTGACGACGGCGCTCTCCCAGAAGATCTGGCAGAAGATCACACTGCTGGAAACCGAGTTGGACGAAAAAGACGAAAGCGAAGCCCGCGATGCCGCGCGACGGCGGAGTCTGCTCTTGGGTCGACGCTTTCCCCGAGCACGCTAGGTCGGGAGCGGCTGCAGCTGGGACGAGCGCGACGCGCGCGTCACTGCGTGAGGCTCATGCCGTCCAGCGCGAGGGTGGGCTCGGCGCCAGCGGGCAGGTTCGCGTTGACGATGATGCGGGCGTTTGCTTCGGTTTGATACATGAAGATGCGAAAGTCGCGCTTTTCGGTCCACTTGCCCGCACAGGTGCGGAACGTCTCCGCACTCTCGCCAATCAAGTCGCTCGTCGGATCCGTCACCCGAGCGAAGATGCGCACGCGCTCCTCCGTGGCGTAGAAAAAGCGTACGCTCGTGTCGATGTGCCTGCCGCCTTGGCCACCGCTAACCACCGGCAGCGAGTCCCCGGAGTTCAGCGGCACCCACGCATTGCCGCCGGGCTTTCCCAGTTGAAACGTGGGCACGGTGCTCGGCGCGGGCTCGGCGTCGTCGCAGCTTAAGGTGGGTTCTGACGGCGCTTCTTGGGAACTCGAGCAGCCGATGCTGAGCACGACGCCAAGCGCGAGGATGCAGTGAGCAGGGTGGTTCATGAACCTGTCGCTCGATGAAGAAAGTGGGTTGCGATGTTCAGGTGGTGTCCTAGACAATCTAGCACGAGGCCGAGGCCGTCGCATGAGTAACGTCAGACGTGGAATCGGAAAGGTGAAATGAGCGAACGACAATTCGAGGTGTTCTACGACGGCGACTGTCCGCTCTGCATGCGGGAAATCCGCATGCTAATGAAACTAGATCGCAAGCAGCGCGTGCGATTCACGAACATCGCGGATCCCGAGTTCGATGCGGGCACGCTGGGCACCAGCTACGAGGCGTTGATGCAGCGCATTCAGGGGCGACTGCCCGACGGCACTTGGGTCAGCGGCGTCGAAGTCTTCCGGCGGCTCTATGCAGCGGTCGGGTTCGGGCCGGTGGTTTCGCTGACGCGGCTGCCGGGGGTTCGCAGCGCATTGGACTGGGGCTACGACAAGTTCGCAGCGAACCGACTGAAGTGGACTGGCCGTTGCACGGAAGCGTGCCACATCCCTCCTCGCAAGGACGCGCGCAGCGGCGTCGGCGCGGCGTGAAACCCGAGTTCTGGTGCCTGCGCGTAAATCGTCGGGTGCTGCCTCCGTACGCGTGGCACAAGCTGCGCCAAGAAAGCTGGTACGGAGATTGCTCGGCAAGCGCAGCATGATCCGATGGCTCACTTTGGCGTGCGCGCTTTCCCTATTGGCCTGCAGCGGCAGCGGTGAGGGCAGCGGAGGGACCGATTCCGGAACTGGCGGCACTGCAAGCGGCGGCACGGGGGGTGGCACCGGCGGCAATTCGTCCGACGCCGCGCCGGACGCGCCGCCGCCAGCCGACGGACCTTTCGCTTGTGGCAGCGAAACCTGCGGCGCGACCCAGTACTGCATTCAGCCCTGTTGTGGCGGCGCGCCGCCGCAGTGCATCGACAAGCCCGAGGGCGGCACGTGCCCGTCGGGCTTCCACGACGGGTGTAGTTTCGGTGGATGTAGCGGCAACGATTGCTGCGAAGCCGATCCGTGCACGCCACCGCCTGCGTACTGCGCGGACCAACCAGAACCGGGTTGTTCTTTGCAAGATCGGTTCTGCAGCATGCAGTGCGCCTAACCAGCCCCATCGGTGCACGGGAACCCGGCGCGCCGACGGACGACGCGCCGCCCGCGGCGCTAGGGCAGGCAAGTGCCGGCGGCCTGACAGACTTGGGTTTGCGTGCGGGCAACGCGCCAGATGCGCAGGTCGTCGATCCGACCTTGCAGGTGGTCACCACCCGGATTGTCGGAGCCAATCGAAGTCCCGGTGCTGCCGGATTTGGCAATGTTGCCCAACTTCAGGGCGCTCGCTCGCTCCACGCCGTTGACGTAGATCCTCACGTTGTTTCCTCCGGCGACGCACGCGAGATGGTTCCAGACGCCGACGCCGAGCTTGAGGCTTGTCTGCGCGATGCCGAGGGCGGCGCCGCACCAAAGCGTGCCGTTCTTGTTGACGAAGAAGCCGTATTGGCTGTGGTTGTCCACCAAACCGGCGCGCGCGCCACCAGGCAGCGAGTCCAGGCGCAGCCAAAGCTCGATACTGAGTTGCGAGACGTCGAGGCTGGGACTCTCGGGGATGATCATCTTGCTCGTCGTGCTGAAGCGCGCCGCGTTTCCGCTGTGACCGCCCGCCACGCTCACGCCGTTCGCGGTGGCGTGGTTTCCGTACTGTGAATCGTCCTTGCCGATTTGCGCTGCCGAGTCGAAACGCAAGCAGGCAACCAGGTCTTGATTCGTCGCCTCGCAGAACGGCGCCGTACTCCCTCCGCCGGAGCCGCCGGAGCCGCCACTGCCTGTGCCGCCGGCGCCAACGCCGCTAGAGCCGCCCGAGCCGCCCGAGCCGCCGGCATCAACACCGCTGGAGCCGCCAGCATCTACGCCACCGGTTGCGCCCGCCGCGTCGCCCGTGCTGCCGCCGGCGCCACCCGCGTCCGTGCTGGCATCATTGGCGTCGTTGCCCGCGTCGGTCAGCGTAACGCTGTCGTACACCGTGAGGCCGTCTGGCAGGGTGCGCGTTTCCCCGCCCGGCGAAGTGACGACGACGTCGTGGGCTCCCAGTGCCAAGCCTGCTGGCACCTTCATGCTCAAGTGTTCCGAGTCGCGTCGCTCTGCCGCGACCAGGATGCCATCAGGCACGCCGATCTGCACTTGCCAGCGGCGTGCGACGCGGGACTCTTCAGAGCCAAGGGAAGCGCTGGCGCTATTGAAGAACCCTCTCCCGACAACCACAGCGGGCGTGACGGTGTGCGCGGAAACGTCCGCTGGTTCGACGCGAATGATGCGGATGTCGCCATCCGTTTCGGAACCGCAACTGGCCACGATCAACGCAAACACGGTGCAGAGCCGCAGCTTGGTACTACAAGTCGAGTGCATACGATACCATCGCTCCCAGCCCGCCCAGGTTGCCGTTTACTGCGCTCTCGTCGACGCGCGCGTAGGTGTAGCGCACCAAGAGTCCAACTTGGCCAGCGGGTAGCCGGGTGGCCACACCAGCGACCGCACCGATGGCGGGCACGACACTCCCCGCGCTACTTCTGCCAGTACTGCTTGATCGAACCTCGGTTTGCGAAACGATGACGCCGCCCTCCGCGCCAACCTCCGGAATGATCGCCCCGCGGCTCAACTCGACCGTGGCACGTGCCAGGATCGGCGCGGCTTGTGCGGTGACCTGCACTTCTTCGAAGCTGCCCGCGTCTAGCTCAGCCGACTCGCTGCGATAGAACCCGCCCCCTAGCCCGAGCAGCAGCCTGCCGTCCACCCACCCAGGACGAACGCCGCCCGCTGCAAAGACCGCTGGCGCGTGTACCTTGCCAAAGTTGGTGACGTAGCCAGCGCTGACGAGCGCTCGCCAGGACCGGTTCGCCGCTGCGGCGTCAGACTGTAGCGCCACGCTCGTGCTTGCGCCGCTGTCCGTCTCAGTCAAGCGCAGGACGTCCGTCGTAGTTCCCGCCGGCAGGGTGTAGGTGGCACGGTAGCCATCTCCGGACTGCTGGAAAGCAGACAGGGAACCAGCACCGCTACCAACGAGTTTGGCGCCCTCGACGCGGTTGCCGAAGGCGTCGAGAGCTTCGACACGGAGCGAGTAGGAACGCTCCACCCCGGACTTCTTCACATCGTCCTGGTCGACCACCAGCCGCGTGACCGGACCCGTCCGCAGGGCGAGATCCGTGTGATGCTGCAGGGCTGACTGCCCCTGCACGAAGGCCTTCAGTGAAGCCATGCGTGCACCCTGCAGGTTGCCCGGAATGTGCCAGCGAGCCGTGACGCTTTGATTGCTCTCGTGTTTGACGTTGGTGACGCGGCCGACACTCGGCTTGAAGCGAAGCGCAACCCGGCGTGCGGCGCGGTCGCCCCGATACTTGAGCGCCACGCGCACGACGACGGAGTGCGCGGCCGTCACGACATGCTCTTTCGCGCTGAGGGTGAGTGTCATTTGCGTTGGCGCTTCGCCGGGCACTTGGTAGTCGCAGCGCTTGCCGTCCCACTCGAGGAAGCCCTGCGTTCCAGCGCGCACGTCCTTGGTGTAGCTGACGTCGCGCACCCAGACGCCTGGCGCCAGAGCGGTTGGCGCGCTCAACTGTCCGACCGAAGACCGCCCGTCGTTCGATCTTGCGGGGGCCTTGCTGATCAGCACGGCCCGCTCGGAGCCGTCCGGACATATCAAAAGCGTCTCGTTCAGCGCCGGCGGGTCGAGTGCCAGCCAGTGCGAGCGCTCGAATCCAGAGCTATCCCGCGCGACGACCATGGCACTCTTGGCCCCTGGCGGAGCTTCCACCGTCACCACGGCGTGCCCGGCGCGGTCGGTGCGAAAGGGACCGAAGGTCTCGCTGCCCAGTTTCACGCGAACCAGTGCGTCGGGGACGCTCTTGACCTTGATGTCCGGAGAAGCAAGAAGGTCGATGGTTGCGTAGTCGATCAGATCTCGCTCCTTGGTCACTGCCGCAACGACGACGCGTTGCGGAAAGCGATCCGCCGGCGGTGAATAGCTGGCGCTGACACGGCCGCTCGCATCGGCTCGGACGTCCCCCACGCTGCCGGCGCTGACGTAGAACGACACTTCGCGGCTCGAATGCCTGGCGCTGATGCGCGCGGCAACGGCGCTACCGAGCAGCATGCGCTGGGGAACACGCAAGTCGAGCGTGCCCGTGCCTTGAGTCTCTCCGGGGGTGAAGGTGGAGGCTCGCAGCCGTACGACGTGCCGCGCAGCGGCGGCGCCGCGTTTTCCCACGGAAACGACCAGATCCGTTTGCGCCGCGACGCGCGGCGGGACGATCGGTAGTGAGAACTGTCCGTCCCCTTGCTCTTCGATGGGGCCCTCCTGCCCGGCGCTGGTCGTGATGTCCAGTTGGGCGGCTGTCGTGCCCGCGGGGGCGACGATGCGCAGCGCAAGGGGAGTCTTGCCGTCTCCGATTGCGTTCTTCGGGCCCGATAGACTGAGAGTTTCTGCCGCTGACCTCTGCGCCCACAGCACGATGGCGACGCTCGCAACGAGCGCGACAAATGGCCGATGAATCACCACTGCACCTCTCCTTGAACTTTGGGTCCGCTACGCACCGTGATCTTTGGGGTTGCGCTAGTCGTGCGGCCCAGGGGGTCTTCGACGACGACCAAAATCTCGTTCTCGCCTTGTTTCAGCGCGACTTGCTGTCGGAACTTCCCCGTCCCGTCTGCAGCGGTGCGCTTGCCCGCGATTGTCACGGACGCACCGGGCAGCGTCGTTCCCTCGAGCGCGACGCTCTTCTTCCGACTCACTTGCGGAGTTGGGGCAAACTTCAGATACAGCGAGCTTGGGATCCTGCTTGGCGCGCTAGGTGCGGTGGTTGCAGACACTTGCGACATCTCACCAGCGCCGATCCGCACTTTCCCATGCTTGCCGCGCAGCTCTACGTCGCCACTCTCGGCGGCGACGGCTGCAGCGGAGGAACCTCGCTGCAAAACACCGAACTCACCGAACGCCGTTTCGGCGATCGCGTTGCTGTTGCGTATTTCCACCCGAAAGCGGAAGTCGCCGTCGCCTTCGACCTTGGAGACAACTCGTCCGTCATCGAGGGATACTTTGGACAGCGTCGCGGAGACCTGCTCGATGGACAGGGTCGTCGCTTCGGCGACGTCTACGCGCACATTCTTCCCCAACCGCAAGCTGGCGTGTGCGCCCCCGGCCGTACGGATCACGTCGTCGACGTTCAGCTGCTCCCCAGCGTGCAGCGCTCGCCACCCGCCCCCCGGCTGCTGCACTTCCACTAGGCCGTGGACCTCCTGCACGTCGGCGGAGGGCGGTTGGTCGGCGGTGGCGGCGGGTGGCGCCGGCGCGGCGCTTTCACTCTGCAGTCTCGGAGCCGCTGGCGCAACGAGGGCCGTGCGCTGCACGAGCACGGCGACGAGCAGCAGCGCGAGCAGCAGTGCGCCGACCACGACGGCGCGCTTAGGCACTTTCGCCTCCGTCCCGTCCTGCCGCAGACGGGAAGACCAGACTCACTGTCGTGCCTTTGCCGGGCTCGCTTTCGATCTCTAGACGGCCGCCGTGATCTTCGACGATTCGATGCGCGATGGCGAGTCCGAGTCCCTTGGCATCCGTTCCGGTGCGAGTAGTGAAGAACGGCTCTCGCGCGCTGGCTGCGACCTCGGCGCTCATCCCCGCGCCGTTGTCCCATACGCTCAGAACGACGTCGCCGCCGCGTTTGACGGCCACTAGGCGTACCTTGCCACCGGCGGCGCAGTGAAAGATGGCGTTGTCGACCACTTCCAGAAGCGCTTGCTGCAATCGGGAGAAGTTCCCCGAAATCTGGGTGTTTGCACCCACGGCTTGGTCCAAATGCACGCGACCTCGCTCGGCGTCGCGTTCTACCAGTGACAGCGTCGCTGACACCAGGGACGCCACCGGCAAGCGCTTGAAATGCGCAGCGTCTTCGCGTTGCGACATGCCCAGAAGCCGCTTCACAATGTCGCGGATGCGCTTAGCTTCATTTTCCGCGCTTGAGAGTAGCTCGTGTTCCCGTGAACGCGCCGGATCGCCCGCGACTCGCTGCCGCAGCAGCTGCACGATTCCGAGCACGCTAGTGAGCGGGTTGTTGACCTCTTGGGCCACCCCCAGGCCGAGAGTGGCAGTGGCAGCGAGCTTTTGAGTTTGCAAAAGGCGGCCATGAGCGGTCTGCAGCTCCTCCGCCTTCTCACTGATGCCGCGCTGCAACTTGGCGTTGAATCCCCGGATCTTGTCGTCGCGTAGAGCAATCTCGGCGCCCATTTCATTGAGCGCGGACGCCAGGCGCCCGTACTCGTCCCGCTCCGGTATCAGAACTCGATGCGTGTAGTTGCCGCGTCCGATTTCCGTTGCTGCGTGCACCAGAGTGTCGACGGGGCCACTGATTGCCCGAGCTAGATAGATGCCGCCGAAGACCGCGCCGCAGGCACTTAGGACGAGCCACAGAGCGGTCTGACCCAACATGCGCCGCCTGGGTTCGAGCAAGGCCGATGCCGGCTGTTCCACGATGACTCCCCAGTTGCCTTTCAGCTTTGCGCCAGCGCGCACGACGGGCTGCCCGTCTACATGTGCCATTAGCGGGCGCTCGGGCGCCGGGTAGCCGGTCGCCTTCAAGCCGTCACACAACGCGCGGCCCGATCCGTCGACGATGTGCGTCTGCGTTCCCCGCGCGCCGGAGTTGAGCGCGCATAGCTCTCGCGTCGAGAGGGTCAACGTTGCAGTCCACGCGGCGCCGTTCGCGCCGGCTACCGGGAATGTGATGGGCAAATAGGTCTGGCCTGTGACCAGAAACGGAGCGCCCCAGCCGCGTACGCTGCGATGCACGCGGGCGCGTTTCTCGTGTTCTTGCACCACTAGGCGATCCGCCAGGGCGTGCCCTTCGGCGGCTGGTGCTTGCGTGTGGAACACACTTTCGCCGATGCGCTTGCCCTCGGCGTCTAGCAGGCTCACCACAGCTATCTCGGGCGCTTGCTGGTAGAGCAGCCACAGCGCGCCGTTACGTTCCTCCCCGTCCAGGTCGCCCCATTTGACGGTGTGCCGCGCCAATCGCTCAAGGGTCTGCTGCAGCCCGCTCAGGTAGCCTGCCGTGCGGCCCTTGGCCTGCTCCGCTTGTTGCTGCTGCAGTTCGAAGAGCGCTTGATCGTATGCGGCCTGGTGGGTCGACAGAGCAGTCCAAGCGAAGGCAGCAATCGGCACCAGCGCGACGAACGCCACCAAGCCAAACAGCTTCGCACGAACACTCATCGCTATCCCGCTCGTGCTTTGCCTTCAGCGACGTCGTCCATCGCTGACCGGTCCTCGGCGCCGGGTCGCCGCGAGCTGCTGGTCACCCGACCATCCAAAAGCTCGCGCACGACGCTGAGCAGGCTGTGGGCGTGGTACGGCTTGCCGAGAACCGCCGCGAGCTTCACCTCGTCAATCTCGTCGATCACGGATTGCGTCGTGAAGCCCGACACGTAGACGACGGGAAGATGCGGCGCCGAATCCCGGAGTTCCTTCGCCAGCTCTTCGCCAGTCTTGCCGGGCATCATCAGGTCCGTGACCAAGAGCGCGATGTCCGCGCACTGTCGGAACTTCTCGATGGCATCCTCGGCGTTGCGAGCCTCGACTACGTGGTAGCCCGCCCGAGCCAGAATGCGTCGCGCTGCCCGCCGAACGGGGTCATCATCGTCGACGAGCAACAGCGTCTCAGTGCCGCCGCGAGGCGGTGCATCCGAGGACGTCACGGATCGAATGCTCGTGCGCTCGCTCGACGCGGGAAAGCGCAGTTCGAAAGTTGTTCCGGAGCTGGGCGCGGTTTCCACTAGGACCTCGCCGCCCGCACGGTCCACGATGCCACGCACCGTCGCCAGGCCCAGCCCGGTTCCCTTGCCGCGCTCTTTGGTGGTGAAGAAGGGGTCGAAGATCAACGGCAGCACGGCCGGTGGGATGCCGGTGCCCGTGTCCACCACGCAGATCGATACCTGTGGATTGCCCTCGGCGTCGCGACAGCGCTGCGTGCGGATCGTCAAGGTGCCGCCGTCGTTCATGGCGTCCCGGGCGTTCAATGCGAGGTTCAGCACGATCTGCTCGAGCTGTCCGCGGTCCAATTGAGCCCGGGGCAATTCGCGTGATAGTTCCAGTAGCAACACGCACTTGCTGCCCAGGGAGCTGCGGATGAGCTGCGCGATGTTGTCCACCACGTCGCTGATGTCCAAGAGCTCGGGCGAGACGACTTCCCGTCGGCTGAAGGTCAGGAGCTGTCGGGTCACGAGTGACGCCGATCGGGTCGCCTGCAGCACTTGGTCGAGGTCGGCCAGGGCGCTCGTGCTGCGATCCGGTGCGTCGGATTCGAGGGCTTCTTTGGCGAAGTTCGCGTAGTTCAGAATCACGGCTAGCAGGTTGTTGAAGTCGTGGGCGATGCCGCCGGCGAGTAGTCCAAGGGCTTCGGTCTTCTGCGCCTGACGCAGCTGCGCTTCCAAGGTTCGGCGCTCGTCTTCGTCACGCAGCTTCTTGGTCACATCGCGGATAACGTCCACGACCATGCGCGTATCCGCATGAGTGAAGTTGCCGCGAGAGACTTCCACATCCACAGGCTCGCCGTCCTCGCGGCGATCGCGACGGTTGACGGAACGAAACTGACGCGGATCCACTTGAGAAAGCGCCACGGATGCGGGTGCCGGCAGCTCCCCCCAGAACTCGGAGAAGTTTCGTCCCAGAAGCTCCTCGGGCGAAATGCCGTAGACGCGTTCGACCGCCGGGTTGGCGTCGCGCACGTTGCAGCTGGCCTCGTCGTACACGACGATGGCATCTGGCGAAGCTTCGAACAGATTGCGATAGCGGGCTTCACTCGCGCGCAAAGCCTCTTCTAGACGCTGGCTTTCTCGCCTCAGGGTGACGCGTTGCTCCGCGGCCGCCACGCGCATCACGACCTGGGAGATTTCGTCAAAGGGCTTGGGCAAGAACTCGCAGGCACCGAGCTCTACCGCGCGGAAGAGCGTGTTGAACGAAGGCGCGGCGCTCATCAAGATGACTTCGGCATCTCGGTCCACCTGACGCAGGGCGTTGACCACGTCCGTCCAGTCGCCGCCGGCGAGCTGGGCATCGATCAGGGCGACGTCCACCCCCGCTGCTTCGATCAGCGCGATGCCCTCGGCACTGCTCTCGGCCGTGAGCAACGCGCGACCGGGACCGTCGAGGGCCTCGGCGAGGAGCTCCCGGATCACGGGTTCTCGGTCCAAAATCAGGATTCGGGTCATGGCGTCGGGGACGTGGCTCATCTTCGTGAACGGCTCGACGCGCCGCTTCTGGACTCTCCCGGCACCACGAAATCCCCCTCCAACGACAAAAGCAGCGCCTTTTGCTGGGATTTTCCCGACAACGACCGGCGCCGGCTGGCTTGCCCTGGCGACTTTTCGCCGCGGGGACTATCGAAGCCTGTGCTCGGATGCTCCGGGCCCGGCTCCCGATCATGGCTTCTTCCCACGGCGCGTCCCCACCCGCAGAGACCATCCCGGTCACTCTGACGGCGCAGTTCTTGCGCCAGGCTCCGCGCTATGGCGTCGGCTTGCTGCTGCTCGCGGCATACCAGTACGCCCAGTACTGGTTCGACACACGACTGATGACGGCCATCAACGACGCCATGGCGGAGCGGTACGCTGAGGCCACGCGCATCGGCGGCTATCTCGTGCTGGTGGCGCTGGGCGCCTTCGGTGTGCGCGTCATGTCGCGGGTCGCGCTGTTCAATGGCGGGCGGATCGCCGAATACGAGCTGCGTCGCGCCTTACTTTACCGCCTGCACAAGCTCGGTCCATCCTTCTACCGACGCATGAGTTCCGGCGAGATCATGAGCCGCGTCACCAACGACCTCGCCCAGGTACGTTTGCTTTTGGGATTTGGCGTGTTGAACGTCATCAATACGCTCTTTGCCCTCATCAGTGCGCTGTCGGTCACGCTGAGCATCAGCTGGAAGCTGACCCTGGCGTCGTTGAGCATGCTTCCGGTGCTGATGTTGGTCACCCAGCGCTTCTCGCGCTTGATCTACACGCGCACCCGCGACAACCAGGACGCCATCGGCAAGATGAGTGAAAGCGTGCAGTCCAGCATCGCCGGCGTGCGCGTAGTGCGCTCTTTCGCGCTAGAAGACGCGGAACTCGAGCGTTTCGAAAAGACGAATCAGCTGTATCTGGACAAGAGCCTGGCGTTGGCGCGCCTGCGGGGATCCATGGGGCCGATCATGCAGGCCATCGTGTCCGTCGGGATCCTGATCGTGTTCTGGTACGGCGGGCACCTGATGCTGCACGACGAGCTGAGCGCCGGCGGCTTCTTGGCGTTCTATCGCGCGTTGGCTCGCCTGACTTGGCCCTTGATCGCCCTCGGATTCTTGGTGGGCTTGGTCCAGCGTGGGCGGGCGTCCTATGCGCGCCTCGAGGAGATTTACCAGGCCGAGCCGGATATCGTCGATGGCCCCAAGTCGTCGACTGTAGTCGGCCGAGGCGCTCTTGAGGTGCGTGGGCTATCCTTCGCCCACGGTGACCAAAAAGTGCTCGATGACGTCAGCTTCGAGGTGCCCGCCGGCGGGTCATTGGCCATCGTGGGGCGCACGGGGTCCGGCAAGTCGACCCTGGCCGTGCTGCTGCCGCGCTTGATGCCGACGCCCGCTGGTGCGGTGTTCCTGGACGGCGAAGACATCTGCGACCTGCCCCTCGAAACCGTGCGCAGCGCCGTCGGCTACGCCCAGCAAACGGCGTTCTTGTTCTCGACGACGATCGGCAGAAACATCGGCTACGTACTCGACGAGCCGGACTCTGAGCCGAGTCTGAAGACGATCCGCGAGGCCGCTCGGGAGGCGCATGTGCTGGACGAAGTGATGGCACTGCCCGACCGCTTCGACACGATCGTCGGGGAGCGCGGCGTCCAACTTTCTGGAGGGCAGAAACAGCGCACGGCGCTTGCCCGCGCCTTCGTGGCGCAGCCGAAGATCATGGTTCTGGACGATCCTTTGAGCGCTGTCGATGCGCGCACGGAGCGGGCCATCCTCGATGCCATCGATCGCCAGCGTGCCCAGCGCGGTGTGATCTTGATCACGCATCGGGTCGCAGCTGCAGCACGCTGCGACCGCGTGCTGGTGCTCGACGAAGGGCGCGTCGTCGAGCAGGGCAGCCACGACGAATTGATCGCAAAAGGCGGCATTTACGCCGTCTTCGCCGAAGAGCAGCGCATCGAGCAAGAGTTGGCCAAGCTCGGCGAGCGCGACTTGAACGAGATCGCCCAGAGCGCATGAGCAAGATGGCGACTTCTTCCGAGCGCTCCGGCGAGCAGGGCGAGACGCGCACTGAAGCAGTGCTGCGCCGCTTTCACGAAGAAGGCAAGTTGGGCAAGGCCTACGATTCGCGACTAATCGCGCGATTGTGGCCCTTCGTGCGCCCGCACCGGCTGGCGCTCTGGCTTGCGGTCGCGTCGATCGTCGTCACGGCCGTCGGATCCATGATTCGGCCGTTGGTCATGCTGCATGCCATCGACCAAGGCGTGCTGCGCGGCGATGCGGACGTGCTCATGCGCGGCGGTCTGATCTTGCTCGGCATCGTGCTCGTGGAGCAGGTTCTGGTCTACGTGCAGATCTACGCGCTTCAGGTCGCTGGCGCCCGCGCCATGGCCGATCTGCGCCGCCATGTCTTTCAGTTCTTGCATCGGTTGCGTCTCGGGTTTTTCGACCACCAACCCGTCGGGCGTCTTGTGACCCGCGTCACCAACGATGTGGACGCGATCCAGGAGCTGTTTGCATCCGGTGCGTTGAACGCCTTTGGAGATTTGATTCGCCTAGTCGGCATCGTGGTGCTGATGTTGGTGCTAGATGCCAAGCTCGCCTTGGTGGCGTTTGCCGCAACGCCGCCGGTGGCGATCTTGGTTGTGTTGCTGCGCAAACGCATGCGCACGGCATTTCGGGAAATCCGCGCCAAAACGGCGCGCATGAACGCGACCATGAACGAGCAAGTCTCGGGCATGAGTGTGGTGCAGGCCTACCGACGCGAAGCCGCGGCTGCGCGAGAGTTCGACGGCATCAACCGAGCTTATCGCGACGCGAATCTATCTTCGATCAAGTTCGAGTCCATGCAAGACGCCGCAATCGAGATGATCGCTGCGGTCTGCCTCGCGAGCATCATCGTCTATCTGGGCTATCACCCCGTGACCTTCGGCACTATCGTGGCCTTCAACGCCTACCTGGTGCAGTTCTTCGAACCCATCAGTGCGTTGGCCCAGCGCTACACGCTTCTGCAGAGCGCCATGGCCGGCGCCGAGCGCGTCTTCGGTTTGCTGGATACACCCAGCGACGAAGTCGATGCGCCTCGAATCGACACGCCGTCGGACGGCGATGCGGCTCTCGCGCTCGAATTCGACCGGGTAAGCTTCGAGTACAAGCCTGGCGTGCCGGTGCTATCGGACGTGTCGCTGCAAGCCAAGCCCGGCGAGAAGATCGCGTTGGTTGGGCCCACCGGAGCGGGCAAGACTACGGTAACGGCGCTACTATTGCGACTGTACAACGCGCAAAAGGGAACCGTACGCGTCGAAGGCAAAGACGTGTGCGGCTTGTCCCGCAGGGAGCTGCGCCGGCGCTTTGCAGTCGTGCCCCAAGACGTATTTCTGTTCCCCGGCACCGTGGCGGAGAACATCGCAGCGGGCGAGACGCCCAACGCTGAACGCGTGCAAGAAGCACTCGCACGCATCGGAGCACTCGACTTGTTCCTAAAACGCCCCGGTGGCCTCGACACCCAAGTCGAGGAGCGGGGAGAGAACTTTTCGGCAGGGGAACGCCAGTTGATCGCCTTCGCGCGAGCGCTGTATCGGGACGCTCCGGTCCTGATCTTGGACGAGGCCACGGCCAGTATCGACAGTGACACGGAAGCCAAGCTCCAGACCGCTCTCGAAGAACTCTGGCGCGGCCGTACAGCGATCTTGATTGCGCACCGCTTGAGCACGATCCGCCGCGCGGACCGCATTGTCGTCTTCCACAAGGGGCGCATCGCCGAGCAAGGCACTCACGAAGAGCTGATCGAGCAGCGGGGGTTGTACGCCAAGCTGCACGAGCTGCAGTTTGCCCGGCAGACAACGCCGCCCACCGCGCCCGGCAGCTAGCGTCGAGGTTTCCGGAGTGCCCCTACGGGTGCCGGCCCAAGGGTGACGTGCGTTTGGGGTTCGAAGCGTGCCAAACTGTGCCGCAGCCCGTGGCACCAGGATTGCTTATCTGAGCAACGCAGGAGACACCCAGCCATGAAATACTTTGCTCTTGGAATACCCATCGCCTTGACCACGCTTGCGTTGACGCAAGCCGCACAAGCCAACTGCGCCATGCCCACTGGCTACAGCGTGAAAGCTGAAGGCAACACGGTGACTGTGTGCCCCCAGAACTTCGACGGCCGGGGTTGCCCCGACTCCGGCGGGATGCTGCGGGAAACGACGGGTGGCGACGCCGTCCAGCTGGCGGAAAACTGCAAGGGCGACTGCTACGTGGATGAGTGCGTGCCGAAGGGCGAGCACAAATACGGATTCGCAACGCCCTACGAGTGCTGCAGCAGTTGCTGCGGCACGGACTTCTACGACAAGGTGACGATTGCAGACGACCCACCGTCGGGCTGCACGCTGTCTTCGGGCAATCCGGGCACGACGCCGTTTTCCGGAACGGTGCCGTGGACGGATACTCAGAGCATCTGTGACTACATTGGCGGCAGCGGCGCCACGGGATCCGGAGGCAGTGTCGGGGTCGCGGGCTCAGCGGGCTCAGCGGGCAATGGCGCCGCGAGCGGTAGCGCCGGTTCGAGTTCGAGTCCTTCAGGCGACGATGGCGGCTGCGCCGTGCGTCCCATGACTGCAACGAGCAAGGTCGTATTGGGGTTCAACGCGATGCTGGCCGCTCTCGGACTCCTGTTGACCGCGCGTCGTCGCCGTCGGCGAGCGTGAACCCTGTCCTGATCGCTCTGGCGATCACGGTCGTCGTCGAGGCGCCGGTGGTGGCCCTGTGCTACCCCGGCGAGCGGCGCCGCATGGCGCTGACCTGCGCCCTCACGACCGGCGCGACCAATCTGGCCATGAATACGCTGCTCTTCCGCTGGGCAGGTTCTTACCAAAGCTACCTGCTGATCGGGGAAGCGGGTGCTGCGCTGGTCGAGGCGTTGGTCTACTTCTTGGTCAGCCGCGAACGCGATGTTGGGCGTGCGCTACTCGCGTCGGCGCTGGCAAATTCGCTCAGCTACGGTGTTGGCTTGGCGCTGTTCTGAGAAGAACTCGGTTCAGTTCCCGCCCACCTGGACGTCGGCGAAGGGCGCCGCCTCTTCACTCGCCAGCACGGCCGTGCCCTTGTCCTCAAGTTCGGCCTGCAAGACGAACCCGGAGGGGCGCCGTGTCATAATGAGCCGGACCCGTGTCCACGCTCGTCAAAGTTGAAGTCACTCGCTGGCGTGCTGCGCCGCTGTTCTTGTTGGTGGCCTGCTCCGCGTCGCCGCCGCCGGCCGCATCGAATCCAGTCGTCCAGGTGCAGTCGGCACCTGGCGAAGACGCGCCCGCGGACTCTGGCGCGAACCTGCGACGCGAGCGTGCTCTGGATGGCGTGTACCGTTGGCCCCATGAAGTCACCTATGTGTGTGACGAGCCAGAGTGGTGCACAGAGGAGGTCAACGATACGCTGACCATCCGCCAGGAAGTCGATGGGTTACAGATCAAGATCGAGCTCGTGCAGACGAACTACCATGTCTGCAATTGGGAGGGCCGGCTCAGCCCGAGCGGTCGGGATAAGTGGCACGCCGCCGAGGAAGACTGCTCTATCGAATTGTCCCTCGACCCAAATACGATCCGCATCACCAGTGCGGGCTGTCGCGACTACTGCGGCGCGCGCGCATATCTAGAGGCTGAGTTTCCCCGGGACCAAGCGGCCGAACCGATCGACACACCGCGGGATTAGTGAACACGCAGACGCGAAAAAGCCGCGACCCAAAACCAAAGAGAGGATCGCGGCTTTCGCTGCTTCTGCGTGGCAGGTGGAACTGCCTGATCCGGGGCTACTCCATCTCGTGGCAACCGCCGCAACCGAAACCCTTCTGGGTCTCTGGGTTGTAGGGCTCCATCTCCAGGGTGCCGGCCATCTCGGACACGACCTTCTGCATCATGAACTCCGTGACCTTCTTGTGCTTCTTCATGTGCTTGGCGAAGTTGTCCTTGGAGTTGAGCTTCGGCAGCTTCTTGTTTGGCATGTCGAACTTGCCTTCTTTGGCACCTGGACCGTGGCACGTGGGGCAGCCGAACTCCTTGTACTTCTTGGCGTCGAACTCTTGGAACACCGCGGTCATCTTGGGCATGACCACCGTCTTCATGTGCTCCACCTTTTGCTCGTGGGTCATCGTCGCCCAAGTCGGCTTGGCCGGCTCTGGCTCCGGTTCGGGCTCTGGCTCCGGCGCGGGCTCTGGCGCCATGTCCGCGGTGGGCGCGGGCTCCGGCGGGGGCTCGGGGGCGATGGGCTCGGGCTGTCCGCCGCCACAGGCGGCTGCCAGAGCGAGGGTCGACACAAAGGCGATGCTGAGTTGGATTGCGCGCATGAATCGTTCTCCTGAATTGGAAGCAGGCTCTTAGCGAAGCTGCGTCGTCGTGTAAACCCCGAGAGCAGGTCTCGCAGCTTGCTGCAGCCGAGCGCCGGTTGGCGCTGCGGCGCGAACCACGGAGTGGCTCAGTCCGCGCCTGCGTCTGCGCTCGAGGTCGTCGCTGCGGTGACCCGCAGGTAGAAGTCCGCGCAGCTGTCGTTCCGCACCTGAACGGCCATGTCGGTAACAGCCTCGATCACCGCCTGGTTGCCGGCGCTTTCGGAAGCGTTGTTCTTCGTCGATAGCGGATCTTCGGAGAAGGAAAGGTAGGTATTGATCACGTAGGGCTTTCGTCCCAGGCCATGCTCGAGGGAAAAACGCCGCCCCGGGGGAAAGTGCAGCCACGGTTCGTCCCACGCGCCGGTTTCGTATACGGTGCCGCTCGCATCGACGTTGCCGCCCGCATAGGTGACGCTGTCGGAGTTCGTCGTTTCGCAGTCCTGGGCGCAGGCAGTGCTCAGCAAGCCTAGGACACTCGCGAAACCCACGACGGCAGCAGCTCGGAGCATGGGGCGGACTCTACCACGCGCCCGGGGCCGCGATCTCAGAGCCAAGCGGCGGCGGAGATCCGCGTCACCAGTGCTTCGGCGACGGTCTCGACGGGCGCGATCTCCCGCGCGCGGAATGGTCGCGTAGTGCGACCGAGTTCGATCATGCCGACCAGCGCGCTGTCCATGCGAATGGGCACCATGGCGACGCCACGTGGGCCCGGCAGGGCACGTGCGACGCGCCCGGCGATATGCTTGCCTGCTTCACCGAGGCGCATTTCGCCCACGATCGTGTGCCCGGCTTGCGCTGCTAGCAGCGCTGGATCGTTTTCCGCCATGCGCTCGCCCAATAAGGACTCGGCGCCGTGTCCTTGCGCGAAGGAGCACGCTGTCGTCTTCAGATCGTGGCGCACCACGTGGATCAATCCCAAATGCGCATTGGCTGCGGTGACGGAGGTGGACAAGGCCAGGAGAAAGGCCTGCTCCAGGTCTTCGGCGGTGGCGAAGACTGATTCGGGGTCGATGGCTGGCGGCTTCAACGACGGAGGCGTGGAGTCATTGGCTGGCGCTTCGAGCTCTTCTGCCGGGGGAGGCGGAGGCGCTTCGTTCTTGGGATCACTTGCGCGCGCCTCGGCGCCTGCAGAGACCTCTGCGAGCTCCGCGATTTGCGCTTCGCGCTGTTCTTGGGTCAGCCCTTCGATGTCCTGTAGTTTGCGCCAGACTTTCCAGCTGCCGTGGCGCACGAAGGAATCGACCGGAATGCGCCCTGCGTGCAGCCCGCGCTGCATCAACTCGAAGGTCACCGGGCCGACGGCTTCTACGCCGTTGGTCAAGAACCACTGATCTTCGCCCACGACGGGCAAGTTCCCACTGTCCATAGCCGCGTGCATCGCCGCTCTCCTCAACTGGAGCGCCCAAAGGCCCACCTACAGGCGCTCACAAGGTGGGCGGATGTGGCCTATCCGCCACGCGAAGTCAAGAGAAGCCCGGCTGATTTCCATGGATCTCTTTTGATTACAGATACTTGGGCGCCGTCGCGTCCACCACTGAACGGCCGTCCAATCTGCTGCGCCGGTCGCGAAACCCCGTTTCCGGGCGCTTCGGCGTGCGTCCGCCTGCGCTAGGCTCGGGCCAACGCAGATGCACGCAGGCAAGGTCTGGTTAGTTGGCGCAGGGCCCGGGGATCCGGGGTTGATCACCGTGCGCGGTTTGGAGGCACTGCGAGACGCCGAAGTCGTGTTGTACGACGCGCTGGCGCACCCGTCGCTTTTGGACGAATGCCCGCAGGCGGAGACCCGAGACGTGGGCAAGCGTTACAACGTCGAGAGCCCCAGCCAAGAGTCGATCACCGAGCAGTTGATCGAACTGGCGCGCGGCGGCAAGCGAGTCGTGCGCTTGAAAGGTGGCGACCCGTTCTTGTTCGCGCGGGGGTCCGAAGAAGCAGAAGCACTCGCGGACGCCGGTGTTCCCTTCGAGGTCGTCCCGGGGATCCCCTCGCCAGTGGGTGCCACGAC
Source organism: uncultured Myxococcales bacterium (assembly GCA_937872925.1). Classification (GTDB taxonomy): domain Bacteria; phylum Myxococcota_A; class Polyangia; order Polyangiales; family Polyangiaceae; genus JACKEA01. The sequence goes on along the minus strand of CALMUT010000085.1, from coordinate 19,713 downwards.
CTACGCTGGCATGTCGCTGACGCATCGCGAACTGTCTTCGAGCACGACGTTCATTACGGGCAGCGACAAAGCGGGAAAGGAATGGTCGCCAGCCGCTTGGAAGAAGCTAGCGACTGCCACGGACACCATCTGCGTGCTGATGGGCATGCGACGTATCAGCGACATCACCCAAGCCATCATCGAGGGCGGGCGTGCAGCAACCACACCCGCCGCTGTGATTCAGTGGGGCGCGCGTCCGGCACAACAAGTGGCAGTCGGCACCCTGGCCGATATAGCTGAGCGCGCGCAACAACAGGGCCTAGCCAATCCTGCCATTATCGTGGTCGGAGAGATCGTGAGGCTCCGAGAGAAGCTACGCTGGTTTGACAATCGGCCGCTGTTTGGCAAGCAGATCGTGGTGCCTCGCGCCCCGCACCAAGCGCGGGCCACCGCGGATGCGATCCGGGCCCGGGGCGCCGCCGCGGTACTCTTTCCGGTCATCGAGATTTGCGATCCACCGGACCCCGCACCCCTCGCGGCGTCGGTTGACAGATTGAGCGACTACGCGTGGGTGGTGTTCACGAGCGCCAACGGCGTGGACCGTTTCTTTGCGGCGCTCGAGAAAGCCAACAAGGACGCGCGCGCCCTCGGCACGGCCCGGGTGGGCGTGATCGGACCCAAGACCGCGGAGGCTGCAGCGCGCTACGGCATTCGCTCAGACGTGATCGCAAAGGAGTTCGTGGGCGAGAGCTTGGCGCAGGCGCTGCTCGCCGAAACGGGCCGCGGACGTGTGCTCGTGCCCCGGGCCCTGTCTGCTCGCGAGACCATGCCGGAGATGCTGCGTGCTGCAGGGTTCGAGGTCGATGTGGTGCCTGCGTACGAAACGCGTCCCGTCGATGCAAGCCGCGGCGAGGCGCTCGCCCAGCAGCTACGGACGAATAGCGACGTGATCTTGTTTACGTCCGGCTCCACCGTGGCATCGACCTGCGAGCTATTGGGTGAGAACGCAAAAGAAGTACTGGCGAACGTCGCCGTGGCGAGCATCGGCCCCATCACAACCGACGCCGCCCGCGCGCGCGGCATCGAACCGACTGTCACTGCCAGCGTGTACACCGTGGCCGGGCTGCTCGATGCTCTAGAGGCGCATTATCGCGCTTAGGGCGCGCGCAAGCGCTTTCTGACGCGACGGCGGTGCCAACCGGTGGTTGGCAGTGCGCGGTTGCATCGCCGGTATTCCACCCGGCGTCTGAGCCTGGAAGTCCCCAGGATTCCAGCGTTTCCCTGTGGGGAAGGGGCATGGACTCAGGATTGCTCTGCTGACGCTAACGCTCCGCCGTGGCGCCACGCGTCATTGCCCGGAGAAGCCCATCGGCATTCCTTCAAGCTACACTGGGACCCTCAATGCGCGCACTTCGAGCCTCTGTACTCTTCGGTCTATTCGGCGCGCTGTTGAGCGCCGTAGCTGGCTGCGGCCCTGGGGATCCGGATGCGGGTGAGTCTGTCGGCGAGCTCTACGAAGCCGTCTCTGCGCCGCTGGCAAAGGCGTATTGCAACGTGCTCGTCGAGGGCAAGGGCACAAAGAGCATGGAGGATGATTATCTCCCCCATGTCATCACCTGTGAAAACGGCGGCGCGAACCTCGAGGCCCTCAAGGCACAGGCCGTCGCTGCGCGATCCGTCGCCTACTACAACATGGCGACGAAGGGCAGCATCTGCGACAGCCAGGGTTGCCAGGTGTATGGCTGCGGCGCCACGCCGTCGGCAAAGGCGTATCAAGCCGTCAAGGACACTGCGGGGATCTACCTTTCCCACACCGGATACTTGACCTACGGCTTTTACGTCGCCGGGGATTCGACCGTCAGCACCAGCACCTGCAAGGGCAGCTCCGGATCGACGGAGAAGTACGTCACCTACAACGAGGGCAAGACCGGTGGCGCCGTGAAGATGACGACCCTGGGCTACATCCCGCCGGGCCAAGCCGTGTTCGGCCAAAACCGCGGCTGCATGGCGCAGTGGGGCGCACGCTGTCTCGAGAATACCAAGGGCTACGACTACAAGAAGATCCTGCAGTTCTACTACGGCGCGGACATCAAGCTGCTGACCGCCACGGGCGCTTGCGTCAACCCTCCCGCTGACCAAGACGGAGACGGTGTGGTGGACGCCTCGGACAACTGCGTTTCGGTGAAAAACGCGAATCAGAAGGACACGGACAGCGACGGCAAGGGCGACGCCTGCGACAGCGACGACGACGGCGACGGTGTGGAAGACACGAGCGACAACTGCCCCCTCGACAAGAACGCGGGGCAGCTCGACACGGACAGTGACGGCAAAGGCGACGCTTGCGACGACGACGACGACGACGACGGCGTCGACGACGGCACAGATAACTGCACCAAAGTCTCCAATGCAGATCAAGCCGACTCCGACAAAGACGGTGTTGGCGACGCCTGTGAAGGGGACGCCGACGGTGACGGCTTCCCTGATGACGTCGACGTCTGTCCCGGCGTGGCCGACCCGGGGCAGCTGGATACGGACCAAGACGGCATGGGCGACGCCTGCGACGACGACGACGACGCGGACGGCATTTTGGATGTGGATGACAACTGTCCGACCGTGTCCAACACAGACCAAGCGGACTCAAACGACGACGGCGTCGGCGATGCCTGCGAAGGGCTTGTGGGCAGTGGGGGAGCCGGTGGTACGTCTGGTTCCGGCGGTGGTAAGCAGAAGACAAGTCTTCAGAGTTCTGGGTCCGAAGGTGGTTGTCAGCTGGGCGCCGGCGGGCAGTTCGGCTCAGGCGCGCTGCTCGTGCTGCTGGCGCTGGGCGGCCTGACGCGCAGGCGCCGCCCTGCGCAGGCCAAGCAACCCTGAAAGGAGCGAGCGTTGGTGTCTCAGCGGTTGCGAGTTGTGTTGGTGTCGGTGTGTCTGCCCCTGGTCATGGGCGCGTGCACCCTGGAGGCCGACAGCGGCCAAGAGGTGGACGCTCCGGAGCCAGAGGGCGTGGCCACTGTGGTGCTGCCCTTGGGATCCACCGTGTACCAGGCATCCCAGAGCAGTTGCTCGACCACCAGCGTCAAGGGGCTGTCCGAGCAAATCGTGGCGCAGATGAACTGCGACATCGCAGGCGCCATGGCGCAGGTTCCGAATCGCCCGAACATCAGCTTCGGCGCCGCGGCATTTCCCTTCATGCAGACGGCGGCGCGAGACGCGCTGGTCAAAGCCCTCGACGCGAACCCGAGCAAGAGCATGACGGTCAACTCCATGTTCCGCACCGTCGCGCAGCAGTATCTGCTCTATCGCTGGGGGCAGATCAAGAGCTGCGGCATCGGGCTCGCGGCGTACCCGGGCAACTCGAACCACGAATCCGGTCTGGCTATCGACACCAGTCAGTACTCGACCTGGAAAACGCCGCTGACCGCGCAGGGCTTCAAGTGGTTCGGGAGCGCGGACGCCGTGCACTTCGACTACGCCGGATCCGGCATCAAGAACCTGAAGGGCAAGGATGTCTTGGCATTCCAGAAGCTCTGGAACTTGAACAATCCCGGCGACAAGATCGGGGAAGACGGCGACTATGGTCCACAGACTGAAGAGCGTTTGAAGAAGTCGCCCGCGGACGGCTTTGCGAAAGATCCGGTCTGCGGCGATGCGGACACCGACGGCGATGGTGTCGCCAACACCCAAGACAACTGTCCCAATGACAAGAATACCGGACAACTGGACACCGACGGAGACGGCGCTGGCGACGCCTGCGACGCCGATGACGACGGAGACGGCGTTGACGACGCCGTCGACAACTGCGCCAAGCTGAAGAACGCCGACCAGGCCGACGCCAACAAGAACGGCGTGGGAGACGCGTGCGAATCCGACTCCGACGGTGACGGTGTTGACGACGACGTGGACGTGTGCCCCGACGTGTACGATCCCGAACAGCTCGACTGGGACCAAAACGGCGTTGGCGACGCCTGCGACGTGCCCGGCGGCGGCGGTGCCGCGGGGGGCGGACCCATCGTGCCCGTCGCGGGGGCGGGCGGCAGTGGCGCGGGCGGTTCCCAGGAAGGGCGTCTGCGCAGCGGCGATTCGGGAAGCTGCGCGATCTTCGCCGCGGGACCCCAGAGCGGCGGGTCCGGCGTGCTTTGGCTATTCGGCGTGGCCGGACTGGCCGCGTTGCGGCGACGCCGCGTCTAGCCGGCGGTGTGATAAAAGTTCGACATGAGCGATGGGCCGACTCGTGCGCGTCCCGTACCCACGGTGGTGCGCTATGCCAAGACGCGGGTGAGCGTGACGCGCGGTCCGAATGTGGGAATCAGTCACGAGAGCGCGGGCTTGCCCATTCGAGTGGGTACGGCTCCCGACAACGAAATCGTTCTGACGGATGACACAGTCAGCCGGCGCCACGCAGAACTGGAGCCGACGCCTTTGGGCATGCGTGTGCGCGACGTCGCATCGACCAACGGCATCATGCTGGGTGGGCTGCGCATTCGCGACGCGTTTGTGTCCGGGGACTTCCAAGTGGCTCTGGGCGAAACCTGGCTGGCCGTCAACTGGCTGGAAGAAACGGTCGGGCGCATTCAGGTCGCCCTCGACCGCTACGGGGATGTGCTGGGCAAGGCACCCCGGATGCGTGAACTGTTTGGTGATCTCGACCGCATCGCCGCTACTGACGTCACGTTGCTGATCGAGGGAGAGACGGGGACGGGCAAAGACCTCGTTGCGGAAGCCGTGCATTCGGATTCGCCCCGCAGTGGGGAACCCTTCGTGGTGTTCGACTGCGGCGCGGTCGCCGCTACGGTGATCGAAAGCGAACTCTTTGGTCACGAGCGCGGCGCGTTTACTGGCGCACAAGGTACGCACATTGGCCTCTTCGAGCAGGCCAACGGCGGCACCCTATTTCTGGACGAGATTGGCGAGCTGCCGCTGGAACTGCAGCCGAAGCTATTGCGCGTGCTGGAGAAGCGCGAAATCCGCCGGGTTGGTGGTCGCAATACGATTGCCGTCGATGTGCGCATCATTGCAGCGACCAACCGCAACCTGCGCACGGAGGTGCAGAAGGGTGCGTTCCGCCAAGACCTGTACTTCCGCCTGGCGCAGGGCCACGTGCTGGTGCCTGCCCTGCGCGACCGCATGGAGGACCTAGAGCAGCTCGTGGAGCACTTTTTGGCGCAGGAACGCCCACCGAAGCAGCTCTCTGATGTTCCGCCGGATGTGTGGGAGATGTTCCGTGCCCATCGCTGGCCTGGAAACGTGCGCGAGTTACGCAACGCCGTGCAACGCTTGACCATCACGCCGACGCGACCGCTCACGACCGGTGTGGTGACGGATGCAAACAGCGCAAGCCCGACTTGGGTAGACGGCGACAGCGTGATGTCGCTCCGCCTGGCGCGTCGGCAAGCGGGTGACGACTTCGAGCGGGCCTATCTGGACCAAGTGCTGGCGCGTTCGGAAGGCAACGTGACCCGCGCGGCGGCGCTGGCCGAAGTCTCACGTCAGATGATGCAGAAGCTCATGCGCAAACACGGTTTGGGCGAGGGTCGCTGACAGGCTGAGACTCCGCCGGTTGCCGCCACCGCTGACCGCCGCCGCGGCTGTCAGCGCTGGCCGCGCCGCTGGCCGCCACCGCTGGCCGCGGGACAAACCGATCGACGGCGCGGGGGGTAGGGCGCGCGGAAATTCGGTTTGTATACTAAGTAATTTTGGCGCAACAACACCCCGACACCGTGCGGCTCGTAGTCGGAGTTGTGCGTCAGGGCTCGCGTTTCCGCGCCAAGTCGCCGTGACGTCAGCCGAAAGTGTGCCGTTGACCGGGCTCGCCCCAACTTGGTGCGGCGCGCCAGCTGGCCGCACCAAGTTGGCGCGGAAAAGCCCGCGCAAGGCCCATACTCTGCGAGAACTTCTAGGCAATTCGCCGGCACGCCGTTCGCAATGTCTGTCTCCGAACAAGGAGGCAGAGAGAGCATGAACATGAGCATTCGGTTTTGGGGCGTCCGCGGCAGCATCGCAGCACCAGGGGCGGCCACAGCGCAGGTTGGCGGCAATACCAGCTGCGTCGAGATCCGCTGCGGCGCGGAGCGCATCATCCTGGATGCCGGTACGGGCTTGCGGGCGCTGGGCGATCAGCTGCTCAGTGAAGGCGACGTCAAAGCCACTCTGTTGCTCAGTCACCATCACTGGGATCACATCCAGGGGCTGCCCTTCTTCGTGCCCATCTACTTGCCGAATACGGAGCTTGACGTCATCGGCCCCGCCGCCGAACGCTGTTCGATGCACGAAGTGCTGGAGCACCAGATGCAGAGCCCCGTGTTTCCAGTACGTCTGGATCAGGTGCCGTCACGCCTCGTCACCCGCGACGTGCACCCCGGGGAATCTTTCGAGGTGGGAGCGTGCAAAGTCACCGCCGCCAAGCTCAACCACCCGGGGGGCAGCATGGCGTATCGCATCGACTACGCTGGCCACAGTGTCGTCTACGCGACTGACACAGAGCACTACTCCTGCGTGGACCCCACGCTGTGCAAGCTAGCAGCGGGCGCAGACGTGCTCATCTACGACTCCCAGTACACGCCCGCGGAGTATTGCGGGCTCTGCGGTCCGTCGAAGGTCGGTTGGGGTCACTCCACCTTCGAGGCCGGCGCTGCGTTGGCGAATCGCGCCGGTGTGGGTAAGTACATGCTCTTCCACCACGATCCGAAGCGCACGGACGAGGAAGTCTTCGACCTAGAGCGGCGGGCACCGGGACACTTTTGCGGGTCCCCCCCCGCGGAAGAGGGGGTGGAGATCGTGCTCCCCTTCGCGGCGGGGGCCCGCCCCGGGGGCGGAAACCCGGGGGCCCGCGCCCCGCGGCGGCGGCCTGTGGCCGCAGGCCGGGCGATCCGGCGCGTTTCGACCACCAACCGCCGCAGCGCGCAGACAGCCGAGTCCCAAAATGCACTACGCTTGCGCAGTCGCCTCTGACCATGTCTCGACTGTCGCTGCTCGTAGATCTTTCGTCGCTGCTCGCGCGCGAGGTGGACTTGGACGCGCTTTTGGCGTCCGCCTGTGAACGCATGGCCGAAGCGCTAGGCGCAGACCGCGCGAGCATTTGGCTGATCGACGCAGACGGCGGCGAGTTGGTCACGCGCGTCGCAGTGCTGCCAGAGCTTCAGGAACTGCGGCAGCCGTTGAGCCGGGGCATGGCGGGATACGTCGCGCGCACGGGTCAAGCCGTGCGCGTCGATGACGCAGCTAGCGACGACCGCTTCGACCCCAGCGCAGACAAAGCCACGGGCTACACCACGCGCTCGATGCTTGTGGTTCCGATCCGAGAGAACGAGCGCGAACCCGTGCGTGGTGTGGTGCAGCTGCTCAACAAGACCAGCGGTCCTTTCGATACCGAGGACGAGCGCTTTCTGAGCGCCCTAGCCGGACAACTGGGACGTGCCATTGGCATGACAACCCTGCGCGCGGAGGTCGCGTCGGAGCCGGGTGTCACCTTGCGTGGCCCCTTCAACCGCATCGTCGGGCGCAGCCCCGCGATGAAGAAGGTATACGAGCGGATCTTCCTGTCCGCGCAAACCGACGCGACGGTGCTGCTCAGCGGCGAGACGGGTACCGGCAAGGGCCTCTTGGCGCGTGCTATCCACGTGAACTCAGAACGTCAGGCGGGTCCGTTCGTGGTGGTCGACTGCACCACGCTGCCCCGAGAGCTGGTCGAGAGCGAACTCTTCGGTCACGAGCGCGGCGCATTTACCGGTGCCGATCGCCGGGTCCGCGGCAAAGTGGAGATGGCGGAAGGCGGCACACTCTTTCTGGACGAGATGGGCGAGCTGCCGGCGGAAATGCAAGGAAAGCTGCTGCGCTTTCTCCAAGAGCGTGCCTTCGAGCGCGTCGGCGGTCGCGAGACGTTGAGCTCCGACGTGCGCATCTTGTGTGCCACGCACCGCAACCTGAAACAGCTGGTCAAAGAGGGCGCGTTCCGCGAGGACCTGTACTACCGCGTGCGCGTCGTCGAGATTGAAGTGCCACCCCTGCGCGAACGCGGAAGCGACGAGATCGAGATCCTGGCGCGGCATTTCGCCGAACGGTACTCCGAGCGTTACGGACGCCCCATGCCGGTCTTGGCGGCCGCCGCGCTTTCAAAGCTGCGCAATCACAGCTGGCCCGGAAACGTACGCGAGCTAGAGCACTGGGTGGAGAGCGCCGTGGTCCTGTCACCGGATGGCATCATCGCGGACGAGCTCTTGCCAGCGTCTTCGCGCCGTGTGCACGGTGCTGCAAACGTTGACGGCGTGTTCATTCCTGACGGCACGCCCTTCGACGTTGCGAGTCGCCACATCGTCGAGCGTGCGGTCCAGGTCTGCGACGGGAACAAGACGGAAGCCGCGCGGCGCCTCGGCATCGGCCGCAACACCATTGGGCGCGTGCTGAAAAAGAAGTAGCGCTCTCAGCACGTCGCTATCGCGACTCGTATACCAGCAGCTCAGGCAGCTCCACGGCGGTCAAGAAGCCACCATTGCCGCAGCCGGTGTCGATGCCCAGCACGTTCTCGTAAGACCAAAGGTCTTTTGGGTCCTCGGGGGTGTAGCCTGAAAGCTCTTCGGGCAGATACTCGGTGCGGGTGTGCCCGAATACGACGCGTTTGCCGCGATAGTTGCGAAAGAAGTCGTCATCGCGCAGCCACAGCACTGCCGTGGGTGGGTGCGGCAACTGACTCGGGTGAGCAAAGCCACCGCCGGGAAGCTTCGGCAGGCCGGCGTGCACGTACAAGGCGTGGTCGTCCTCGTACCAGTAGGGCAGTGCGTTCATCCAGTCCACGATATCGGCCGGAAAGAACTTTCCGCTCTCGAACTCTTCCTGTTCGTCGGCGCTGGCCATTTCCCCTTGTTCCGGGTGCGGCTTACCCACGAACGAGCGATATGCCGCCAAACAGCCATGCGCGGGCGGTCGCAGGAAGTCTGGCCACGGATCCTTGCGCACGTGCAGCCAAGCGTCTTCGTGGTTGCCCCGCAGGGTGACGACCTTGGCGCGCACCATTCGCGGAAGGCGGCGCAGATAATCTACGACCTGCTTCGAACTCGGGCCGCGGTCGATATAGTCACCAAGGAAGACCAGCGTGTCTTCAATGTCGAGGCGGGGCAGGCGAGACATCACCGTCAGCAGGTGGTCCATCTCTCCATGGATGTCGCCGATGGCAAAGGTGCGCCCCGCCATGGTCAGAAGCGCGCGCGTGCCAGCATGAACTTGTTGTTCAGCTCTGGCCCGGTCAGAACCTCGAAGTCCTTTGGGTTCCCCAGCTCACTCTGCAGCGAGCCCTTCCGACCGTGTTCGGTCGTGAAGTACATCGTGGTCACGCCCTTCTTCTTCTCGGCTTCGAGCCAATCTTTGAACTTCTGTCCGCTCGAAACGAACGCTGGCACTCGGTTGCCCATGTAGAAGTTCTCGCCCTTCCAATTCATCTGATAGGCGACCAGCGGCGCCTCTGGCCCCGGGCGATCTTTGTAATAGGCCAGGATCGTTTCGCGCTGCCCCCAATGGGGCGCGCACTTCACCAAGTAGACGTTGATGCCCCAGGCCGCCCACAGTCCGGCGGTAATGACAAGCAGCGCCGCTGCGTGAGTACGAAACCTGCGCCACGCGATCAGCACCGAGAACAACACGGCTGCGAAGGTGAACGCCGCCAGCATTGCCTCGAAGTGCACGGCTTCGGCCGGCCAAGGGCGCCGGTAGTTGTAAGTGAACAGATGCATCAAGCGCGTCTGCCCTTCGATGTCGCCCTGCTGCGTGTGGAACATGTCCCGCCCTGCCAGGAACACCACGCACGCGGAAGCCAGGCCGATCACCCCCAGCATGCTGGCGTCGAAACGCTTGCTGGGCTCGACGGGCTCGATGCTCTCGGGCGGACGTGGCCGACCGAAGCCAACGGCGCCTACGGCACCGAGCAGCACGCCGATGGCGATGGAGAGATAGCCGACCCAACGCACCGGCGCTGCAGGCTCGCCGTTCACGAGCGTGCCGAGGACGCTGCCTGGCAGCAGGCGCGAAACGCCGTACACCAGGAACACCGTGCCAAGAGTCAATGCGATGAAGTACGGCGCCTGGTAGCGCCGCTGCGGCAAGACGTTTCTGTCCAGCAGATGGTCGACCACGACGCCCACCAAGACGGCTGTCGGCGGCACGACCGGGAAGATGTAGTGGTGGAACTTGGTCAGCGTGATGGTGAACATCGAAAATGCCATCACGAACCACAGCAGCATGAACGTACCGGCATCCCCGCGTGGGTCCGTGCCGTCGTTCTTGCGCCGCGCCCACCACAAGAGCCCAGCTACCGACAGACCCGTCCAAGGGAACAGACCATAGCCCAGCTGCCACACATAGAAGCGGAAGCTGACGTCATCGCCGACGTTGGTATCATGCACATGCACAAAGGCGCGTTTGTACATATCGTGAAAGAGCAGCCGATCCGTGAAGGGCTGGCCATGGCGCATGTACATCTGCACGTACCAAGGCAATGTCACCACTGCCACGAGCAGGAGCAGGCTGAGCGCCTGGCTTCGGGTCAGCTCGCGCCATTTGCGTGTGGCGCCGATGTACGCGCCCACGATAGCGATGGGCAGCACCAGCCCCGGCGCGCCTTTGCCCATGGCGGAGAGCGCTACGAAGAACCATGCAGCGATGTAGGCCAGGTGTTTGCGGCTGCGCTCTTTGCGATTGATCCACAGCAGCATGCCGCCCAAAGCGCCCCATAGAAGCGCGCCGTGCCAGGGCTGGAAGTCGCGATTGACCGGCAACACTTTGCGGCAGTCATCGTTGCCCGGCAGCCCACAATTGCCACCGCCAGAGCCACTAAAGAACTGATCGAGATGCGGACGAAAGCCATGGGGGCTCGCGTCGAGCTGCAACGTCAAGTTGCGCGAAGCCAGGTACAGCACTTGGGGCAATGCCGCGAGGATGACCACGAAGAACAACAAGTGGAACACTGAAACGCGCAGCACACGCTTGCCCAAACGCAGCTCGTACACGCCGACCTGTTCGCTTGGATCTGTGAACACACCGTACAAGAACAGGCCCATAGCTGCCGTGAGCGGCGCCACGTAGGGCATGTCCGTCATGGTCTGATGCCCGATCAAGAACCAGTACGGCATCGTGGCCAGCACCAGGCCACCGATAAGACCCGCGCGCCGGCCCCAGGCCTTCGCAGCGCCCTTGTACAAGAAGTACCCGCCCGCGAGGGTCAATAGGAAGACGGGCAAGCGCGCGGCCCACTCGGGCTGCGGGAAGCGTCCGTGGGCAGCTCCCGCCAGCATCTGGTCCGGCCGAAAGCCAACGCCGAGCGCCGAAAACGAAACGCCTTGGATCCAAAAGTCCAAGATCGGCTTGGACCAGAACCAACCGTCCTGGGCCCACCACAGGCTGATCCAGTCGTCTCGGGACAGCATCTCCCGGGCGACCTCGCCGTAGTGTGTTTCCCAAGGATCGCTCAGGGAGTAGCTGCCCAACATCGGCAAGTAGAGCAGCGTCGTGAACAAGATCAGCCAGAATCCGTGACGCTCCAACAGCGGCCGCGCGGAACCGTTTTCATCCGTACGGTACGCACCGATGGCCTCGCCGATACGGTAAACGCCGATGACGAGCCATAAAAACGCCGCGGTAATGAGCACGCCGGCGGTGAGCCGCGGGTAGGGCAGACTGCCCGCGACGGCTAGACGCAAACTGAGAAACAGGCCCGAGCCCGCGGCAAACGCCTCGAGCAGACGCGAGGTCAGGGCCCGCATGTCGGCCTTTTCGGTGACCTCAGCGTCGCCAAAGGTTCCCAGCAAGTCGAAGATGCCGATTGCGGCGATCGCCAAACCGAAGACCCCGACCGGCACGCTAAAGGTGAACTGCCGATCCGCCGTCATGCACAGGAACGGCAACGCCGCGCCGACCAACGCGATCAGACCGCCTCGGATCAGCTGTGCGGCGCGGGGCGTCCTGTCCGGCTCAGACGTTCCGGTTGCGGCGATCGCCGCTGCCTTGGGTTCGTCCTGCTCAGTCGAAATCGGCGCGCCCTCTGAACCGGTTTGCGCGCCCGTGCTCTCCACGCCCACGCTTGCGCCGTCCGCGGCGTCACTCGGCGCTGCAGTGGTTTCGGAGGCATCTTCTCGGGTGCTGTCCGCGCCGCCCGCATCCGGACTGTCGGCGTCAGCTTCGATCGATGTTTTGCTGTCGACGGCTTCGCTCATGCTGCGGATTTCGGCGTCGCCCTTCCTAGCCCGAAAGGGCAGTTCCGTCCATACCGATGCCGCCTGAATCTCTTTGGGAAAACGTAGCTATTTCCAATGGTTGCAGCGCAAGGCGTGTCCAATCGACTTCACTATTTCGCGTCCCGACGCCAGCGTAGGCCGCGGGGAGACCACCGCGCTCTCGAGGTCTTACATCTGCTCGAGTGGTCGCCTCGTCCTGAGCCCGCTGGTGCCGTAGACTGCCTGAGACGAAGTGCGAGCGGCGTGCGAAAAGGGACACAGCGCGTTTTTGTTCTGCGCGGGAACGACAGCGACATGAAGATCAGCACACTTTCGGCTTTGGCTCTTGTTGTAGCGGCGGTTTCGTCATCGGCGTGCTCGTCGGACAGCACGGCGCGGCGCCCGAGCTCCACGGATGCCGGCAGCGACGCCAGCGCGGGCGCGGGCGGCACTGGGGCCACGGGCGGCAGCGCGGGCAGCAGTGGTAGCGGCGGGGTGAGCGGCAGCGCGGGCAACAGCGGTAGCGGCGGTGTCAGCGGCAGCGGGGGCAGCTCCGGTGGCGCGGGCAGCGGCGGCAGCGGGGATGCTGGATTCGACGCAGGCCCGGTGTGCAACGTGTTCACCTTCGACCAGGACCCACCCAAAGCGTCGGCCTTCGAGGTGACCTACTCGGACTCCGTCGGCCATGTGGACATTCGCCTCGACGTGCAATGCAACGGAACCGCGAGCGTCTCGCTGAAGAGCGCCGGGTGTCCCGCGAACTGCGAGTGGGTCTTCAGCGTGACTGGTTGCACGCCCGGCCCTGCCACCATCGGCTTCTACAAAGACTCCAAAGGTGGGCCAGGAACGTTAGTCGCGAGCTGCAACGTAGCGCTGAAGTAGCCAGACCAACGCGCGCGCATCGGCAGGCCTCAGGGTCGCGTCCGGCGTGGTTCGGTCCAAAGCCGGGCAGATGGGTGACAATCCAGCGGCCTGTGCAAAGATACGAGCAGGATGCGCGCTTCGCTCATGTCGCTCACCTCGCTTCTCGTGGTGTTTTTCGGCTTGGGCACGGGGGCGTGCTCTTCCAAGAGCTCAATCCAGGGCGGCGGCAGCGGTGGGATGGGCGGCTCGGATGCCAGTGCGGGCACGGGTGGTGCCAGCGGCGGCGCCGGGGGCAACACCGGGGGCTCCGCTGGCGGCGGTGGAAGCGGCGGTGCCGGAGCCGCGGGCAGTGGCGGCGCGGCGGGCAGTGGTGGCGCGGGCGGCGACGGCGGTCAGGCCGGGAGCTCCGGCAGCGGTGGCAGCGTGGGCTCCAACTGCAAGGGCAAGGGATTCACGTTGCTTCCCGATCCTCCTACGGCGGGAGGTTTCGAGGTCACTTACAGCGACGTCATTTTGCACGAGGACGTTCGCCTCGATGTCGCGTGCAAGTCGGGAGCTGCCAAGGTTCAGTTCACCAAGAACACAGGCGATTGCCTGGTGGCGGGGCCGCCGCCCTGTAACTGGCACTTCCAGGTGACGAACTGCGCCGCCGGACCAGCGTCCATCGCGTTCTACGCGGACGCGATAGAAGGCGGCGCGGGGGTGAAGGTCACCGACTGCAGCGTGCAAGTGCTGCCGTAGCAAACGCCTGCCCAAGCGCGCGCTCGCGGAAGCGCAGTCGTCACGTTCGCTCTAGCGTCAGACGCGCCCAATCCTCTTCGCTTTCTCGCTCCACAATGCGCAGACCGTGGGGCGCCAGCGCATTGTCCAGGTCCTCCACCTGCTCGAGCAGCAGTCCCGTGAGCACCAACGTGTGCGCCGTGACCCGCGCCAAATCCGACGCCAATGCCAGCAAGATGTGGCCTTCTATGTTTGCTACCACCAGATCATACCGCTCGTGTAACGCCTCCAACCCGCGATCCGAAAAGCGCGCGCGTCCCGCAGCGTCGTTGAGCTTCGCGTGTTTGCGGGCAGCGCGCACCGCGCGACGGTCCACGTCGATGCCCAGCACGCGGCGCGCGCCGCAATGTGCCGCGATGATCGCGAGCACCCCGGTGCCTGTGCCCACATCGAGCACGCTGCGCCCCGGGTAGCGCTTGCACCACGCTTCTACCGCCGCCGCGGCCAGTCGCGTCGACGGGTGACCGCCCACGCCGAACACCAGGTCCGGCTCCACCCGGATCGCGCGCACGCCAGCTTCGGGCTCCACCGCGTGCCAGACGGGCTGCACGCAGAACCTCGGCGACAAGCGTTCGGCGCCCAGGGACTCTCGCCAGGGGGCGAGCCACTCGTCCTTCGAGATCCGCGTCAGCTCGACGCTCAATGCTGGTGCATGTTGCCGGATCTCGCGTTGGAAGCGCAGCGCATCGCGCTTCTTTTCGGCATACAGCGTGACTTCGACGGCGTCGCCCTGGGGCGTCATGTCGACGCCCGTCGCGCCGACGTCGAATAGGGAGTCGGCCAATGCCTCTGCATGGGCCGCTTCCGCCAAGACCCGCACGCGCCACGCCGCAGACGCCGTCACGACACGCTCCGTCGAAACTGCTCGGAGTGCGGAGTACACGCAGTCATGACGCCCACCACCAACTCGTGCCACACTGCCGGTGATGGGGAACGACCGGCCGATGTTGATCTTCGTGAGTGATATCCATCTCACGGACGCGCTGCATGGATCTTCCGTCTCGAAGCTGGACGCGTTCCAACGCTTTTGGGTGCGCATCCAAGCTGCCCGGGGCACGCGCCCGGCCAAGCTGGCCTTCGTGGGGGATCTTTTCGATCTCGTGCGTTCGCCTACTTGGCTCAGCACGGTGCATCGCCCCTACCATGAGCTGCCGGGCGACGGCGTCGAGGTCATCGACCGCATCACCGACGCCATCTTGGAGCGCGAACGCCCGTTCTTCGACGCCATCCGCTCCAAAGTGCAGGGCGGCGAGCTCGAGATCTACTATGCCCTGGGCAATCACGACCGTCTGCTTTCTATCGCACCCAAGGCCCGACGCGCCATTTGGAAAGCAATGACGGGCCGCGACGAAGACGTGGAGTTCCCCACGGAGCTCGTATTCGAGGAGCACGGCGTGCTGGCTTACCACGGGCACCTGGGCGACCCCATCAACGACAGCGTAGACGGCGCTGGCACCGTCGGCGACGCACTGGCTTCGGAATTGATCGTGCGTTTTCCCCGCGACGTGCAAGCTCTGATCGGGCGGCGCGAAGTGGCCCTCGAAGACATCGACGACGTACGCCCTATCTACGCTGTGCCCGCCTGGGTGCGGGAGATAGGCATCCGCCAGCGCGAGCTGCTGCGCCCCATCGGCAAGGTCTGGCAGGACTTGGTCAGCGACTTCCTCGACAACGACTTCGTACGCCACTGGATGCGCCAGCAGCACAAGTTCCTTGGGTTGGACACTGGCAAGAAGCTCAAGCTGCTTCTCGAGCTGTCTACTGGCAAGCTCATGGCCCACACCCACGATCACCGCCTGACCAAGCTGTACAAACTCTTCCAACACAGCTTCGACGGCCGCATGGCCACCCGCGCCATCGAACAGCTCGAACAGCGCGGCGGAAAGCTCCGCTACGTCGTCAACGGCCACTCCCACTTCGCCTCCATGCTGCCCTTGGGCAATCTGGACGGAAAACCCGCCGTCTACTTCAACACCGGTACCTGGCGCACTTTGCATCAAATTGGCCACGGCATCGGCGGCCGCCCCAGCTTCCTCGCCTTCGATGCGATGAGCTACTTGGTGTTCTTCCCCTCGGGGGATCCAATGGGCCGCGACTTCGAATGGTGGAACGGCGCGCTGGTGACGACGCCGAGTGGGCACGCGCTGACGGAGTAGGGGCGTGGGGGTGGGGCGGGCTGCGGGTGCGCAGATCCGTCCGTGGCATCGACGTGCCCAGCATTCTCAGCCGCCAGCCGACGCCCAAACCATTGGCGGCCGCGCTTATTCTCTCGCCGGTTCGGCTTC
This sequence comes from uncultured Myxococcales bacterium, assembly GCA_937872925.1. Classification (GTDB taxonomy): domain Bacteria; phylum Myxococcota_A; class Polyangia; order Polyangiales; family Polyangiaceae; genus JACKEA01. The sequence continues at coordinate 3,614 of CALMUT010000085.1, read as the reverse complement.
CGGCACGGGCTTTGGTGGCGAGTGGAAATGCAGGGCATCTTCGGCACCGATGCTTCGCCATGGCGCCGTGCCGATTTCGAACGCTACTTTGCCCTTGGCGATTTCGCGTCGAGCGCGATCTGCAGAGCGGATCGCAGCAGCGAAGGGAACGAAGCTCATCTTGCCATGGGGTCGAATGAGAACATAATTCGCACCCCCCGCTTGCTTCTTCCAGAGCTCCCGGATCTTCTGATCGAGACCGCGCATCTCCAAGTTCGCGGTTTCGAACTCGACGTCACGCGCCACGTCCACGAACTCGATGTCCTGCTCCTGCACCCAGCCCGGGTTCTGCCAGTATAGGCGTACCTGGCGCTCGCCTTCCAGCTCCGCCACGAGCGCTCTCCCTCGCACCAGACCTTGGACGAGGCGGACGACGCCTCGGGTCGTGTCTAGATACAGATCACCGCCGAAAGGCGAACCCGCGATCGTGTCTATCACGAGCGAGGTAAACAACTGGGCGGTGCCGGCCTCCACCGTGAGCATGCAGGCCAGATGTTCGCCCTTGCCCTGCGCCGCCTCGGAGAGAACACCAGCGAGACCCTGCAACGGCATCGCGAGATTCTGACCTTCCACGACTTCCGAAGTACCGACGACCTTGCCGTTGAACGTCACTTCCCCGCTTCCGATCTCGATCACTGCATCGGGCAGCGCCTCGCCGGTGGTCGCGCTTGCGAGCGCTGCGGGTGCGTCTCTGGTGGACGACGAGCCGCACTTGCAGCCAGAGACCGCCGCGAGCGAAACCACGATAGCGAACCATCCGCCGGCAATCCGCTTCATCAGGCGTGACAAGAGAGTCGTACCGGTGTGGCTGTTCTAAAACGACGAGCTTCTTGAGTCCCCACGATAGCCGGATCATAGCGCCTCCCGCACGCGCTGCACGGCCGCCTCGATGTCCGTCATGACAAGCGCCGCATCCAGCCTGAGGACGCGCCACCCGGCGCGAGCTAGCGCGCGGTCCCGCCGCGCATCCCGCGCGGCAACGCGGGCGTGGTAGCCACCGTCAACTTCCACGATCAACCGGCGCGACGGCGCGGCGAAGTCCGCGATGAATCGACCGACGACAAACTCCCGTCGGAAGCCAACGCCGAGCTGGCTGCTCTTCAGGCGAGACCACAACTTCGGCTGGGTGCATGGCAGCGCACTTGAGGAATCCACGGCTCGTTCACGAGCAGCGACGTCGCAGGACGCCGCGATGACGGGCGGAACCGAAACCGCTGGAGGCAACTCTTTGACAAACGTATCCCGCGAACGCGATCCGAAATCATCTCCGCGACAATGACGCACCCGTCCCGCCCACCTGCGCGCAGCGCAGGCGGCTGTGCGTTTCGGCGAAGTTACGGAGTGCTGCCCCGGTCGCCGCCTGCGCGAGCACAGGTAAGGGTGGGGACCGACGCGGCGGCGCCAAGCCTGTGCACGCGATGTCGTTGTTCCGTCAGTGCGAGCGCTGCCGCGGCGAGGGGGGGCAGCCCTACTTCAACACCGGTACCTGGCGCACCTTGCATCAAATCGGCCACGGCATCGGCGGCCGCCCCAGCTTCCTAGCGTTCGACGCCATGAGCTACTTGGTGTTCTTCCCGTCGGGAGATCCAATGGGACGCGACTTCGAATGGTGGAACGGCGCGCTGGTGACGACGCCGAGTGGGCACGCGCTGACGGAGTAGGGCTGGAGTGTGCGTGCACGTCTGAGTTTACGTGCACGTCTAGGTTTACGTGCACGTCTACGTCTACGTGCACGTAAACGTTTGGGGAGAAGGGAACGGGGGATGTGGCGGATCTTGGAGTCATCGTGGACGTTGAGCTGCATCCCCGTGCCAGCTGGCGCTGTCACTGGGGGATGCATGCACTGGCGGGCGTTTGAAGAGCCGCCGCGCGTTCCGTCGAAGTTCTCGACCTCCTTCTGGGGTGAAGGAGGTCTCGAAACGACTATGACTGCATCCACATCAACTTCTCTGCTTCCGCATCATCGGCTGAAGGCTTATGGAGTCGCGCTGGAGTTGCTCCGCGCGGCGCGGGACGCGCGGATTACGGATCGGGATTCGCGGGATCAGGCTTTGCGCGCGGCGAAGAGTGCTTGTCGCAACATTGCTGAAGCCGCGGGGCGCGTGTCTGGCGCGGACAAGGCTCGCGTGTTCGGCATCGCGCGGGGTGAAACCATCGAAGCCATCTGCGCGGTGGAAATCGCGGTGGAGTCCGGCGCGGGATCGCGGGAAGCCTTGGCGCGAGTGCTCGAGCATGGCAATGCGCTGTATGCGATGCTGACGGCGCTGTCGCGGGCGCGGTGAGAGTCGTCGCGCGCGCTCGGGGTAGGGAACACGTGCGCTGAAGCTCGGGACAACCGTTTCGGAGAACGGGGTGTCGGGCGTACTGATCGAAGAGTACTGGCAGTAGGGTGGGGACCGAGTTCGCGATCCGTTGCGCAACTTGTCGGTTCAGTGTCCGCGCATTCACCCTGTCATCAAGGCGGTGCCCTAGCGACCGTGCACTTCAGGCCAGAAGCGGTGGATAGGGTGTTGCCGTCGAAGGTGTACTTTTCGCAGTCCGTTTCGATGCAAAGCTCTTTGGTATCGCAACGCAGTGTGAGGTTCTCGGGACCGAAGTCCCGCCTGCCTCCGCACGAAGTTGCCGTCACGTTGCTGAGGGCAAACGCAGCAGCTTCGGGCACCCCTGGTTTGGAGCAGTTCAGGGCAGCGCCGTCGCACTCCGCGCAGGGGGCGATGGTATCCGCTGGCAGGCAGAGGGACTGGGTGTTGATGGAAAGGCCGAAGACACACTCGCATGACTTGTCTTGCTGCTGGACGCAGTTGACCGAGTTGAAGGTTCTGGGGCGACACTTCTCAGTCGGGGCGCAGTCGGACTGCCGGGCGCAGGCCTTCCTGGTACAGCCGTGCTCGTCGTAGACGGAATCGGCGCCGCACGAGCGGAGCGAACAGAACTCCGCCACGCACGCTGCCGGCACCGTCGGGCACTCGGCCGCGGTTTCGCTTCCCGCATCCTTCGGCTCGTCCGCGCTTCCATCATCACTGGCGCAGCCCGAGAGCAGCGCTGCACAAAGCAAAATCAATTTGCGCGCGAGCGAAACGGGTTGCATGTTCGAGACGCATACCACTCGACTCAGGGATCGGCCATGACGTCTGGTGCGAGCAGGCGTGGGAGAAGATTCGTCGCGCTGCGTTGCTCGTCAGCGGAGAGCCAGCGCCTCCCGCACGCGCCGCACGGTCGCCTCGATGTCCGTCATGACAAGCGCCACTTGGAGATGTCTTTGGTTGGATTGCCGGCCCTGTCCGTCATCGGCCTCCCACGATGTGCGGTGGTGCGTGCGCGGGACCCGGGGGTCGAACCGCGCGGGTGGCGTCAGAGGCCGTACGGCCGTGGCGCGTGGCGTCCGCACCGGCGCGTGGCGTGACGTCGAACCGCGCGGGTGGCGTCAGACGCCGTACGGCCGCGGCACGTGGCGTTCGCACCGGCGCGTGGCGTGACGTCGAACCGCGCGGGTGGCGTCAGAGGCCGTACGGCCGTGGCGCGTGGCGTCCGCACCGGCGCGTGGCGTGACGTCGAACCGCGCGGGTGGCGTCAGA
>CALMUT010000084.1 GCA_937872925.1 uncultured Myxococcales bacterium | reverse complement strand
TGCCGCCGGTCGCAACGCCGCCGGTGCCGCCGGTCGCAACGCCGCCGGTGCCGCCGGTCGCAACGCCGCCGGTGCCGCCCGTCGCAACGCCGCCGGTGCCGCTAGCCCCACCTGCCCCCGAAGAACCACCGCTCGATGTGGTTCCGCCGTCATCGCCGCCACAGCCGAGCAAAACGCACCCGGCGAGCAGCGCGAAGAAACGCCAACTCATCACGGCAACTGGTACGGCTCTCTTGAGAGGCACCTTCCCGGCTCGCTCGGGGTCAAACTCGGAAGACAGGAGGTCCACGCCGGCGCCGGCGCACAGCGACGGCGAAAGCCAGCATCAAGCCCACGAACTCCGCTTGGGCGTCGCGCCGACCCACGACGCGACAGCCGCAGGAACCGTCCGCGCTGTCCGGATCGGCCCCGGAGCTGCTCCCGCCGCTGGCCGCACCTGAGCCGCCAGCGCCGCCAGCGCCGCCAGCGCCACCCGTCCAGGAGCCGCCATCGAGACCGCACACACCATCGTCGATCTCGCCGTCGCAGTCGTCGTCTTTGCCGTTGCAGACTTCGTCTCGGGGCACACAGACCGGACCGCCAAGGGCGATGGTTGCGTAGTAGTGCTGCGCAGCCCATCCGCCTTGATCGGAGAACTCGTCCAATTGCACCGGAGCGCCGAAGCCATCGCCGGTGGACGGCACGCACATCCACCCCTTGGAATAACGCGCACACAAATCGGCCCTGGCGTCGCCGTTCATGTCTCCCAGCTGCATGGTATGGAAGTACTCGGGCTTGTTCCAACCGCTGTCGTCGGACCATTCGGGCCCCTCTACCCGATCGAAGCTGCCAGCTCTGAAGCGATAACACAGTACCTTCGCGTTAGCTCGCAGGCACAGATCCTGAGCGCCGTCTCCGTCGATGTCGCCGCTGCGCAGGGTGAGGTAGTTCGACTCGTCGTCCCACCCCGTGTCGTCTCCCAGCGGTGCTACTTCGATGGCTTCACCGAACGACGTGCCCGTCGATAGGTGACAGCGCAGCGCCTTGGAGTCTCGGGCACACAGATCCGCCCGCCCATCGCCGTTCACGTCGACAAGGCGAATCGTGCTCCAGTACTTCATGGCGCCCCAGCCCTTGGCGTCGCTCCATTCGGGTCCCACCACGGCTTCGCCATAGCCCGCGCCGTTCGAAAGTCGGCACTCCATTCCCGTCTTCGTGCGGATACACAGATCGTCCTTCCCGTCGCCGTTGACGTCTCCGGTTCTCAGGGTGCCGTAGTAGCGCGCGAGGTCGAAACCTGCGCTGTCGGACCATTCGGGGCCTTCGAAAGCCCCTTCAAAAGCGCTGCCCGTAGACCTCACGCAGACGATGCCCTTGGCGGCGCGGGCACAGAGGTCGTCCTTGTGGTCGCCGTCGACATCTAACAAGCGCAAGGTGCTGTAGAACTGGATCTTGTTCCAGCCGCTGGCGTCGGACCATTCGGGCCCTTCGATCTTTGTATTCAAACCGGTGCCGTCGGACTTCCAGCAAACCACGCCGGCATTTGCGCGAGCGCATAGGTCGGCTTTGCCATCGCCGTCTAAGTCGCCCATGCGCAGGGTCCCCCAGTTGGTCGCGTCGTCCCAACCCGAACTATCGGCAAGTGCCAGGGTGGGCCCCTTGTCGGACCAACCGCTGCCCTGGGACAGATGGCACCAAAACCCCGCGGCCCCCCGACCACACACGTCTGCCTGCCCATCGCCGTCGATGTCCGTGGTGCGCGCCGGCGCGAGCCAGAATTGGGATCGCTGCAGCATCTGAGTCTCGCAAACGTCGCCTTCGTCTACCTGGCCGTCGCAGTCGTCGTCCTTGCCGTTGCAGGTCTCCGTACCCGCGGCGCATTCACACTGGGCGCCGGTCGCGCCGTTGTAGCTGCCCTGGCTCACCCACGCGCTGGGGTACTTGGAACACTTGCCACTGTAGGAGTTGATGTTGGCGTTGCCACTGGTGCGCCAGGCGAAGTGCAAGTGTGGACCGCTGGAGTTGCCCGAGCTTGCGGACTTCCCCACCACTTGGCCGCACTTCACCTTCTGACCTGTCGACACCGTCAGGGAACCCAGTTGCATGTGGCAGAACAGAGTGAAGTGACCGTCTGCGTGCTGGATCTTCACGTAGTTGCCGCAGCCGCCGCCGCAGGTGCTGCCCAGACCGCCGTAGTTGGCGCAGCCATTGTTGGTTGACACGACCGTGCCGTCAGCCCCGGCCAGTACTTGCGTGCCCACCACCAATGGGTAGTCGGTACCGCCATGGCCGTTATAGCAGCGACCGCCACACTCATGGTCCGTACAGCCGCCCGCGGTGCCGTTGTTGTCGAAGCCGTATCCGAAGGACTTGGCCGGAGCGAAAGGACGCCGCACCTTGGTCGCCGAGGCCGGTGCCGTGATGACGATGCCGAGCCCGACCAGGCCCAGCGACAGCAGAAGGCTGCGGTGGCTCACTGGACCGGCTCCCAACGGGCGTCAGCTCCGGCTGGGTCCTGAAGCAATAAGGCGTCGCGACGCGGAGCGGCCACGGGCAAGGTGCCCCGCACCGACCGCAGCAGCCGCAGCGGTTTCAGCGCCACCACGTGGATTCGCTCGGCGTCTTCGAAGGTCAGGGTGCTTTCGGTCAAGATGGGCGCGGAGGGTCCGGATGGAAAAGGCACCGGGTTGACCTGGCGATCGCTGAGGCGCACCACCTGGTCTTGTCGCATCTCCCAAAAGTCCGGATACCCTCGAACCCCGGACACAAAGATCAGTCTCGAGCCATCCTCGGACAGCGCCGGACTCCACGCTGGCGCCATGCCTTGGGTCACGCTGTCGACGGCTTGGTGCTCAAGGTCGAAGCGCACGATTTCCAGATCCGGGATCTCACCCCGAGCGTAGGCCACGAAGCGCCCGTCCGCCGATAGACTCAGGGGCGCGACCACCTGGGAGTCCAGTTCCCGGGGCTTGGATTCCTGTGAAGAGAGCCAGGTCAACGTGCGCGCCTGGGTGATCACCAGTGCGCCCCCAGCGCGTGGCACCAAGCGAGCGTCCAACACGGGTTGATCGGAAAAGCTCCATTTGGCCGGACCGCCTGCCGCCTCTAACCAACGCACGATCAGTGAGCGCGGCGCATCCGAATTGGGCGGCACCGCTTGCACCGTCGCGAACATGCGGCTGCCGTCTTCTCGCAGGTCCTGAAGAACTTCCCCGCTCAGTCGCCCAACACTCCAGCCAACGGGTTCCGGCTGCTGCGAAGGGCCGCGCTGCTGCTGAGGCTCCTGCTGGCACCCCGCCAGGGCCACCAGCAGAACTAGATAACCCCCACCACCCACAAGCTGCGCCACTCTGGCAGCACCGGCGGTCCAAAACGCAAGTCCGCTCATCAGCGCGCGACGGAGCAAGCAACGGGCCAAGCCATATTCCCGCCACCTTCGCCTGCCCGATGCCGATACTGCCAACCAACGGTTGGCGGTGCCGCAACCAGGAACGTTGTTTCGGCGCCAGACTCGGGTCTGGCGAGAATTGGGCACCGCCGGCGGCGTTCCTGTGTCGGTTTGCCGTTTGCACCGCCGTCGGCTGCTGGGGGTTGAAACCCACAGCAAAGGATTTATCTTGTCCTGCACTGGCGCAAGGCTCGTGCCCGGCAGATGCGTTCCCGGACTAGGCCCGCGCGTCTCGCCGGAAGCGCAAAGCAAGCGCTTGCCAAGGGGATAGTTATGCGAATGGATCGACTCACAACCAAAAGCCAAGAAGCCCTGCGCTCTGCCGTGGATTCGGCGATTCGGCGCGGGAATCCCGAGGTCATTCCGGAGCACATTTTGGTTGCCGTGCTCACGCAAGACGAGGGCGTCGGTGGTCCTCTGGTCGAGAAGGCCGGCGCCAATGCCGCCAAGCTGACGGAAGCCCTCGAAGAGCGCGTCAACGGACTGCCCCAGGTCAGCGGTGGCGGGGAGCCGAATTTCGGTCGACGCGCTGTCCCGCTCCTCAGCAAAGCAGAAGACGAGGCGAAGTCCCTGAAGGACGACTTTGTTTCCGTCGAGCACTTTCTGCTCGCCGCAGCCAAACATGACAAAGACGTGCAGGCGGTGTTTGATCGCCACGGTCTCTCCTACGACAAGCTGATGCACGCCCTCGCGGAGGTTCGCGGCAGTCAGCGCGTCACGGATCAGAACCCCGAGGGCAAGTTCCAAGCTCTCGAAAAGTACACGCGAGATCTCACTGCGGCAGCACGCCGCGGCAAGATTGACCCGGTCATCGGACGCAATGAGGAGATCCGTCGCGTATTGCAGGTGCTCTCGCGCCGCACCAAGAACAACCCTGTCTTGATCGGCGAGCCCGGCGTGGGCAAGACGGCCATCGCCGAGGGCATCGCCCATCGCATCGCGGATGGCGACGTTCCCGAGTCGGTCAAAGACAAGCGTATCCTGGCGCTGGATTTGGCGAGCATGGTTGCCGGCAGCAAGTTCCGCGGCGAATTCGAGGATCGCCTCAAGGCAGTGCTGAAAGAGGTCGAAAGCAGCCAGGGAGCCGTGATCTTGTTCATCGACGAGCTGCACACGCTAGTGGGCGCCGGCGCGGCCGAGGGCGCCATGGACGCCGCTAACATGCTCAAGCCTGCGCTGGCGCGTGGCGAGCTGCGGGCCATTGGGGCGACCACCCTGGACGAGTACCGCAAGCATATCGAAAAGGACGCCGCGCTCGAGCGCCGTTTCCAGCCCGTGATGGTCACGCAGCCCAGCGTGGAAGACACCATCGCCATCCTGCGTGGGCTGAAAGAACGCTACGAAACTCACCACGGCATCCACATCCAAGACGCCGCGCTGGTGGCGGCTGCGGTGCTGTCCAATCGCTACATCACGGATCGCTTTCTGCCGGACAAGGCCATCGACCTGGTGGACGAGGCCGCCAGCAAGATCAAGATGGAGATCGACAGCATGCCGATGGAGATCGACCAGTTGGAGCGCAAGCTGCTTCAGCTCAAGATCGAAGAACAGGCACTGACGAAGGAAAAGGATAAGGGCAGCAAGGCGCGTCTGATCGAACTCAAGAAAGAGATGTCGGAACTCTCCGGCCAGCGCGATACGATGCGCGCCCAATGGCTCAAGGAAAAAGAAATCATCTCTGCGCTGCGCGACAAACAACGTGAGCTCGAAGAGCTGCGCACTGAAGAAGAACAAGCCCGCCGAAAGGGCGACCTCGGTCGAGCCGCGGAGATCCAGTACGGTAAGGCCCCCGCCATCGAAAAGAGCATCGAAGCGGAGCGCCAAGAGCTCACGCGGGTGCAGGAAAATGGATCCTATTTGCGGGAAGAAGTCACGGACGAAGACATTGCGCAGATCATCAGCAAGTGGACGGGCGTGCCCGTGACCAAGATGCTGGAGAGCGAGATGCAGAAACTGCTGCACATGGAGCAGAATCTGAAGCTGCGCGTGATCGGGCAGGACGACGCCCTGCTGGCGGTGGCCAATGCCGTGCGGCGCTCGCGGGCTGGGCTCGGTGACGACCGCCGGCCCATCGGTTCGTTCCTGTTCTTGGGTCCGACGGGCGTTGGCAAGACGGAGACCGCCAAGGCCCTGGCCGAGTTCTTGTTCGATGACGAACGCGCCATGATCCGCGTGGACATGAGCGAGTACATGGAGCGCCACGCCGTGTCACGCTTGATCGGCGCGCCGCCCGGCTACGTTGGCTACGACGAAGGCGGGCAACTTACCGAGCCCGTGCGGCGTCGCCCCTACAGCGTGGTGCTCTTCGACGAAGTCGAAAAGGCGCACCCCGACGTCTTCAATACGTTGCTGCAGCTGCTCGACGACGGCCGCCTGACCGACGGCCAGGGTCGCACTGTGGACTTCAAGAACACGGTGGTCATCTTGACCAGCAACATCGCTACCGCGGAGCTCGCCAGCGTAGAAGAGCACCCGAACCTGGAAGACGCGGACAAGGTCGAGCTGCTGAAGCGCAAGGCCATGGAGGCGCTGCGCGATCACTTCCGTCCGGAGTTCATCAACCGTCTGGACGAGATCGTCGTCTACAGGCGCCTCGGCCGCGACCAGATCCGCAACATCGTGGATATCCAGCTGCGGCATTTGACCGAGCGTCTGGCTGCACGGGATTTCACGATGACGGTCACCAACGCAGCCAAGGACTACCTTGCGGAAGTCGGCTTCGACCCACAGTTCGGAGCCCGCCCGCTCAAGCGCGCCGTGCAAAAGCACCTCGAGGACGCCCTGGCGCAGAAGCTGCTCGGCGGCGAGCTGATCCCCGGACACCGCATCGAGGTGGATCGGGACGAGACGGGGCTCACGATCCGGTCGCAGGCGGTGAAATCTGCCTCGGAAGCACCCCAGCGGCCCACTGCCGAGGCCTAATTCAAGAAACCCGCGAAAAACCCCGGGGGCATGGACTCAAGGAGGCGTCGTGGTGACCGTTCACTCCATCACAACGCCAAAATGACTTCCGACACGGTTTACGACGGTTTTGCCAGCCTGCCCAAAGAGGACAAGGAGTTGCTCGAGGAGTTCGAGCGCCTGCGTCGCAAGCTCTGGCTCAGCCCTGAAGATGCAGTTGAAGAACTGTACCTGCTCGAATGGCGCATCGGAACGCGCTTGGGAGAGTTGCGAGAAACCCTGACTCGCGCCCGCCGCCGGGACTCCGGCGCCCCCGCACCCACGGAGCCCATGGGGGCCAACGACTCTCCGATCCTGGAAGCGTCCACGGGTCTCTTTTCAGCCTCGTACCTGCTGGAGAACCTGCCCGCCGAGGTGGGTCGTGCAAAGCGCCGCCGCGGCACCGTCGCGGTGCTCGTGGTGGACGTGGACCGCCTGGCCTGCGGCGAGCGCCAGATGCGCGCGGTGGCCCAGGAGGTCCTGGACGAGCTGCGAGGTGTGTGTGTGCGCATTGAGCGCGCCCCCTTCGCCGTGCGCAGTAGCGGAACCGAGGTCGTGGCAGTCATCCCGGACTTGGACTTGTCCGGCGCTGGTGCCCTCGCGGCTCGCATCCACGCGCGCGTCGTGAAGCAATTGAACGCGACCAGCCCGAGGGACCGCATGACCGCCAGCGTCGGTTTCAGCGCATTGCGTTCCGACGACGATGCGGAGCGGTTGCTCGCCCGCGCGAAGCAGGGGCTGATCCACGCGCAACGCGCAGGCTGCAATCGCGTTTCTGCGGCTTGAAGCTGACCTAAGCGTCGTGCCCGTTCCGAAGCACGTTGCGCAGTAACGCCAGCACCGCAAAGGCCGAGAGCTTGCGCACTTGCTCCCGAGAGCCGGGGAAACGCATCTGGCGGTCGCTGACGCCCTTGTGATCGGCGACCGCGAAGTGCACGAGGCCAACGGGCTTTTCGCTACTGCCCCCGGTGGGGCCTGCGATGCCGGTCGTGGCGACCGCTACGTCGACTCCGAGGGCGTCTAGGGCGCCTTGGGCCATCGCGCGCGCCGTTTCCGCACTAACAGCGCCGTGCGCAGCGAGCAGTTCCTTCGACACGCCCAGCCGTGATGTCTTCACGTGGTTGGCGTAGCTGACGATTGCGCCGTCGAAGAACGCGCTGGCTCCGCCGCGCTCGGTGATCACTTCGGCAACCAGGCCGCCGGTGCAGGATTCCGCTGTGCCCAGCCGCAGGCCTGCCGCTTGCAGCAACTCCCCAATCGCTTCTGGAAATGTGATGGCGCCTTCGCCGTAAACCACGTCGGGTCCAAGACGCTCGATGACGGCGTCTGCCGCTGCGCGCGCCCGCTTCTCCGTCGCTGTGCGATCTGCGCCTCGCGCCACGACTTTCACTTCGATTTCTGGGAAGTGCGCTCGGTACGCCAGAGCCACGTCGTGCTCCGACTCGACGCCGCTGAGCCGGTCATTCACCGAAGACTCGGGCATGCCGAAGGTCTTCACCCGGATCTGCACGATCGCGTCCGTGACCAACGGACTGAGCTCCGGGGACACCGACTCGGTGAACATCGTCTTCATTTCGCGGGGTACTCCGGGCATGAAAAAGGCGCGAGCCTTCCCGATAGAGACGCCAAACCCTGGGGCGGTGCCCTTGCGGTTTTCGAGCACCTGGGCGCCTTGGGGAAAGTCGGCTTGCTTCTCGTTGCTCGTGGCCATCGTACGCCCGAAGCGGGCCATGCGTTCGCGAATGGCTTCAAGGGATGCGGCGTCGCGCACGAGCGGCACGCCGAGCAACGTCGCAACGCACTCGCTGGTCATGTCATCGGTGGTCGGTCCGAGCCCGCCCGTGCACAAGATCAACTGGTGTTCGGTGGACAAGCGCCGTAGCGTTGCCACGATTTGGGCCTTGTCGTCCGGGATCGCTTCCATGGCGGTCACCTCGAGCCCGAGGCCGACCAAAGTGTCTGCGAGCCAACTGGCGTTGGTATTGACGATTTCTCCCCGGGTGATCTCGGTCCCAATGGCAAGGATGGCCGCGCTCATACGCGCCACTCTGCCACAGCATGACGCGGTTCCCAGCTACCCTTCGGGATAGACGCAGCGAAACCCGACCTGCTCGGGATTCGGTCGCTCTAACGGGTAGGCCGCGGGTTTGAGCTCTGCCGCGAGCCGAGACGCAAAAGATCCGCCCATTGCCACTGCAGATCCGTCGGCGCCGATGGCCCACTCGGCCACGTTCCCCGCCAGATCGTGGATGCCGCTCGGTGTGGCTCCGTCCGGGCGTGCTCCAGCGAGCTCCGGTCCATCGGCGCCATGCCCGCACGGCCCGTCCACCAAGCCGAAGCTCGCGCGTCGGCAGACAAGCCCCGTCGGTCCCCAAGGGAAGCGTCGCGCTTCGGTGCCCATCGCTGCCGCGCGCCACTCGTCCACGCTGGGCAAACGTCCGCTGGCCCAGGTGCAGAACTGCGCGGCTTGCTTCGGCGTCACGCCCCACACCGGCCGGCCAGGTTCGGCGTCCCGCCGGTCACAACGGCCGCCGTCTGCACAATGATTCCAGTCCAGCGTCGAGACCTCTTGAGAATCGATGCGGAAGCTCTTGAGCGAAACAGTGCGTTGTCCCGTTGTCATATTCGCTTCCCAGTCCGCCACCGAAACCACAAAGTTGCCCCCGGACACGAGCACTCGCTGAGTCGTGGCGACGCAGCCACTCTCGGTGACGCGCATGTTGATCCCGCATGCGCTTGGCCGCCCAACGCAGCGGCCACCTTCGACGCGCTGTCCGTGACCGCAGCAGCGTGGCCCCATTGCCACAAGCCCCGGGGGACAGCGTTGGGGCTGCGTGCGTTGCGAGCGCGCGAACAGCAATGTCGCGATCAACCCACCCGCCGCCGTCAGTGCCAAGGCTGCCGCGACGGTGAAGTTCTTCCAGCTGGAGGGCAACATGGGGAAAAGCTCGGGTCCGGGGCCTTGCACGACGCCAGAAAAGCATTAACTCAGTGCACCAGCGCGGAAGCAAAGCATGCAGAACTTTACCGAAAAAGTGCAACTCGGCCGCACCGGGCTGAAGGTGGGTCGTCTTGGGCTCGGTAGTTCCTTCAAGGCTGGAACGCCCGCCTACGAAAAGGCGTTCGAACACGGCGCCAACTACTTCTACTGGGGTTCGCTGCGCCAAGAAGACATGGCGCGCGCTATCCGCACGATCGCGAAGCGTCAGCGGGAGGAGCTGGTGGTTGTCGTGCAAAGCTACGCCCGCGCCGGCTTTCTGGTGCGCATGTCCGTAGAACGCGCGCTGCGCCAGCTGGGCCTGGACTACGCCGACGTGCTGCTCTTGGGCTGGCACAACTCCGAGCCATGGCAGACGGTCCTAGGTGGCGCCCGAAAACTCGTCGACCAAGGCCGCGTCAAACACCTTGCGCTCTCCAGCCACCAGCGCACGCTCTTCCCCAAGCTCTTGGATTCGGACGTGGAGATCTTTCACGTTCGCTACAACGCCGTGCATCGTGGTGCGGAGCGCGAAGTGTTCCCCGCCCTGGACGGCCGAGCACCGCAGGAGCGTCCGGGGATCGTCACGTACACCTCCACACGCTGGGGGCATCTGTGTGATCCAAAGCGCACGCCCGCGGGAGAGCGCACGCCGACGGGTACGGATTGCTACCGCTTCGCGATGTCCGATCCCCATGTGAACGTCGCCGTGGCGGGGCCAGCCAACCCGGAGCAAATGGACCAGGCGCTTCGGGCGCTCGAGCTGGGTCCCATGAATGCGGAAGAGCTCGCGTGGATGCGACGGGTGGGCGATGGCATCTACGGCCGCGACAAGACCAGCGGCGTGCGTGACTGAACTCACGCGAGTACGAGTGGCGCGGGGCCGGGCAGGGCCATCGCAGGTGGTGTGACGCCGGCTAGCGGGGAGGGCAATGCAGGTGGTGTGAGGTCGGCTACGAGCACGAGTACGAGTAGCGGGGCAGATCAGGTGGCGAGGGGCTCGCGGGCCACGCTGAAAGCGAGCGATTCGAGACCGGTGCAGCGGATTTCCACCTGGTCACCGTCGTTCAGGGGCCCCACTCCTTCCGGAGTGCCGGTCAAGAGCACGTCGCCGGGCTCTAGGGTCATCACTGCGCTTCCCCGCGCGATGATCTCTGCCACGGAAAAGACCATGTTGGAGAGCGCGGAATGCTGACGCACTTCGCCGTTCACGGACAGCTCCAAGATCCCGGCGCTCAGGTCCAGGTCCGTATCGATGCTCGGCCCCAGTGGGCAAAAGGTGTCGAAGCCTTTGGCGCGGGTCCACTGACCATCGCGCTTCTGCAAGTCCCGCGCGGTCACGTCGCAGGCCAGGGTGTAGCCGAAGACGTGTCGCATGGCGTCTTCGGCGGCGACGCGTCGCGCGCGCCGGCCAATGATGACCGCCAACTCTCCCTCGTATTCCACGCGTTCGCTCTCCGGTGGCAGCAGCACGACGCCCCCGGGGTCGAGCAGCGCCGACACCGGCTTGAAGAAGAACAGTGGTTCGACAGGCACGTCTTTGCCCAACTCCGCAGCGTGCGCGCGGTAGTTGCGTCCAACGCACAAGATCTTGCTTGGCCGTGCTGGACACAGCGCTGCGCCCATGGACGGCAGCTCCGCGTCGACTTCCCCTCCGCTCCATGGCGGCGCGTCGAGCTTTCGTGCTGCACCCGCAGCCACTTGAACAAAGACGTCCCCGCCGGTCATGCCGCGGATCTTTGCGAAACGAGTCACGCCGTGAACTATACGTGAACGCAGTGCCGCCGGGCGCGCCATGGCGGGCCTCGCGAATCGCCCGCGGCCTGCGCACGCAGGGTTTTCCGCTCAGCCGCGCATCGCGTGCTCTCGCTTTCAGAACCCTTTGCCCAGCCCGCCAGCGGCCTTTGCGGCTTCCCCCGCGGCTTTGCTGGCCTGGCCCGCGGCTTTCGTCGCTTCCCCGGCGGCTTTGGTGGCCTCAGCCGCCGTCTTCGCCTTCGCTGCGCGATCTGCGGCCGCGTTGGCGTCGTCCGCGGCCTTGTTGGCCTTGTTTGCGGCCTTCACCACATCACCCGCAACTTGCTCCGCCTCGCGCAGGGCAGCGCGCGCCTTCGCGCTCCCCAGCAACTCTCCGCGTAGCAGTACCCCGGCGTGCGAATAGTTGTCGCCGCTCACGCCGTACGCCAAACGACTTTTGGGCCCGCCCTGATCCGTCAGTGTCGCCAGACCCTGGTATTCCCCCTTGTACTTGCAGCTACTCACGCTGAAGCTCAGGTTGAACGCGTTGTACCCGGGATGCGCGATGGACAGCGCCCCGGTGTACTCGCAGCCGGCCGCGTCCTTCCCCTGGAACAGTCCCTTCTCGTTCACCTCCATGGCGTATTGGACGCTGCCCCATTGGTCTGCCAGCTCCGCCAGTGTCGCGGGGCGATCGTACTCGGGCCCGTACGCAAACTGAAACGACCCGCGATCGCTCTTGCCTTGGAACGTGCCTGCCAGAGATTTCTCGGCGACCACCGTTCCCTCCAGCGATACAGTGTCCGATGTCGCGTGGTTCTGATAGCCGACCAGGGATCCGGCGAACTTGCCCGCGTCCGCCTTGAGCGAACCCACGAACTGCATGCCGCCGTAGGTCACGAAGCGCGCGTCGCCGGATTCCGTGACCATGCCAACGACGCTGCCCGTCACATACTTGCTCTGGAAGCGCCCACGCCACACGCCGCCCACCGGATTCTTCTCCGCGGCCTTGGCCGCTGGCGCTTCCGCCGTTGCCACCCCGCTTGCGCTCGCCGCCGTCGCCTTCTCGTCCTTCCCAGAAAACTGCTTGCACGCCAGCAGCGTTCCAAGAACGAGAAACATGCTCCAATGAGTTCGCATGCGCGCAGCCTACAATGCGCGCCACATTGGATCAAAACGGACAGCGACCGAAGATCCCAAGCAACCCAAGGCCCACCCGGCTCGACACAGTGTCCCTCCCCGGGGTGGGCGTCGTACACAAATCCCGCAACCGAAATCGGCTCTGTGCCGACCCACTGAGCCCACCCGCCCTCGGCCCCGCCGGTGGGCTCTGTGTCGGCGGGACGGGGGATCGAGTTGCGCGCGGCGTTTCGAAAATTGTACC
>CALMUT010000083.1 GCA_937872925.1 uncultured Myxococcales bacterium | reverse complement strand
CCTGGGGCGGCGTGAGCGGCTTCTTGTGTGGTTCGGCGCGGGGGCTCGGAGTGCCGCTTTTTTGTCTAAAGGTTTGCTGGTGGTGGCCGTTCCCTACTGGAGCGAACCCATGACGGCCCAAGTCCTGCCCCATCCTGCTGCGCTCCTGGGCGGAAAGTACGCCTTGCTGCGGGAGCTGGGCTCCGGAGGCGCCGCCACCGTCTACGAGGCGGAAAACGTGCTGGTCGGCAAACACGTTGCCGTCAAAGTGCTCGACGAAAAGCTCGCCAACAACCTGGCCGTGCGAGCCCGCTTTCTGGCCGAAGCCCGTGCCGCGGCGCAGCTCAATCATCCCAACGTGGTGGACATCCACGATGTGGGTGATGAACGCGGCGGGCTGTACATCGTGATGGAGTTGCTACGGGGTGAAACCCTAGCGGAAGTCGTTTCCTCACGGGGCGCGCTGCCCGTGCCCTACGCCTGCGAGCTGGTCTTGCAAGTGCTGACGGCCCTGGGCGCCGCCCACGCGCGCGGCATCGTGCATCGGGACCTGAAGCCCGAAAACATTTTGGTCACCCACCCGCGCCCGGACCAACCCCTCGTCAAAGTTCTGGACTTCGGCATCGCACAAGGCATCGCGGGCTGTTCCGCGGAACCCGAAGGCATGTTGCTGGGCACTCCCGCCTACATGGCGCCGGAGCAAGCTCTAGGCCGCCGCGTGGATCACCGCGCGGATCTGTATTCGACAGGCGCCGTGCTTTACGAGCTGCTCTGCGGCGAGCCCCCTTTCCGCGGCCGCACGCAAATGGAAGTGCTCGGTGCCGTGCTGCAGAACCGGTACACGCGCATCGCTAGCCACGCGCCCCACGTGCCCGCCGAGCTCGAAGCGCTGATCGACAGCTTGCTACAACCCAGCGCACACGACCGACCCGCAGACGCAGACGCCGTGGCCGCCTGCTTGGCGCCCTACGCAGGGGTTGAAGCCAGCCTCGAACCGCTGCCTATCCCCCTGATCCGAATCGACCGCCACGCGATGCAGTTCCCGTCCATGCTCTCGCTCAGCGCACCCCGGGTGCACAACGACATCGGCGTTGCAGAACTCAGCGACCCGCAGTTCCCGCCATCGTCCAAGCTCCGTCTCGACGCCGAGAGCTGGGGCCTGCCCGCCGGCACGCCTCTGCCCGTCGAGTCCGAGATCCGCGCCCGCCGCGCGCCGACGACCGCGCCGGTGAGCCGCACCGATAGCCCTGGGTGGGCGGAAGTAGACGACGTGTTGCCCACGCCCACGCAAGCTTCAGCCGGCCGCACCATCGCCTTGGCCGCGCTTGTCGGGTTTGGCGCCGGCCTCGTCAGCATGTTGCTCGGCGGATTGCTGTAGCGAAGACGCCACGCTCGCGCCTCGCTTTCCTTCCCGCTTCCCGATCACAGGTGGCGCTTGCCGCCCCCGCCGTTGACAAGCGCTGCCCTCGGCTCTACGCCCCGCATCATGAGCGCCCCCGAAAAAGACATGCACGGCCGTCCCATCGAAACCGACGATCCCGTCCCTGACGTCAAAAACGTCGTGCTGGTGATGAGCGGCAAAGGCGGCGTGGGCAAAAGCACCGTTGCGGCCAACCTGGCGCTGGCCCTGTCCCGCGGGGGCTACCGCGTGGGCCTGCTGGACGCGGATCTGTACGGGCCAAGCGTGCCCACGCTCTTCGGCATCACCGGACAGCCCCTCTCCGACGGCAACAAGATCCAGCCGCTGAACCGCTTCGGCATCAAGCTCATGAGCATCGGGTTCTTGCTCGAAGACCCCACCAGCGCGGTTGTCTGGCGCGGGCCCATGTTGCACGGCGCGTTGGTGCAGTTTCTCAAGGACGTGGATTGGGGCGAGCTCGACTACTTGTTGCTCGACTTGCCGCCCGGCACCGGGGACATCGCCCTGACCCTGGCCCAGCGTGTGCGCACGAACGGCTCAGTCATTGTCACCACGCCGCAAGAGGTGGCACTGCAAGACGTCTACAAGGCGGTGAATATGTGCCACAAGGTCGGCATTCCCATCACCGGCGTGGTCGAGAACGAGAGCTACTTCATCTGCGACGGCTGCGACAAACGCCACGAGCTGTTCGGAAGTGGCGGAGGCGAGAAGGTCGCGGAGCTGGCCAAGGCCCCGCTGATTGGGCAAATCCCCTTGCATGGCGACGTGCGCAAATGGGGCGACGCCGGTACACCCATCGTGCAGGCATCGCCGGCGTCGGAAATGGCCAAGGCATTTGTCGCCATCGCCGAACGGCTGGTCGAAGAGCTCGATCGCCATAACGCCAGTTCCGAAGGCGGCCTGTCCATCGACCGTTCCGGCGGCAGCAATAAACACCTGCCCATCGCGCGCTGAGGCGTCACACCCAAGCAGCACACATTCTTCGGCAATTCGCGGGCCTTTGCCCGGAAGCTGCCTGCGGGTTGGGCCGGCTGCTGCGACAGGGGTCGAGCGCTATTTGCGCTTTGCACCAGGCGCGAT
Organism: uncultured Myxococcales bacterium; assembly: GCA_937872925.1. Taxonomy (GTDB): domain Bacteria; phylum Myxococcota_A; class Polyangia; order Polyangiales; family Polyangiaceae; genus JACKEA01. Next base: position 14,638 of record CALMUT010000083.1, on the reverse strand, counting down.
ATACGGCTCTCCCGTTTTTGGCGGAAGAGTTTGTCATGACATCCGAATCTCAAGGGCCCGAGACGCCCAACGACGACACCGCGAACACGGACGCCTTGGCGGCCGCGCCCGCGCCGGCCGAGGCACCGAGCCCTGCGCCCGAACCGACGGCAGCTGACGCAGGCGCTGCGACGACGCCGGACGCGCAGCCCGAAGCCACCGCTCCCGCGCAGCCCGAAGCTGCGACGACGCCGGACGCGCAGCCCGAGGCCAGCGCTGCTCCAGCGCAGGCCGCCGAACAGAGTGCGACAGACGCGGCAGCCGGGGCCGACCTCAGCGCAAGGGATGCCAGCGCTGGGGAAGCGCCTAGCGCGACGGACACCGAAAACAGCGCGCCAAGCGAAGACGCAGAGACGACTGCGGGAACCAACGGCGCCGCTGCAGCGGCGCCCGGCGAGAAGAAGAAGCGCAAGCGCAAGAAGCGCAACAAGAAACCAAAGGCGCCAGGCGCGTCCCGGCCGGCAAGCGAACGCGCGCCCTTCCATGTTGGCGAAGAAGTCTTCGGCAAGGTGACGGCGGTGCTCGAGCACGCCATCATGGTGGATTTGGGCGGCAAGGCCTTGGCGGTTTTCGACCGTTCGGAAATGGAAGCGGACGACCTGGTGCCCGAAGTCACCGATCGCATGGTGGCCCGGGTGCACAACGACGGCGCCCGAGGCGGCCTGGTCGTGCTCACCCGCAAGCCGCTGCGCGAGGAAGACATCAAGCCCAAGGTCGAGCAGTGCGCTGCGGACGGCAGCGTCATCGAGGGCCTGGTCACCGGCGTGATCAAAGGCGGCGTCGAAGTGGACATCTTTGGCTTGCGGGCCTTCGCGCCAGCGTCCGGCATGGACCTGCACCCGAATCAGGCGAACTTCGCCTCGCTGCTCGGCCAACGCATGGAATTCAAGGTCGTGCAGTACAAGAGCCAAGGGCGCGACGTGGTGGTCAGCCGCCGCCCCATGCTCGAGGCCGAAGCCCACGAGCGTCGCAAACACGCCCTGACGCTGCTGTCCGAAGGACAGACCATGAAGGGGCTCGTGCGCACGGTTGTCGAGTGGGGTGCCTTCGTCGCATTGCCCGAAGCCGAGAATCTCGAAGGCCTCGTGCACATCTCGGAAGCCAGCCACGACGCTCGCGCCAAGATCACGGATCTGATGAAACCCGGCGACGAGGTCGAGGTGCAGATCACCAAGATCGACGAGAAGGGTAAGATTTGGCTCAGCCGCAAGGCGCTGATCGAGGATCCCTGGGCCGAAGCCAAAGCCAAATACTGCTCAGGCTCGAAGCACACAGGCAAAGTGGCGCGGCTGGAGGACTTCGGCGCATTCATTAGCCTGGAGCAGGGCATCGATGGTCTGATCCACGTGGCGGACTTGGCCTTCGAGCGCATCGAGCATCCCAGCAAAGTGCTGACCGTCGGCCAGGATGTGGACGTCGTCGTTCACAACTTCGACAATAAGTACAAGCGCATCGCGCTGCATCTCGCCCCAACGGGAGATCGCGCCAACGAGGAGTATCAGAAGGTCACTCGCGGCGCGTCGATCCAAGTCGAAGTCGTCAAGGCGGAAAGCGCGGGGATCGTGGTGCGTGTGCTCGGAGCTACCGGCCGAGCGGCACGGGGTTTCGTGCCCGCAGGCCAAACCGGGACGCAGCGCGGAACGGATCTGCGCAAGCACTTCAAAGCCGGCTCCGTGCTTAAGGTGAAGGTGCTAGACGTCGACCCGCGAAGGGGTGAGCCCAAGCTGAGCGTGCGCGCCCTCGCCGAGGATGAGGAGCGCAGTGCGCATCGCGAATACCGTAAGGCCCTCCAAAAAGAGGGTGGTTTCGGCACCCTGGGGGATTTGCTCAAGCAGCGCCTGTCCGGCGGCGGGGACTGACACGCGGCGCGAAGGCGCGCCGCGGCTCCCGACGGGCGCGGCTCACTCGCGCCGCAGCGCAAAGATCGGATCCAGCCGCGCCGCGCGTTGCGCTGGCACGAGGCCGAAGACCACGCCGACCACGGAGCTCGTACCCAGGGCGATGGCCAGGGCCGTGGGCGACACGCCCATATTCCAACCCAGGGCGTTGCCCAAGGCACGCACGGCCACGGCGGCCAGGCCCGCACCCAGCAAACCGCCCACCAAGCTGAGCAGCACGGCTTCGGCCAAGAACTGCACCCGGATGTCGGCTTCCCGCGCGCCAATGGCCATGCGGATCCCGATTTCTCGCGTCCGCTCCGCAACGCTGACCAGCATGATGTTCATGACGCCGATGCCGCCGACAACCAGGCTCACTGCGGCGATGGACAAGAGCAGGATGCGCAGCACCGTCAAGATGCCTTCTTGGGTTTGACGGAACTCCTCCTGGCTGCGAATGCGGAAATCGTTTTCAACCCCCTCGGTGAGGCGATGCCGCTGCCGCAAGATGGCGGTGGCATCCCGTTCCACCACACTGGGCGGGTTCTTGCCCACGCCTTGGAGCAAGATGCGGTGCACACCGCCGGGCCGCGTCGGCGATAGCTTCGCGCGCATGGTGCGCACGGGCATGACGATGATGTCGTCTTGATCGTTGCCGAAGGGGCTCTGGCCCTTTTCTGGCAGCACACCGATCACGCGAAAGGCGTGGCGTCCCATGCGCAACACCTCGCCTACGGGGTTTTCGGTGCCAAAGATCTCGAGGCGCACGGTCTGGCCAATCACGCACACCTTGTCGCCGACGCTTTCCGCGCTCGGGCCCCACAGCGCGCCGTCCTCGACCTTCCAGCCGCGAATGGCGAAGAAATCTCGGGTGGTGCCAACAATCTGCGTCGGGCGATTCGCGTCCCGCCACACGACTTGAGAGAACCCGGAGATCATCGGCGCAGCGCGCTCCACGCTGGGCGCTTCGGCGGCGAGGGCCTCGCCGTCGTCTTCGGTCAGTGCGGGCAGCCCGGCTTCGTCCCGCACGCCGCTTTGGGCCGTGTCCTGGGGAATGACGATCAAGGCGTTGTCACCCAAGCTGTCGATGCGACCGCTGATGGCTTCGCGTGCGCCCTCGCCCAGGGCAACCACGATGGTCACCGCCGCCACGCCGATCAGGATGCCGAAGGCGGTGAGCAGCGCGCGCAGCAAGTTGCGACGCAAAGAGCCCAGCGCCAGCAAGATGGGCGTCCACAGGAAGCGACTCAAGCTATTCATGGCGCAAGGCTTCAATGGGGTCGAGCCGCGCCGCGCGCTGCGCTGGCCAGAACCCGAATACGATGCCGACGACTAAACTGGTCACGCCGGCAATGATCACCGCGTCCGTGCTGAACACCATGGTCCAGCCCAACTCGCGCTGCATGAAGAAGATGCTCACAGCGGCGAGCAGGACGCCCAAGAGTCCACCGAAAGCCGTGATCAGCACCGACTCCGTCATGAACTGCATCTGGATGTCGGCGCGCTTCGCGCCAATGGCCATGCGGATCCCGATCTCCCGGGTGCGCTCCGTCACGCTGACCAGCATGATGTTCATCACGCCCACCCCACCAACAAATAGTGAGATCGCCGCGACGCCTAAGAGCAGCATGGTCAGGATCCCAAAGATCGCTTCCTGGCTCTTTTGGAACTCCGCTTGGGTGCGCACGATGAAGTCCGGCTCTTCGCCGTCGGCGAAGCCGCGTCGCTGGCGCAAGATCGCATCGATTTGGCGAACGGCTTGAGGCACCCGGTCGGCGGTCTTTGCCGTCGCCATCACCAGTTGCACTTGGTCACCGCGGGTCTTGGCCACCCGCGAGCGCCAGGATCCGATGGGTGTGATGATGCGATCGTCCTGATCCTCGAAGGGGCTCTGCCCTTTTGACTTCAGCGTGCCTATCACTCGAAATGGGTACTTGCCGACACGCACGAAACGCCCCACCGGGTCGACGTTCCCAAACAGCTTGTTGATGGCCGTTTGGCCAATGACGCAGACCTTGGCTTTGACTTGCTCTTCACTCTCCGTGAAGCTTCGGCCGCGCTCGATGGTGAAGCTGCGCACTTCAAAGTACTTGCGGTCGGCGCCGACGACCTGGATCTTCGCGTTGCCCTGCTCGCTGACGACCTGCGCTTTGACGTCCGAGTACACCGTGACTTGGGCCAGCGCGCCCGCCTCCCGCTCGAGGGCGGCCGCGTCGCGATCCGACAGCCCGCCCCCGGTACCCAGCGCCCCTTGGGCGCCGCTTTTGCTCACGGGTTTGTAGAAGATGAAGATCAGGTTGGAACCGAGGCTTTCGATCTGGTCGCTGACACTCTTGCGCGCGCCGGTACCGAGCGCCGTCACGATCACGACGGCGGCGATGCCGATGAGGATCCCCAAGCTGGTGAGCAGTGAGCGCGCCCGTGCCCGCGTCAATGCGGATAGCGCCATGCGCACTGCGGACAGCAGCGCCTTCACGCAGCGTCCCCGTTGTGCGCTTCGAGATCGCGCATCAGCGCCAAGGCATCCTGAGGGCTCGGGTTGCGCTTGTCTTCCACCAGGTAGCCGTCCCGGAAGGTGACCTGGCGGTCCGTACACGCGGCGATATCCGGCTCATGGGTCACGATCAGCACCGTGATGCCCATTTCCCGGGACAGCTGCTGCAAGAGCGCCAGCACTTCGTAGCTGGTCTTGGAATCCAAGTTGCCCGTCGGCTCGTCAGCCAAGAGCACCGGCGGATCCGTCACCAGCGCGCGTGCAATCGCCACGCGCTGTTGTTGTCCCCCAGAGAGCTGCGCCGGCGTATGCAGCACACGGTCTGCCAACCCGACTTGCGCCAACGCCCTTTCCGCACGACGCCGCCGCTCGCGGCGTGAAATGCCCCGGTACACCAAAGGCAGCTCGACGTTTTCGAGGGCGCTGGTGCGGGCCAGCAGATTGAAGCCCTGGAATACGAAGCCGATCATGCGATTGCGCACCATGGCGCGCTCGTCCGCGCTCCGTGCTCCCACGTTGATGCCGGCCAGGCTGTAGCTGCCGCTGGTAGGCCGATCCAGACAACCCAAGATATTCATCAGCGTGCTCTTGCCGGAGCCGCTGGCCCCCACCACCGCCACGAGCTCGCCCGCGCCCACGTCCAAGCTGACCGCGCGCAGCGCGTGCACAACTTCCGGACCGGAATGGTAGTCCTTGCTGACCGACGCCAGCACGATCAACGGGTCCATGCGCTAGGTCCCCACGCCCGATTCAGAAGAAGCCAAAGCGCTTGGACTTCTTTTCTTCCCTTTGCTCCACGACGACGTCCGTCCCGGCACTGACCGCCTTGTCCTTGAGCACGGTCCAAACGCCGTCGGTGAACCCCGTCTCGACCACGCGGGTATCCAACGTCTCCTGCCCGGGCTGCCCGCCGGCTACGAGATAGACGCGCCCTTGCCCGTGTTTCAACGGCGGCGGCGGCTTTTCCTTCTTGGCCTTGCCGTCTTCGTCCTGCTCCGGCAACGGCCGGAAACGCAGCGCGGAGTTGCGCACTGCGAGCACTTGCTTCGCCTGCCGCGTCTTGATGGTGACCGTGGCGGTCATGCCCGGGCGCAGCTTCAGCTCCGGATTCTTCACATCCACGACTGCCGAGTACGTCACCACGCCTTGCACGTTGTTCGGCGCGAATCGGATCTGGGTGACTTCGCCGAAGAAGGTCTCGCCGGGGAAAGCGTCGACTACTACATCCGCTTTCATCTTCTCTTCCAGGCGACCCACGTCCGCTTCGTCGATGTCCGCTAGCACTTGCATCTTGCTCAGATCTTGAGCGATGACGAACAGCACGGGCGCGGAGAAGCTGGCAGCCACGGTTTGCCCGGGCTCCACTTGGCGATCGATCACGATGCCGTCGATGGGCGAATAGATCCGCGCGTACGCCAGCGTGGTGCGTGCGCTCTTCAACTGCGCCGAGACTTGAGAAATTTGTGCACGTGCCGACCCCACATCCGCCACGGCGACGTCGTGCTCTCCCTGCGCTTGATCGAGATCCGCGGAGGATGCCAAACCTTCCTTGACCAGGCTCTTTGCCCGAGCAAGGTTGACTTTGGCTGTGGCCAGGCGCGCTTCGGATCGGCGCAGATTGGCTTTGCCAGCAGAGAGCTGCGCGCCGGACTGACTGACCTGGGCGCCCAGCAGGCTCGGATCGATTTCCGCCAGCAGATCCCCCTTCTTCACGGTGCTGTTGAAGTCGGCCAGCACTTTGACGACGCGCCCCGAGACTTGCGCGCCCACCTGCACTTCGGTGACGGGCTTCACGCTGCCGGTGGACTGCACTTGCTCCACGACGTCCCGCACTTCCGTCGGCTCGGTGAGGAAGCGCGGCGGCGGCGGTGGCTTCGTGGCGTTGCGCCAAGCGAACAGCCCGAACACGCCGCCGGCGAGCACGCCGAGCACGAGCAGGCGACGCAGCCACTTGCGTCCACCTTGGCTGGCGAGATCGCGCTTGAGCTCCTTGGCGGCGTCCGCCACCAGCCCCGGCTCGGTACCGTTTTCTATGGATTGCGCCATCGCCTCAGGCTCCCTAATACCGCGGTCGACCCAGCGCCGCCCCCGCCGAAGCGCTGTCTTCGCCCTCCTGCAGCGAGTCCAGGGCGTCGGGTCGCCAATGCCTAGAACTTTACCCAATAGTTACGAGTATTTATAATCATCCAAGGCGAACCGCTGCTCGATTGTCCAATCTTGCAGTGTTGCGCTACCTTGATCCTTCAACTCCCTCGCCCTGCGGGCGAAACCGCGAATTCGCTGCGGAACGGGTATGCCCCAAAAGACCGATCGTGAGCTGGTGGACGCGGCCCGTGGGGGTGACGCGGGTGCTTTTGGTGTGCTCGTGCGCCGCCACCAAAAGCGAATCTACCGCCTGGCCGTACACCTACTCAAGGACGGCGCTGAAGCCGAAGACGTGGCGCAAGAGACCTTCGTCCGGGCTTACCGAGCCCTCGACCGCTTCGACGGCCGCAGCGAGCCCTTTACTTGGATCTATCGGATCGCCGTGAATCTTTCCTTGAACGCCATTCGTTCCCGCAAGACCCGCCGCGTGGGTCCCAGCCCGGATGACCCGCGCATCGAAGGTGCCATGGTCGACAAGAACCCGTCGACGGGCAATCCCCATGGCGCTGCGGCGGACCGCGAGCTCGCCGTCGCCTTGGCCGATGGCATCGACTCGTTGAGCGACACACTGCGCACCACGCTGATCTTGGTCGTCATCGACGGCCTGTCCCACGCCGAGGCCGCCGAAACTCTGGGCTGCCCGGAGGGCACCGTGGCGTGGCGGATCCACGAGGCGCGGCGCAAGCTCAGACTACATCTGGACGACAGCGGCCACGGCGACGCGGGGAAAAGCTCATGAGCGAAAAAGACGACCTGCTGCCCGAGCCCGCGGAACGACTGCTTGCGGAGTGGCCCATCCCAGAGCCAAGCGACGAGGTTTGGGAAGCGCGCGCGCTGGCCATCGAAGCGGCCATGGCGGACGCCGGCGAAACGAGCGGTATTAGCGACGACGCGCTGCTTGCGGCGCCGCTGCCTGCAGAGCCCGGCGAAGGCGGTGAAGCTGACGTAGAGCCTGAGCCCGCGCCCATGAGCCTGGCGGAGCTCGCGCGCCAAAGCATTGGGGACGGAGCCGCCTCCAAAGACGAAGACTTCGCACGCGACGCGCTTTCCGTCGCGTCTCAAGCACGCGCCAGTCAGCCGGTGATCCCCGCAAGCGTGCGCGCGGAAGCCGCACGCATCGCCATCCGCAACAAACCCGCCGAGGCGGTACCCACGCCGGCGCCGACGCTCAGCAGCGCATCGGTTCCGCCGTCCCCGTCGCCTTCCCGCGCACCGTGGATTGCGTCCGCGCTCCTACTCAGCGGGCTAGTGATCGCCGTGGCGATCGTGTGGCGCGCGCGCACGCCCCAAGATCCGATTGCGTTCATGCCCAAGACGGCTGAGACGCCCGCTGCGGTTGCGGCGGCGCCGGAGTCGACTGCGGGCGCGGATCCCGAAGCCATGACTTTTGATCAGCTTCCGGGGGAAACCAAAAACGGCACGCCCGCTGCGGCCGGTGGCAAGGCGCCCCGCGCCGCGGGGGGCGCCGGAGCTGTGGCCAAGGTCGAAGCCCCGGCCCCGGTGGCGGCGGATCCAGATCCCCCCGCCCCGAAGGCGGCAGCAAAACCCGGCCCCGACGAAGACGAAAAGGGGCTCAAGCCGGCGGCGAGCCCCACGGACGTGCCGCAGAAACCCTCGAGCGGAGCCGTCAACGCGGCGATTGGTTCCGTGCTGGGCGGGGCCCGCGCCTGTTTGGCGGGTCACAAGGAACCCTCCCGAGCCACCCTGACCTTTGGCTCCGACGGCCGCGTGCAGTCCGTCGCGGTCGCGGCGCCCGCGGGCGGAACGGCCGCGGAAGGGTGCATCCGCGCGGCCCTGTCGCGGGCACGGGTGCAGCCCTTTTCCCGGCCGACCTTTAGCGTCGGGGTGACCGTCCGACCCTAGGATCCCGGCTCCCGGCGGGGCCCGGAGGCCCGCCGCGCACGCATCCGCCGCCGCCGGGGCCTCGATTCGAACCGATCACCCCGAAAACGACGTACTTCCCGCAAAAAGCGCGTTGACAGAGCCCGGTCCGTCTTTCATAGTCCCGGCCCCTTTTACCGGGACGACCCCGGGGCCCTGACACAGAGGATTTTGCAAGATGGTTTCGTCCACACGACAGACCGAGCGCCGCCGAGAGCTCAAGAGCAACAAGCTTGGGCGCGCCCAACGCCGCGCACGCGTTCAGGCGGGCACGCCCGCATTCCCAGTTCATCCCCCGGGCTACGACCCCAAGGCTGCGGACGCTAAGAAGCCCGCGCCCAAGACTGTTTGAGGACTTAGAACCATGGCTAACCACGCTTCTGCTGAGAAACGCAATCGTCAGCGCCTCGTGCGCACAGAGCGCAACCGCGGGGTGCGCAGCACCGTGCGCACCGCCGTCAAGAAGGCGCGCGCCGCCATCGCGGAGGGCGACAAGACGGCAGCCGCCCCGCTGGTGTCCCGGGCGTCCAACCTGCTGGCGCAAGCGGTCTCCAAGGGCATCGTGCACCGGAACACCGGCGCCCGCACCACGTCCCGAATCAACAGCGCGCTAGCCAAGCTGGGCTGATTTCGGGCTCCAATAGGCTCGCGTGCTAGGATGCCGCGGGCCCACGGAAGTTCGTGCGCCCCGCGCGTGGCGAGCGAAAATGACCGACGACGAAGGGGAAATCAACGCGCTGCTCGGCCAGACGGTTGCCGGCAAGTACCGCGTCGAGAGCGTGCTCGGTCGTGGCGGCATGGGCGCCGTCTACGCCGCAACGCACCTGGGCATCAACAAACGCGTCGCGCTCAAGTTCTTAGATCGCGAAGCCGCCCGGGACGAGGACTCCGTCGCACGCTTCCAGCGGGAGGCCGAGGCCGCCAGCGCCGTAGAAAGCGCCCATATCGTTCAGATCTTCGACTCCGGCACCCACGACCGGCAGCCCTATCTGGTGATGGAGCTGTTGTCGGGGGAAGACCTGCGCACTCGGCTCAAACGCGACAAGCAGCTCTCCATCCCAGACGCCGTGCACGTCATCGCCCAGGTGCTGCGCGCCCTGGCACGGGCACATGCTGCGGGCATCGTGCATCGCGATCTGAAGCCCGACAATGTCTTCCTGTGTCGTCGTGACGACGATCCCATGTTCGTCAAGATCGTGGACTTCGGCATTTCAAAAGTTGCGCGGCACAAGGCAACGAACAACACCCTGACCCGTCGCGGCACTGTCCTCGGCACGGCGTTCTACATGTCGCCGGAGCAGGCCCAAGCATTCCCAGACATCGACGGTCGCAGCGATTTGTTCAGCTTGGGAGCGATTCTATTCGAAGCGCTCGCCGGCACGCCGCCACATACCGGGGACGCCTACGAAGCGATCCTGATCAACATCTGCACCAAGGACGCTCCGAACGTGCAGAGCCTCGCGCCCGAAGTGCCCGACGCCTTAGCGCGAGTGATCGCAAAAGCGCTGAGTCGCGACCGGACCGAGCGCTACGAAGACGCCAACGAATTCTTCGACGATCTCGTGACGGCCGTGCCCGGAGTGGTGCGCGGCGGCGCCGGCATCGTCAGCTCTCGGGAGCCCATCCCAAGTCAACCCGACCCCATCGCCTCAGCGCGCAGTACCAAAACCGAAGAGGGCACCGCCGTGCGCACGGGCAAAAGTGGCGGCCGCGCACAAACCCTGCGTACGGCCGTCTTGGTGATCACCGTGGCGCTCGGAGCCTTCATCGGCACGGTCTTCCTCATGCGCGGCTCCGGCAGCGAAACCGAGTCCAATGCCGGCGCCCGGGGCGGCCCAGCTGCCGAAATTCCCGCGGCAACACTGACCGCGGGCGAGGCCATTCCCCCGCCTTCTTCCAGCTCGCCGCTGGTGCTGCCGGCGGCATCGAGCGCCGAGCCAAAGCCCGAAAAAACGCCCAAGCCGCCGACCCCGATCGCCAAACCCGCAGCGAAACCCGCGCCGAAGCCGGCACCGAAGCCGGGCCCTGCAGGGGTCGCTACGGGCCTGCAAATCGACACCTCCGGCCCCTGAGCGCGGTTTTTTGGGCAGTGTCCAGGGCTAGCCCGGGTTGCTATAACGCAGCCGGACTTTCGTGAGACGCGCGCTTCCCTTCTGCCCTGCCCTCGTGTGCTTGGCCATGGTCGGGTCGTTTACGGCGACCTGGGTCGCGCCGCGCGCGGCCGTGGCCGAGTCCGCCGAGGACCGCGCCAAGCGCCACTTCAAGAGTGGCGTCAACCTTTACACCGACAAGAACTACGCCGGTGCCATCGCCGAATTCGAAGCGGCGTACCGACTCAAGCCCGGAGCGAGTTCTCTGAAGAACATCGCGCTATGTCAAAAAGGCCTGTTCCGCTACGCGGAGGCCGCGGACACCTTGCAGCTGGCTCTGAAGAAGCACGGCCCGGAATTGGCAGACGGCGAACGGCAAGCGATTGAAGCCGCAATCGAAGAGTTTTCTGCTTTGGTGGGCTCCATCATCGTGCGCACCAACGTGCCGAGCGCACGCATCAGCGTCGACGGTCGCGTCCTGGCCGCGACAGAACTCGGCAGCGCCCTGAACGTCAATGTCGGCGAACACACCATCGTCGCCGACGCCCCCGGCTACGCCCGGGCCAGCAGAGTTGTGCGCGTGGCCGGGGGACAGAAGAACCAGCCCGTGGACCTGGCTCTGCAGCCGGTCGCGGGGTTCATTTCCGTCCAGGCACAAAACTCCGAAGACGCCATCGGCATCGACGGCAAGGGCATGAGTTTCGGCAGCTACACCGGCCCCTTGTCGCCGGGCCGCCACGTGCTGCAGGTCTACCGACAAGGCTTCAAGTCCTTCGACCAGAGCGTCGTGATCGAGCTGGGGAAAACCGTCGAGATCACAGCGCCTGCCCTGCTCCTGGACGAAGACGCCCCCCCGCCCGTGGTGCCCGGCGCCCCGCCCCTGAAAACCCCGCAAGTGCGCGGATGGTACGGGCTCTTGAGTTTGACGGCCCTGGGCCTGCGCAACGATCCCGAAGACCTCGACATCGACAACGCCTCGGTCAGCGGCGCAGCCATTGGCGTGCGCGCGGGCTACCGGGTGTGGACCCCCATCGCGGTGGAGCTGATGCTCGACTCCAGCCGCCACGACATCACCGGCGCCTGCGATTTGCAGGTGGAGCGAACCGCGACGACTCGTGACTGTGCCAATAGTGCATTCGAGCGAGAATTCCAGCTCGATTCGTTCCGCCTTGGACCCAACCTGCGCATCATGAGTGGCGGCGACACGCTTCGCTTCACGTCCACTTTGGGCGCCGGCGCCGTGCGCCACCAGATCGAACTGAAGCCGCCAAACCAAGACGACCTTCAGGCGAGCATCGCCCTGCCCGCGGGCGAAGCCAAAGGTTGGGACCCGTATTTTCTGTTGGAAGTCGGCGCGCAGTACAACTGGGGTCACGTCGTATTCGAGCTCGACGCCATCGTCATGCTCGACGGCGCCAGCAATACCGTCGGAAGCTTCAGCGACGGCAAGAGCTGGGCGCCCTTCAAAGAGACCGGAGGCCTGATCATGGGCGGACTCGGGCTGCGCGTGGGCTGGAGCGAGTGGACTCCGGACAGCTCCAAACCCAAAGCGCCCTGATCGAGTGTCCCTGCGCAGAGACGTGTCCCTGCGCAGAGACGTGTCCCTGCGCAGAGACGTGTCCCTGCGCAGATGCGTGTCCCTGCGCAGATGCGTGTCCCTGCGCAGATGCGTGTCCCCTGCACAGATACGTGTCCCTGCGCAGACACGAGGACGGGGGGGGGGACGCTCGCGAAAAATCGATATGTATACTGAGTATTTTTTTTGATCGCCGACCCCCGCGCGCGCGCCGCCCAATCGGTTTTCCGCGGCATAGCCGCGCGCGCGTCGCCGGCCCGACTTCCGAGCGGGGTGCGCCGAGACGCACGCACCGCGACGCGCCCGGCGGTCCGTGATAGGCCGGAAATTCGCGAGGGAATCCGTAGCATGACCGACAAGACTGCCATTGGGACGTTTTCGGCCGAGAGCCGCCGTTTTGAGCCGAGTGCGGCGTTTCGTGACAAGGCGCGCATCGGAAGCTTGGAGCACTACCAGAAGCTCTACGACGAGAGCCTGCAGTCACCGGAGAGCTTCTGGAGACGAGAAACGGCGGAGCTGGCGTTCAAGAAACCTTGGACCAAGCTCACGGACGGCAAGCTGCCCCACGTGCAGTGGTTTTCGGACGCGGAGCTCAATGTCTCCGAGTCCTGCCTCGACCGCCACCTGAGTACGGCAACCAAAGACAAGACCGCCATCCTTTGGGAAAGCGAACCCGGTGAAGTGCGCCGCCTGAGCTACGCCGAGCTGCATGCGCAGACCGTGGCCTTCGCGGCAGCTCTGCGCAAACAGGGCGTTCAAAAAGGCGACCGCGTCGCCATCTACATGGGCATGGTTCCCGAGGTCGTGGTTGGCATGCTGGCCTGCGCCCGCATCGGAGCCGTGCATAGCGTCGTCTTTGGCGGCTTCGCGGCAGAGAGCCTGCGGGACCGCATCAACGACTGCCAGGTGAAGGTCGTGCTGACCCAGGACGGCGCTTGGCGCAGAGGCAACGTGGTGCCGCTCAAGGCGACCGTGGACAAGGCAATCGAGCAGACGCCGAGCGTCGAGAAAGTCATCGTGCTCCGGCACTTGGGGGCGGAGCACGTGAAGCTCCGCATGCAATCGGGCCGGGACGTGGACTGGCAAGACGCCATTGCCGCGGCCGATGCGAAAGACGGCGGACCAGAATATGTCGGCGCGGAGCACCCGCTATTTATCCTGTACACCTCGGGTTCCACGGGCAAACCCAAGGGCGTCCTGCACACCAGCGCTGGCTACCTCGCCGGAACCTACGTGACCAGCAAGTACGTCTTCGACCTGCAGCCAGGCGATGTGTATTGGTGCACCGCCGACGTGGGCTGGGTGACCGGACATAGCTACATCGTGTACGGCCCCTTGGCCAACGGTGCGACCTGCTTGATGTACGAAGGCGCTCCGAATTTCCCGGACTGGGGCCGCTTCTGGCAGATCATCGAAAAGCACAAGGTGAGCATCTTGTACACGGCGCCAACGGCGATCCGCGCTTTCATCCGCGCCGGCGACGAATGGCCGGGCAAGAGCGATCTATCCAGCTTGCGCCTCTTGGGCACCGTCGGGGAGCCCATCAATCCCGAAGCCTGGATCTGGTACTACGAAACCATCGGAAAGAAGAGCTGCCCCATCGTGGACACCTGGTGGCAAACGGAAACGGGCGCCATCATGATCACGACGTTGCCCGGCGCCGCTCCCATGAAGCCAGGCTCTGCTGGGCTGCCCTTCTTCGGCGTCAAGCCCGAGGTGGTGACGGAAGCGGGCGTACCGGTCGGCGCCGGCGAGGCCGGGCTTTTGGTGCTGCGCCAGAGCTGGCCGAGCCAATTGCGCACGGTATACGGCGACGACGCCCGCTACGTGCAGCAGTACTTCTCGGACATTCCCGGCAGCTATTTCACCGGCGACGGCGCCCACGCCGATGACGACGGATACATCACCGTGGTCGGGCGCATTGACGACGTGTTGAACGTCTCGGGCCACCGCATCGGCACCGCGGAAATCGAGAGCGCGTTGGTATCCCACAAAAGCGTCGCCGAAGCGGCAGCCGTGGGCCGCCCGGACGACCTCAAAGGACAAGCTTTGGTGGTCTTTGTCAGCCTCAAGCCCGGATTCGAGGCCGGCGACGCCCTAAAGCAGGAGCTCCGCGCCCACGTCGGCAAGGAGATCGGCAAGTTCGCGGCTCCGGACGATGTGCGGTTTGCGGACGCACTGCCCAAGACTCGCAGCGGCAAGATCATGCGCCGGTTGCTCAAGGACGTCGCCGCCGGTCGCGCCGCTCAGGGCGACATCTCGACCCTGGAAGACCTGACGGTCTTGGCGAAGCTGTCAGGCGACGACGCCTGAGATGCCCCGCACAGCCCGGGCCGCGGGCGCCGATGGCCGGGCGCGCGCGGTTTACTCGGCGCTGCCGGCCCAGTCGAAGTCCGCCGCGGCGGCTTCTTCGTTGGCGGGGCCGGCGAGCTTCACGCGCTGCGCGAGAATGCGGATCGATTCGACGATGTCCGCAGGCACGGTGTAGTCGCCGCGGCCGATCGCCTGGACGATCGGCTCGGCCGCGGCGATGGCG
>CALMUT010000082.1 GCA_937872925.1 uncultured Myxococcales bacterium | reverse complement strand
GGCTTCGCACATCAAGTGCCGACAGCCGTTGCGGCAAAGGGGGCGGGCTCCTCGCGTGCCTCGCGGTTGTCCACCGACGTCCATGCGCGAACCTCGGGTCTCATTTCGTCCGAACGGCGGGAAAAACCAGACCATTTCGCGACGTCCGGTGGTCTGGGCTCGGATTCGCGAGCGGATGGGAACATCTCGACCCGGTGTCGCGTAGCAAACAGCATGAACATGCGGTCCCTTCTCGGTTTCTGGAGGATGCTCCTGGTTGCCGCGCCCACGACGGTCGCCGTTGCGTGTGGAACATCGACTGGCGATGGCGCAGGCGGCGGTGGGGGGGATTCGGGCGCAGGTGCGGCCATGGGGGGTGGCGGCACGGATGCAGGCGGCGCGGGCGGCCAGTCGGGCGCTGGCACGGATGCAGGATCGGGCGGCGTTGGCGGAGCCGTTTCACTCGCATGTATCGGCAATGAGTCGGTGTGCGGATTGGATTGTTGCGGCGTTGGCACATGTGATGCCTTTGGGGGCTACACGTTCAAGCTCGAGCCCGAGGCTGACAAGTGCAAGCTGACGATCACTGAATCGGGTCTCAGTGGCGCGCTGGCTATCATGGCGTGCGACGGGTCCCTTGCTGCTGTCAATCCTGATGGCACGCCCAACGATCAACCCGGAACCTGGACGGGCAGCGGGTCCACGTTCACGATGTCTATCGACGGCTTCGATCACGTATGCGTTGTCAAGCCGAAGTGAGACACGGCGACCCGCCGGTCAACGCCGCTTGTCCGCCGCGTGAACCGTCGCGTGGCGTGGGGGTGTCGGTTTGGGAAGGCGGCTCCCCGCCCCACGAATCCGAGAGCGGCGAATCGCAGCGGGTGGCACGCGGATTCGCGCCCGGGACGCGGGTCTCGAAATCCGAGAGAATTTCAATGCGAGGCGGAGCGTAGAATCGTCCATGAACGTCGCGAAACCCGTCGGGCTCCTGAGTCACCCGTGGCAAAGACCGGAGCGCGCGTTCGCCGTTGCGGCCGTCGGTCTCGCATGCTGCGTCGCGGGCTGCAGCGCAGGCGACGAGGACTCCGCTGGGCCGGGCGCGGTCACACTGCCTTCCGTCGTGGAACCACTCCATGCTCCAGATGCGGTCTGCCAGCGCTGGACCCAGGACCGCCTCGATCTGGCGGAAGGCACGTGGTCAGGTGATCTCGCGACTTGCGCGCCGGGAACGTGGTCGGAACCCGCTCGCGCGAACGCACTGCGACAGCTCAACTTGTACCGCTGGCTAGCCGGGCGCGCCGCCGTCAGCGCGGACCCTGACAAGAACGTCCGCGCCCAAAGCTGCGCACTGCTGCTCGACGCGAATGACCAACTGAGCCACGCACCACCGGATACCTGGGCGTGCTATTCCGCCGCCGGAGCGCAGGGCGCGTCTGAAAGCAACATCATCCTGGAGCCTGGTGTGATCGCCGTCGATCTGTACATGATCGACGATGGTGCATCGAACGCAAAGCGAATGGGACACCGGCGCTGGCTGCTGTGGGATGCGCTCAGTACTGTCGGCCTGGGGTCGTCAGCGGGAGCATCTTGCCTGCTTGTATTGGACAGCGGAGAGCCCGACGCGCTTGGAATTCGACTTTGGCCTCCTGCAGGAGCGTTCCCTCACGATGCCTACGCACCTCGGAACGACGACGCGACCATTCTCATGCCGACCCTGGACCAAGGCGGGTGGACGATCGAGACGCTAGACATGCCGATGGACTCTGCGAACGTCCAGCTCACCGAAGATGGCGTCGTGCGTCCGATCCTGGTCAACGCCCTCGAGCCCGCCGGCCAATCGGAGTACGGCCTGCGCTTCATTCCCGACGGTTGGACCGCGAAGCGCGGATCCACGTACGAAGTCACGGTGACGGGGATCCCACAACCTTTCCGCTACCAGGTCGAGTTGGTGAGCTGTGCGTAAGGGGATCACGGGGTCGCTCAGCGCCGATCGGCGGGCATTCGTTGTGCTGCGCGCCCATCGCGATGGTGCATCCCTAAATAACCTTCGTACGACTGCCCCATGGCAACTTGCCAGAGCGTGTCGCCGTCGGCTCCACCGCCAAGCCGCTGGAACGCGTTGACGGGGGCGTTCGTGCCTGTTGCACTTTGGTAGAGCGACTCGCCAACTCGTCGAAAGGCTGTAACGGTGTCCTGCAGGTGCTTCTCAAGCAGCGTCCGCCGTACCTCTGCGCGCAAATCGGGGTCTAGGTCGTTGCAGATCTTGGGAAGCGCAGCGATCGACCGGCGCATGTTTAGGATTGTTTGGTCGAACGTTGCGTTGGCCGAGTTGTCCCCGCACATGGGGCAGAAGAAGGCGGCACCGATAAACGCGAACCGGCAGCCACATTGATCACAGGTTCGGTCCTGCGCTAGAATTTCCAGGGCAGACGCAGGAAGCAGTGTTCCACCCGGCCGTCCCTCCGGCGACCGGGCCAGGTTCATGAGCCCGGATGCAGTGCGACCATTGGCGCCCTTCATGCTGCTCTCGAACCACGCGTTAGCGAGTGCTTTCGTCTGCTGTTTGGCCTCTTCGACGTGCGCAGCTGTGGTCCACCTGCCCTTTGGTGCTGTGTGGCCGTCGTACGGGCAGACCAGACTTGCCGTGTGATTTTCCAGTTCGGTGGCGCCGACCTTGAACTGCGAGCGACACTCCGGGCACTCTCGATCAATGAACCCGTTCTCATCGGGTCGGATCGCCATAGTGAGTCGCGCGCCGTCAACCTGCTTCGCGTCCGCGGCGAGTCGCCGAAGTTTCGCCGCCGTTTCCTCGAGTGCGTGTGCACCCCGAACCTTGATCTTCATCGCGTTGACCACCACGTCGCTCGGGTCCGCCAGCAAGCTGCGAAACTGACCGGGCTTGACCGGTACATTGTCGCACCAACGGCTGCCCACTGCACGCGAGGTCGGACAGCCAACGTCACCCCGCCGTTGCGTCTTGCATCGGCATCGCGTTTCGTTCTCTTTGGCCAGTGGGATCGTCCCGTCGTGCTCCGCCGGGAGAGCATACGCGTCCAGAGCATGCGCGCTCCGAGCATGCATCCGCGGCGGTGCCCCTGGTCCCGACGTGGGTTCCGTGGACGTCCGCGCCGGGCGGCTATCTCTGGTTCGACGGGGCCGTTTTCTGGTGGACCGACGGGTACGGCGGCTGGTGGCCGTGGACGACGTCCGCGTCGTGAACAGCGGAACCGAGTGGTTTTTGAGGGGGACGAACAAGGAGAAACAAGAATGGAACAATTAGACACGAGTTTCGACGATCTGCTCAACGAATGCGGTGGCACGCTCTTGGCGCACAACTCCGAGGTGGGGCCGGATGAAGCCGACGAAGACGAGGACGATCTCGAAGATGAAGGCGACATCGAAGACGAGGACGACCCCGAAGACGAGGACGAGGACGACCTCGAAGGTGAAGACGGAGCCGAAGACGACCTTGAGGATGGAGACGACATCGAAGATGAAGACGATGGACTCGGACGTCGAGGGTGGATTTGCTCCCGGCGTTCGCCGGAGTCACACTAAGGGTCATGGAATATGTTGACCGAATCGCAGTCGCAGTGGACCCGCTTGGGCGGGAAGTTGGTCGATGGAATTCGACTGGAAACGCCTATGTGGTCATCAACGGGCGACGGTTCGAATATCGCAGCACGCAGTCGCTCGACCGGTACGCGGTTAGAGACGTGTACGTCGAGCCATTCCATGGGCGGACTCGCGTTCGGCGAGTGCTTCGGGGTGGCGGCGGCATCTTCGGCTGACCCGGTGCCCGGGTCTGGGGCCGTTCGCGACCATTCCCACGGGCGGGGCGGCGGCCATCGAATCGTCCAGCCAACTAGCGAATCGTCGGCGACGCCCCTGACCGAACGCCAGCGGAATCGCCGGTCGCAACCTTCGCGAGGATCCCGCAAAAGTGCCACGCAGCGCCTATTGCCTCGGCTTCAAGGCATCGCCCCGGCTGCTGGATAGTGCGAAACTGCGCATCGTGATCACTGCTGAGCGGGGGACTGCTGAACCGAAAGCCGGGGTTCGCGTCTTCTGGGCGCGCGCTATCGGCGCTCTGGCGCGCGCAAACGGAATTCGGCGTGTCGATGGCGGCAAGCCCGGTGAAAAAAGCTCGACAACGACCACTTGGGCAGCTCGGTGGTGAGAGGACAAGGTCATGCGCATTCCCGAAAACGTGTTCGTGTTCTATTTCGATATCATCGGCGTCACCGCGCAGTTTCTTCAGAACCCCGCAGGCACACTGATGAGGCTTGAAGAGTTCCAACACCTGGTTCGAGAGAGAACTTCGTTGGGCGCGCCCGGAAGCATGGTGCTCACATTCTCGGACAATGTTTTGGCGCGCATCAGTCAGGACGAGCCAGACGCGATTGCGGATCTCGTCCACCAAACGTTGAACGCTGCGGCCGAGTGCGGCTTTCCGGAGTACTTCGGCGCGATTACGGGTGGCGTGCTGGAGCACGATGTGAACAACGACTGGCTCCACCAACCAGGTGCCCAGATCACCAAACAGCACATCAGCATGCTCTCCGACCCGTACCTACGAGCGGCCATAGCCGAGAAGTGGTCCGCGGGGCTTTCACAAGGTGAAACAGCTACCCCATGCCCCACCCTCGATCTGGGTCAGCGAAGAAGTTCCGATGCACTTGTTCGCATCGCTAGAAGGCCTTCACCAGGGCAACCAGTTTGACTTGGCGCACATTCCGCTCGGACCGAAGGCATGGACATTCCCTCAGTCGAAGTTCACGCCGATTTGGGCCTGAGCTTTCGCGGTTGAGCGGAGCCGGCGCGGGTGCGGAAACGCCCGAACACCGCACGGGGGCCGTGCCCGCAGGAAACCGCGAACAAACACCGTCGCAGCGCCTCCCGGCCTTTGGTCCTGGAGAATCTTCTGGACCGCTAGCCCAGAAAACTGGGTGGCTCAAGCTCTGCGAGACCACGGAAACCGTGTTGCGCGAGTAACCAACGGCCGCTCCGCGCGCTCGGATGCGAACATCGCACAAAAGCGGTTTCTCGACCCGTTCCCCAATGTCCCCGGTGATGCGGTTGGCGTGGTGGAAACAGGGGTCCGACTCCGACCCGCAGGTCTCGTAGCCTGTGGAGTTGAAGTGGCGGTGCTTGACGGAGCCGGGTCGGAAGGCTTGGGCTCTTTGCCCACGCCGGCTGAGCAAGAACGGCCCTTGATTCTGGACGCAGGTACGAGACTGGCCTCCGGATCATGACGAGACCAAACGAGTACGAACTGGCCGTGATTGGCGGGCGCACCGGGGTAAACGGCTTCGCGGGCGGATCGCGCTTCGTCTTGAGGGCCGCTCAATCCCTACAAACGCGCCGCGTGCTGTTTCATGTTCGCTTCGCTCTCAAAGTAGAGCACTTTTCCAGAGGCCAATCGCCCGATCACCGCGCTCGCTTTGTCCACTGGCTTCCCACTCACGGGATCGGGGCCCGTGCGGGCGCTCGCGTCGTTCTCCAGCTTTTCTTTGCAATTCGGGCAACAACCGAAATAGGTCTTCCCGGCGACGGCGACAGGGATCTGCGGCTTCCCGAAATGCTCGTCGTTCACCATGCACACCTCGCGTGCTTCCACGCGCAGTAGCGTGGCTGACCCCGGCGGTTCCACCGACGCCGACGAGGACGGACCAGAAGGCACTTGCTTGTCCTGGCACGCGCAAAACATGGTCGTCAAAATCAAAACTGTCGCTGGTCGAATTCGCTGCATCGCGTTCGGGTAGCAGTACCGTCAATCTTGAGCAAGCCCGGCTCGTGTGACTATCTCGGTCACATGACTCCGATCGGAACGCGGAAGTGCACTTGCGTTACAGCTGTGACCGCGACGGTCACAGGACCGCCCGCGCGAATGCCCTGGCCCCGGTTTCGGAGCTATTCTTCCAATCTGAGGTCGCGCAGCAAGCGCTGCTGCCAGGTTCTCAGTTGGTGCAGACCGTCGAAGACGAAGTAATGATCGCCATCAAATTTGCCGGGACGGCCGTTGGATGACGCCGCGGCGTCGACGCATATACTGGCCACAGTAAGTTGGTAACCTCACCCCCTTGGATCGGAAGGCTGTTCTTTTGGCTGGGCCGGTGTTTGTACATCGGCCCCGGCGGACGAACGGCCCTTCATTCCCACCACGCACTACAAATCGCTGTAGCGTTGGACGGCGAACTGCGCGTGCGCGGTAGCGAGAACGCAGACTGGGTCTGTCACTTTGCGATCGCGGTTGCGCCCGACGCGCCGCACCAGCTCGAGCATGACGGCCGCTGGCTTGCACTGCTGTACGCCGACCCCGAGATGCCGCGAATTTCGAGCGCCGCTCAACCTGCCATCCGTGTTATCGACACGCCGCTCGGTGACGCCCGCGAAGGACTGCGAGCGTGCTGGAACGGCGCCGCTGGAGCCGCGCGCGCCAGCCAATGCGCCGAAGTATTGCTGAACGCTGTGGCGCCAGGGTCGAAGCTGATTCCGATGGACTCGCGGGTTGCGGCTGCGGTCACCGCTATCCAGTCGGTTTCTGGACGTGTGTCGAAAGTCGCTGCGGTTGCAGACAGTGTCGGCTTGTCGGAAAGCCGCCTGGCGCATCTGTTTCGTGACCAGGTCGGCCTGCCGTTGCGGCGCTACGCGTTGTGGGTGCGTTTGTGCACTGCGGTCCAGATGCTGGGCACCGGGCGAAATCTGAGCGACGCCGCTCACGCTTCGGGTTTTGCTGACCACGCTCATTTTACCCGCACTTTCAGGCAGATGTTCGGTTTGGTGCCGAGCCAAATCGCTGCGGCCGAGTTCATGAAAGTCGAGCCGCTGTTCAGCACCGCAACCTGAGTCGATCTCTTTCGCCCACGTCGAGCGTAGCAGGTTCATTCAAGACACTCGCGAGCATCACGGGCAAGGATGCTAGACCAAGGAGGAAAGCGAAATGACCGACAAGGGTGCGCACACCGCAACAAGGACCGTCTCCACTCGCTGCAAGGTAGGTGCCTGCGAACCGTTCTGCGGCGTCAAACTGGATATCGACGCCGGCCGGCTAACGGCGGTGCGCCCGGATCGGGAACACGCGATCTCCGAGGGCTATGTGTGCATCAAGGGGATGAATCTTCTTGGTTATCAGAACTCGCCCGATCGAGTCCTCCGCCCACTACGACGCAACGGTGACGACTGGACGCCCTGCGCGTGGGACGACGCTATCGCCGATATCGGAGCGCGCCTGCGTCAGCTCGTGGACGAGCATGGGCCGCGCGCAGTAGGCACCTATTGGGGCAACGCGGCCGATTCAATTGGTATCACTATGGCGAATACGTTCTGCCACGCGTTTGGGTCGCCCAACAGCTACAACGTACTCTCGCTCGAGTACACCGACCGCGGAGCTGTCGCCGAAGGGTTATACGGCAACGAGAATCTCATTCTGCAGCCTGATGTCGTGCGAGCGAAGTACGCGCTACTGCTAGGAACGAACCCACTCGTGACGCAAGGTCTCACACTCTTGCAACGAAGGCCGCACATCGGTGCCGACTTGAAGCGTGCCATGAAAGACGGCGGAAAAGTCGTCGTGGTCGATCCGCGACGCACGGAGACCGCCCGTATGGCAAGCGAGCACATCGCAATTCGACCGGGCACCGACTTCTTCCTGCTTCTCGCCTTGATCAATGTGATCCTCGCCGAAGGTCTGCATGATCGGAGCTTCGTCGCTGAACACACCAGCGGCCTCGAGGCGCTGCGGCGAGTCGCGCTCGAGATGACTCCAGAACGCGCCAGCGAACTCACGGGCATCAAGACCGAAAGCATTAGCCGAATTGCGCGGGAATTCGCGGCAGCGGACGGCGCGTACGTTTCGACGCGTGTCGGCGTTCAAACCAGCCACAATTCGACGCTGACCGAGTGGGCCGTGGCGGCGCTAACGGTTATCACCGGCACCATCGATCGCCCGGGCGGTCTCTACTACAACACCGGGATCATC
>CALMUT010000081.1 GCA_937872925.1 uncultured Myxococcales bacterium | reverse complement strand
CCCCCCTAGCTGGCGCGCGCTCGCGTTGCAGCACGCTCTCGTTGCAGCACGCTCTCGTTGCAGCACGCTCTCGTTGCAGCGCGCTCTCGTTGCAGCACGCTCTCGTTGCAGCACGCTCTCGTTGCGGTCCGCTCGCGTTGCAGCACGCTCTCGTTGCAGCACGCTCGCCTTGTAGCGCACTACAGCACCCGCTCTTGCAGCACGCGCTTTCCCAACAGCCTGGGCCCCTGCCCACCGAAGACAAACGGAGCCTGGGGGTTCTGAACGCCGTCGCCGGACGCCGCTGGAATCGGCCTTCGTGCAGGTCACACAGAAGAACCACCCCCGGGCGGGGGGGCCATGTTGTCGGCCGGTTCGGGACTGCAGTTGCGCAAATTTGTTTTGGGGAAGCGCAGCCGCCTTGGGACGATCTTCCCGCGGCCAGGCGCTACCCGTCGGCCGACTCTCCATTCGCCGCTTCGAAAACGCACGGGCCCGGGCAGCGGCGTCCGCAACCCACACAAACGCTACCCTCGGCAAGTTCACCCAGCGCGGCTTCGGCAACGCCCAACACGCACGCCCCCTAGCCAACGGCGTGCCCTGAAGCGACCACATGAATCGGACGCCGTCCGATAGTGGATCCCGGTCGGAAGCGAGACTTCCGCGCTTCCGGCGGAGTTTTTGTCCAGCACGGCTCCGCGCTCAGCTTGACGCGCCTTGGCGCGATCCGTCATCGTTTACCGATGTATCGAGAGGAAGCGGCTCTTAGGTTGGCGAGGGGGCGGCGACGCAGATTGCTTGGCTCGCGACATGCGCTGGGTCTGGTCGGCATGCTGCTCGGCGGACTATTGGGGAGCGCGGCGTGCGGGAGCGACTCGGAGGGCGGCGGTAGCGGGGGCAACGGGGCAGCCGGCTCCGGTGGCGGCTCGGGAGGAGGCGCTCTCGACGGCGCAACGCCCGGGGACGCAGCGCAGAGTGACAGCAGCGTCGTCAATCCAGTGCCCGGCAGCGGCGAGTGCGCTTGGGAACCCGGAGCGCGGCCTACTGCTGCGCTGCCACCGGTGCACACGAAGGAATACGTCATTGATCTGGTGCAGTGGAAGATCTCGAACGCCGGCAAGGACCCCGTCGAAACGCGCAAGGGATTGAACGATGCCATCAAGTGGGCGAAAGACAACGGCCACGACAAGATCGTGATCCCTCCGGGCACGTACTTGGTTGGCGAACCCACCAATGCCGCCTACGCGGGCGGCATCGATCTGCAGGGTGACATGACCCTGGAACTCTCCAAAGGCACCATCATCAAGATGGCGCCCAACGATCGCTGGAACTACTGCGTCATCAACGTCGACGGCAACAGCAACATCACCATCCGCGGCGGCGAAGTCGTTGGTGATCGCGCCCAGCACGACTACGGAACGCCGCCCACAGCCCACGACGAGGGGCATGGCATCTGCGTCTGGAGCGGCGTGGACCGCGTGCTGATCGAAGACATGGAGCTCCACGAGCTGACCGGAGACGGCGTGCTGATCGTTGGCGTGAAAGCAAAGGACGCAACGCCGGAGAAAGCAACTACGAACGTCACGATCCGCAACAACCACATCCACCACAATCGCCGGCAAGGCGTGTCGATCGTGGGCGGGCACAACATCGTGGTGGAGAACAACCACATCCATCACATCGAAGGCACTTCACCTGAGTTCGGTATCGACATCGAAGGCGCCGGACGCACGGATAAGGACGTTCTGATCTATCGCAACAACTTCCACCACAACGCTGGCGGCGACTTCGTCACCTCCAGCGGCCGAAATGTTTGGGTGGAAGAAAACACCATGACTCAGTGCATGGTCAACGATCAGGGCCAGTTCGACGCGGCACTTCCCTGCCTGCTCGACAAGCAGGTCGACGGACCGATCATCATCTGGAAAGAGACGGACAACGTCATCATCAACAACAAGATCCGCATGGCCAAGCCGACCGTGAACGGTTTTTGGGGGATCTTGGGCTACGTCAGCTCCAAAGACAAAAGCGCCACGCGCACCAACAAGATCGGCAACTACATCGCAGGCAACACGTTCTATGACTCCGGCATCCATATGGCGCACAACATGCGCTACTTCGTGTCGAACAACACGGTGCACAACGGTTTGATCCTTGGGTACAACCTGGCCTGCACGCGCTTGGAAGACAATCGCATCAACCGCACGAAGTCCGAAAGCTACAAGCTGCGCGACGTCGCGGGCGTCGCAAGCGGCAACATTCTCAACAAAGGGGAAGGCGCACTGCCCGCTGACGACGTGCAGATACATTTCCCAATGGCGGACGACGCTCCGTACCGCAACTCTTCTCCGGTGTTTTGGTGAACCCTATGAAGAAAGTCGCCATCGCAGGCTCGGGTATTCTGGCAGTCGCTTTCATTGCAGCGCTGCAGCTAGCTCCGACCCAAGACATCCGCAAAGAAGAGCCGCCGAAGGTCGAACCTAAGCCGGGTGAAGGCGGCTGCCCCGCGGGCGCGCTGGAGTCGGGCATGGGGCCAGACATGGTGCGGCTGCCCGAAGGCTTCTGCATCGACAAGACCGAGGTCACGCGGGGGCAGTACGAGGCGTGGCTCGACTCGAAGCCGGCGACGAGCGGGCAGGCTGCCGCGTGCTCGGGCAATGCGGACTTCACGCCCACCTGCGCTTGGGATCCCGGGTCCAACAAGACCGAGCAACCCGTCGTCTGCGTGGACTGGTGCGACGCAGCCGCATTCTGCAAAGCCGCGGGCAAGCGCCTCTGCGGCAAAGTTGGCGGTGGTAGCTACGCCTTCGCCAGCTACGACGACCCGAACAGCAGCGAGTGGCAGGCCGCTTGTACTTCCGGTGGCAAGTACGAGTACACCTATGGCAGCACCTTCGACACAGATGCCTGCCGCGATGCGGACGCCGACGACTACACCACCTGGGGCCTGGACGACGTCGGCAGCTTCGCGGGCTGTCATTCGCCCGATGCTGCGTACGCAAAGGTCTTCGACCTGAGCGGGCACGTAGCCGAGTGGGACGACAGCTGCGTGGATGACAGCGCCGATGCTGGCTGTCGGATCCGCGGCGGAAGCTACCAGCACCACGCGCACGGCACCCGCTGCGCTGCGGGCAAAGAGCTCGCCTGGCCCCGCACGCGCACCGTGGACAGCGTGGGCTTTCGCTGCTGCGCGGACTAGATCCGACAGCCTGCGGGACAGTCCCCGAACGCGCGAGGCCGGACTGGCTTCGGTTTCGGCTTCCACGCCGACCCCCTCGGGATCTGCGCGCGAAAAATCGGTTTGTATACGAAGTAGTTTGGCAGGCCTGCGACGTCCGATTCGGACCGCTGCCGTTCCCTTTGGCCTCGGAGACAAGGGTTGCCATCCCCTGTGTCGAATGCCAACGCACGTCCCGTTCGAAGTCCTCGCGATGGCCCTGCCCAAGCTACCGATGTGGCCGGTGATCCGGACAGCTTGGCGCCCAGCACATGCCCGCGGTGCTAGGCTTGCCGCATGAGTTGCCGGGGGCGCGTCCTTTTGACTGCAGTCCTATGTTTCACGTGCGCGCCCGCGGCTTGCAGTAGTTCCGATGCAGACGACGCGGACGCCGGCGCCTGCGCGGGCGAGAAGCAACGCATCACGGAGTTCCTTGCGGAAAACCGGGACTGCACGGATGACTACGAATGCGGCAAGACGCCAGCCATGTGCGCGTTCGGATTCGAGGAAGCCTGCTGCACGGTCTATCTCGCGAAGAGTCACGACGCCGTGCGCTGGCAGACGCTGCGTGACGAGCTGCACGCTTGCCAGGGCGGCGGCCCGTGCGGCTGCTGCTTTGGCCTGGTGCCGGAGCCCGCCTGCATCCAAGGCAAGTGTCGGCCAGGCCAGATCAAGTCTTCGGATGGCGGGGCGCCGTAGGTGCCCGCGCCGACTAGCTGGTCGCTGCAACACGGCCGCTCGTTGTTGCAGCAGATCGATCTGGGCAAGGAGCAGTTCTTCAACCAGCGTGCGGAGTTCGAGCTTGCAGATGCTGCCGCCGTGATTGTGGGCGGGATCATCGGCGAGCGCGGCGACAGCGAAGATTCGTGGCGCACGGCGGTGTGGGCGGTGCGCGTGGTGCTGCGCTCGCGCGATGCCGACGCTTGTGCGCACCTGGAGCGGTCAGAAGCGCCACACGAAGCGGACGGAAGTGAGCCGGACGTGGGCGCAGACGCCGCGGCCGGCGCGGGTTACCGCGGGGCGCAGCCGCGACATGCGCGGCAGCTACACTCTGTCGCAGCGGTGTTGCCGGAGTTGGAAAAGGCGTCCGTCTTTGTCGGCGACCATTCGGACGAGTTTGTCGCGCACCGCATCGCGATCGCATTGGCGCGTGCTTTTGGCGTCCCGTTGATCGACGCATCCAGCGATGTGCCGGCGCTGTGCTGGCCTAACGAGCTCGGGATGCCCCTGACGGACCAGCTGGCGCTGGGTATTGCGGTCGTGCCCGACGACCCCGGTGCCCCCCCGGCGGGCATCCGTTGCACGGAAGACAACGGTCTCGACGTACGCTGGTACCGACCCGTCGACCTGCCCTTTGCCCTGGCCGTATTGATCGCAGGGCTGATCCTGGGCGGCGCGCTCGTCGCTGTGACGGCCATTGTCAACGACGTCGCGCAGCGTGAGATCTTCTGGGCACCGGGCTGGACCATGCTGGTGGCGGTCTTGGTGACGGCGCTGCTGATCTACTTGCTTCCGTCGGAGTACCTCTGGAACCAACTCCTGGTCAGCCGTCAGGAGCTGGAGTTTCGCAAGGGGCCGCACCGCTGGGCAGCCCTGCGGGTTCCAACGTCCGAGGTAGAAGCACTGCGGACCACCCGGCCAGGGCCGGAAGGGTTCTTCCATCTCGAGGCACTGCGCGTCGCGACCAAGTCCCGCGTCGTCGTGCGCGCCATGCCCATGACACACTCCCGCTGGATTGCCGCCCGCGTCACCCGCTACTTGGCGAAGCGCGACGCAACAGGCTGATCCGTCGACGCCCACAGGCGCCGCCTCGGTTGTCGTCTGGTTACCGGTACCGAGACTTGGCTAGGGTGAAACTATTCAGCGGCTCAAGCGGGTCTTGTCCGCGCATGCCGGCTTGTACTCGTACTCATCGCAGAGATCCTTGTACACGGCCAAGGCGCGACCCTTGTCCGCTTTCACTCCGTCTCCCTTTTCCAGGATCTTTGCGGCGCGCATCATGGTCGGCTCATCCATCGACTGGATCATGTAGTCGACAGCCTTGCCTCGGTCCGCCGTGACGCCACCTTTGCCCTCCAGAAGCAGCACCCCCGCGAGCCCGCATCCCATCCGCGTGCGCTTCTTCTTGTCGGTGGCGTTGGGTTGGCAGGCTTTCTCGGCCAGCTCGAGGGCCTTCTTCTTGTCGCCGGCGTCGTTGTGCAACCGCGCTGCGAGGTTGCAGGAGTAGCTGATCCCAGAGCAGGCTCTGGTGTACAGGTCTTTGGCGCGCCCGAGGGCGTCTTTGACTTCGGGGATCGGCTTGGGCGGGCCTTCGTCGTCGTCGAACCAGGTCACCAGATGCGCCGCGAGGTCTGCGCAGGATCCCAAGTCTCCCTGGTCGCAGAAACGCGATAGTAGCCGGTCGCCTTGCGCCACGTCCTTCGCCACGTGCTTGCCCTTGAAGTAGAATTCGCCAAGCTCTTGACAGGCAAAGGCGTCCCCCAGCCCGCAGCCGCGTTGCTGCAGCGCCAGACCCGCAACCGCATCCTTGGTGACGCCGCGCTTGCCGTTCAGCGTGTGGTACGCCAGGTCGTAGCAACCTTCCGCGTAGCCACCATCACAGGCACGCCTGAGCGCTGTCTGCCCGCCTGCCGGGTCCGCCGGCAGTCCGTATGACGAGACCAAGAGCATGTAGCCAAGGTCGCCGCAGGATTCCATCACTCCGCCGTCGCAAGCCTTCTTCCAGTGGGTCAGAGCTTCCTGGTAGTTCTTCTTCTCGACCTCTTCCGAGACGTTATCCTTGCCGAAGTCGTAGAAGGCCAGGTTCGCTAGGTTGTGGCAGCTGCCAGCGTGCCCGGCGGCGCACTGCTTGCGACAATCCGCTTCGTCGTTCTTGTCGCAGAGGTGGGACGCGGCGTCGGCCGCTCGCGCACACTTGCCTTCGCTCAGCTTGAAACCTTCGGGGCAGGGATCCTCCAGCGCCTTCGCCTTTTTGCCCTCTTCTTTCTTGCCGCCCGCCGCTGCCTTGTCCGTGATGGGCACCAGCTCGAAACGGATCGCGGCACGGCATTGCTGCGGAGGTGCCTTGGACGTCGGCGACGACGATTTGCAGGCCGCGAGGTCGCCGTCTTTTTGCGACACCTTCTTCTCGCTGCTGCTCTCGCCACTGGTTCCTGCGCCAAAGATCTCCGCCGCGGCGGCCACGCGGCCCTTTGTGCCGGTCTTCACCGCGAAGGCACCAACGGTTGCCGCGCGCAGCCAATGCGTCGCTTCCCCACACTGGCTGCCCTCCAGGTTCGGCCGTGCCACGCCCTTGGCGGCGACCGTGCGCTTGCCGACGTAGACAAGTGCCACTTGCAAACTCGACCCACGCTCGAGCTCGCCGCCGATCTTGCCGCCGGAGAACGGCAGGTTGGCTTTCAGTTCATCCTTGTCGTCAAGGGAAAGCACGTGCTCCTTCAGGCTGACGCCAGTGAAGGCGTACTCCCCCGGAAGGCGGCAATCCTTGAGCATCTTCATGCTGCGGCAGTCGTATCGCACCAGCGCCACGCCGGACTCCATCGCGGACTCGAAGTCGACGCGCTGATCGGCGGGCAGGTCGATGACCAGCGGCTCCGCGTAAGAGCCCTGCTTGCAGGAGATGTCAGCGCCAGCGATGGCCTCGACGGCCGAGGGATCTTCCGGCCGAACCGCGGCGCCAGCCCCGCCCGTTCCGCAGGAAGCAAGCAGGCCCAAGGTCACCACCCCCAAACACGGCACCGGCCACACGCGAGCCGCAACACAATGCAATCGGATCATCCATTCACCTGAACCGCGACGCCGCGAGACGTCAATGGGCGGGGGACGGGTCGATCCGTAGGAACGACGCGGAAGCTGGTTGCGACAGCGGATCGCGACTCACGGCGGCCTCCGACGCGAGCGACGCCGGCAGCGTCGCTGGTGACGAGGGTGCTGGGCGCGCAGGATTGGTTTGTATGCACGTATGCGAACCCCTCTTTCACGCGCTGCTCCCCTCGCGAGCGGCGAAGCACTGGGGCAGTTCGTCTTGGCTTGCGTCCCGGGCGTCGAAGAACGCTGCGGGGGCTGCCCCGAGGCGAAACTAGTCGACGTACTCTGTGGGCGCGCGGTCCGTGAAGGCGCCAGCAGCAAGCCAGGCTTCGACGGCGCTGGTTGGTACCTGTAGCTGCTGCAAGCCCGGAACGATCAAGGTTTCGAGGGCGTCGACCAGCGCTGTGTGTATGGCCTCGCCCGGTGGCGCGCCGTGCGCGGAGAGCTCCGGGACGTGATCGGGATCCAGCGGGCTCTCTTCTTTCCAGATGCGCAAGTTCAAGTACGCCATTGGCAAGAGCCAGCGCCCCACCGCGCGCCGGGTCGCGGCATCTGTAGAGGCGAGATACGCCCAACCCACGCGACCGTGGTCCACTTCATCACTGAGCAGTTCCTTGAGTGCATGCTTGGCAAGCACGCCCGTAGCATGCGCCAAGCATGTCTCTAGGAACGCTGTCGCGGTGGTCTCGTTCAAGATGCATTGGCCAACCACGTGCAATGTGTCGCGCAGTTCCGGGGAGGCGCCCTCATGCGCTGGCACCTGCAGCTTCAGAAGCTGCGGCGTCGGCAGCTCGCGCCCAGCGAAGCGTGACGCCACGACGCGGCTCAGTTCCGTGTGCCGGAACTCGTCGTCGATGGCGCGGTCGGCCAGTTGGATCAGATCCTGTGGCGCGTTGCGGCGTCGCAGCGCCGCGGCGATCACCGTGAACGAGTCCGCCACGCGGCGTTCCATGGCGGCGCGGCTGAGCCAAATGCCGCTGAGCTTGCGGCGCACGGCCGGCGCAAGCGCGTCGATTGCCGGGTCGTGATCCGTGAGCGGGCGCCGTGTCAGACGACCACCCCAGCGACCCGCTGCGCCATGCTCGGTGCGGATTGTTACTGACATGGGAATGGAGGCGCGGGGCTATTGGTGGGCGTGGCACCGCCGAGGCACTGCCACTGTTGGTCGACGCAAATGAGCGGCTGCAGACTGCACGCTCCCTGTGAGTCTTGGACGAAGCACCAGGGGGCGGAGGTTTGGCCGCACTCTTCGTAGGGGCCGCAGACTTCGCGCCCGGACTTGGTAATGGGCCAGGGCGCATCGCAGAATGCGTCGATGATGGCGTCCTTGGGTGCGTCCGGCGCGGCATCTTCGATGGACGCGTCCGCAGTCACCGTCGCGTCGGGCGCAGCGTCGATGGTCACCGCGCTGTCTGGCGCTGCGGCGTCGGGGGTTGGCAGCGCTGCGTCGGATCCGCCGTCGGCCTGGGGATGGGGCAGAGGGCCCTGGGCGTCTGGAGCGAGGGGCGTCGGACCGTCGCGATCGGCAACGCCGCCACAGGCAGCCGCGCTTCCGAGCGAAATGCCGACACCGACAACTGCGTGGAAAAGCTTGGATGGCATAAGAAGAACCTCTGAGACAACGATAGCGACGGCTGTCATCGCGTCCATTTGAACGTTTCGAAGGAATCGTGCAGCTCAGCGCAACGATGGGTTTGGTCGCGGCGGTTCTCGCCGCAGGTCCTTGCCGCAGTTTTTCGCAGCGCTGGTGCCCCGAAGGACTCGCCGATCCGCGCCGGCAGCCACTGTTCCCGCAAACACGCGCGGAGATCATGGCGCGCAACATCGTCGTCGCGCCGGGAACCGAGCGTCCGCCGGACAAACTCGACGAACTCTGCATCGGCGCACTCACGGCGGAAGAGATCGGCTGGCGCTGACTGACGGCGCGATCTATCCGGAACGACACGCGCGCTCGCTTCGCAATCCGGGGTGCGCTCACACTCGCGGTGGTGTCGCGGGTGCTGCGCGGAACTGGGTGCGCCGGCACCGATGCCGGCACAACACCGCCACCCACACTTTGCCGCCGCCGCCCCGACACGTGCCGCCGCCCGCCACCCACGCTTTGCCGCCGCCGCCCGACACCGACACATGCCGCCGCCGCCCCGACACCGACACATGCCGGCAATCCGCCACCGACGCTTTGCCGGCGCGACTCTGCCAGTGCGACCCGACTGGAGCGGCGCTATGCTGCACACCGAGATGCGCGCCCCCTGCTTCGTCCTCATTTCGCTCGTATTGGGTGCCTGCGCCGGAAGCTCGTCGGCGCCGCCACCGCAGACGCCGCAGCCGGTGTACGCCGCGCCGCCACCGGGCTCTGCAACGTCGCCGGCCGATCCGGGCGGTCAGCAGCAGGTCGTCCAGCAAACAGATCCTGACTCGCGTGCGTGCTGCACTCCGCAAGGTGCGTACGACCCCAGTGACACTTCGTACAACGACTGTGTGCAAAGTGGAGGGCGCCCCTGGGGCAGCGACGGCTGCGGGCAGACGCCGGACGGCAAGATCATCGCGCCGCCACCATCGATGGCGCCGGGGCCGTGAGTTCATGAGCGGTGACAAAGACCGCGAGGACGGGCGCGCGGTTGCCGGGCCGCCCGAGCGCGGCGGGGGTCACGCGACGCCTGCTGGCAACGCGTCCAACACGCGCCTCGACACAACGCCGGCTGATCGCGAAACCATTCTGCTGCGCCGGCGCTTGTTCGTCGCCTCGGCGCTGGCGGGGATCTCCACGGTTGGCTGCGACAAGATCAATCCGTTCCAGCCGTGTCTGTCGCCCGTGCCGGTGCCGCCGTCCGACGCGGCCGTTGCAGCTTCGAGCGGCTCAGCGGGGCCGGTTGCTCAGACGACCCAGCCGGTGTTGTCCCGTGCGACGCAGAAGATCGTGGGCGTGGCGACGGCGGACGTATTGCTTCGTTCCAAGACAGCAACGCTACTGCGTGTGAACGCCAAGGACTTCGTGCAAGGCGATGCGAGCGCTGAGCGCTTCTTCGGCTACCAGGTACAGGCGACAGGCCGCGCGCTCTCCGAGCGCCAGTTGCGCGAACTTGCGCGCCTGTTGTTGGATGACGCCAGCTACGGGCCGGACGAGAAGGCCGTCTGCGATAACTCCGAATGCTACGGGCTGCGCGCCCAGCACGCCGCGGAAACCGTTGCGCTCTTGTTTGTGTTCCCCTGCAACCGGGTGGCGTTCTTGCGCAGGGCCAGTAGGGACGGCAAGCTGACTCCCGGCGAGTACTTCGACCCGGTTGCAAGCGCGATCCGCCGCATGTTGCGCGGCGCGTTCTAACCAGAACAGCGCGCGCAACCGCTTTTCAACGCTGCGCGCTACTCGGGCGGGGGCAGCGGCAAGTCCGCACACATTCGAAAGCGACGTTGATGCTGCTGGGTGCCCAGGCAGGTTGAGCGGATTGAAGACGATGCCGCTGGGCTTGGTGATGGCGCTCGATCCCTAACGTCGCCGCATGACTCACACTGTAGCGGAACCCGATGCGCTGCGCCCCCGGGACTTGCATTGCCTGCTCCGGACTAAACACCGGCGCATTGGCAGGCGCAGCACGTTGCGCTCGCTTCGCCGCTGCGCGATCCTGGCTGCGTTGGTCAGTCAAGCGCAGGCCGGGCGGGGTCGGGGATGGGTAAAGGCAACGGTCGGGTTCGTCGTGGCAGGCGCATTGATCGCTGCTGTCCTGCTACTTTTATCCAAACCCGAACGACCCGTGAGCCCGTTGACGCTGCACACGCTCGGCACCGGGGGCACGGGCAGCCCGGTGCTGATCCTGCTGCATGGATATCGAGCCCGAGGCACAGATCTAGTCGCTCTCGGGGAAGAGGTGCTCAGGCGCAAGCCTAACTTGAACCTTCGGATCATCGCGGCACAAGGCATCTTGAGCAAAGGGGACGGTCGCTACGCTTGGTATGATGGCGTTCAACAGCAGCCCGAAGCCCGGGCGCGCGTGTCTGCGCTCATTGACGAGTTGATCGATGCAGGCACACCTCCGGAACGGATCGCGGTGGGCGGCTTTTCCCAGGGAGCAGCGCTTGCGGTCGACGTGGGGCTGAAACATCGACCGCGTATCTTCGGAGTTGCAGTGCTCTCCGGCGGATACATTCGTGGGGTCGATTGGACCGCCGAGCTCGATGGACTCACTGGCATGCGGTTCTTGGTTACCCACGGCCGCCAGGACCAAGTGCTGCCGTTCGAACCGGCAATGGAGATCGCAGACCGGCTGTCAGCGGCGGGAGCGCGCGTGCAATGGGTTCCGTTTGACGGGGGTCATGACATCCCTCCGCACGTGCGCGGTGAGTTGGCGAGCTTCTGCGCTGGGATGGCAACGTCACCCTGAGCACTGCGCATCGGTCGACCGTCGATGCACGTTTTTTAGGTGCGGCGGGCAAGTGGGGCCTGGTGCGAGCAGAGCCAGACAAGCAACGCGATGGGCGGCACGCGGTGCGGCGTCGCCGTCCGGACGAACCGCTGTTCCACGTCTGGACACGGCGAGCGCGCTCGGACAGACTGGCTCCAACATGGGGTGGGAGGCACGGTGGAGCGTGTTGCGGTCGGAAGCGTGGGCGTTCGTCATGCTTGTGGTGTGGATCATCGCTTGCAGCAGTGAAGACGGCCGGCCGAGTCCACTAGGCAGCGGCGGCAGCGGCGGCGTCAGCGGCACAGGCGGCCAGAACGCTTGCTGGAGCAAGCCCAGTTGGGACTCCTGCTTCTATTGTTGTCTATCTGACAATCCGGACGGCAACGATGTGTGGTTTGACGCGCTAGTCGATTGCTCTTGTCAACCAAAGTACTGCGCGACCGCGTGCGAGAAGACGCTGTGCGCCCAACCGCGTGACTACAGCAACGACGGAGCGTGCATGGACTGCCTGACCGACCAACTCAAGACCGGCACAGAGTGTGACCTTGCATCAGAGAAAGCCTGCAATGCGGACCCAGCGTGCGCCGCCGCTTCCGCATGTCAAGACGGTTGCAGACCGTGAGCGGCCGCTGGTCCGCCCACGAAGGGCAAGCATGTCGAGTTTCACGCGCGTGCGCGGTCGCTGAACGTCTTTTGCGGTTGCGATGACGCTTTGGGCCGCCACAGCCAAAACAAAAGATCTTTCGGCTGGCATGGGAGAACGGCGGTCAGTCCGTGGCGGCCTCCGAGGTCCTTCCGGGACTGCGTGAGCCAGGCTACGGCTGGCACTTGGTTGGAGGAGGTAGCTGCACTTGCCACGGTGTGTTCAGGGCAGCGAAGGCGGCGCTGATACTTGGCAGCGAAAAACACTGGGGCGTACCAAAAGCCGTCTGTGCAAACATGGGCAAGCTCTGCGCAGTGCCGCCGCACGTGCCGTCAGGCAAGCAGCAGCCAATCATGCGTGTTGCAGCGATGCCGAACAGATCGCTGACGTCCACCTCGGGACAATCGGCCGTGCAGTTCGTCGTACATGCGGGGTCGTCGACATGCTTGGCAGCGGCTTCGAACGCACTCACGTTGGTGCAGAATGTCGAGATTGAAATTGCTACGTAGGCTGGGCAGCTCGCCAAGGTCATAGCCGCAACAACCTTTCTGCGACCCCGGCAGGCCGACCCAACCCATGCGCAGCGCGCACGCCCCGAGTGCATGCGGACGAAGTCTAGTTTGCTACTGCAGCGGAAGGAAGTCCGACTTTGGGTAGGCCAAGGTCGGAGTCCGGCGCGATGTGCGCTACTCTATGCCTCATGAAGATCGAGTTGGGTCAGGGGAAGTCTTGGGTTGTTGCCGTCCTTTCGCTTTGTCTGTCGCTGGGTTGCGGTAGCGACGACAGCGGCGCGGGCGGAGCGGGAGCGAACGGAGGAACCGGGAACGCTGCCGGCGCTGCCGGTACTGCCGGCACTGGCGGAGGCGCGGGCGCGAGTGGCGGAGGCGGGACGGGCGGCGCTTCCGGTGGTGCGGGCACGGGCGGCACGGCTGGCAGCGGTGGCAGTCAGACGAGCGTGCCGTGGGACTCGAAGTTCTCCCTACCCCCGAAGGACAAGGACGGCTTCTCGCTGCTCACCCCAGCATCGGATTCACGCATCGTCTATGTGAGCGATTCGAGCGGCAACGACGCCACGGCGGTGACCTACTCGCCCAGCAGCGCGGAAGTGGGCGCCGATCCAACCTTGCCCACTGGAAGCGTAAAAGCCTTCAAGACCGTGGGCGCGGCGCTCGCGGCGGTGCGCGACGATTTTCCGGACTGGGTACTGTTCGCGCGCGGCGACAAGTGGTCCACCGCGTCCCCGATCAACGCGAAGTCCGGGCGATCCGCGAGCGAACGCAGTGTGATCGGCGCCTACGGCAGCGGCGTGGCGCGCCCGCTCTTTTCCACTGGCACCTCGGATGGGGTGCGCTTTTGGAAGAGCATTCGCTTCGCCGCCGTGGTGGGCCTGCACTTCTACGCCGACGGCCGTGACCCGAAATCAGGCACGTTCGCCGGATTCGGGAGTGTCGGCAACGCGACGGGGTTCCAAGCCTACGCCGACGGCGCAACACCCAACCGGACCATCCTGATCGAGGACTGCGCTTTCGATTTCTACTCGAACAACACGGTGCAAGGCACTGCGCCGACCGAAGACTTCGTGGTGCGTCGCAACCTCATCACCAACAACTACAGCGACAGCTCTCATTCCCAGGGCATGTACGCGAAGGACGCATCGATCTTGCTCGAGGAAAACCTGTTCGACCACAACGGTTGGTACAAGCAGTCCTACACGACGCTGAACGACCAGGCCGAAGGTCAGGCGACCTTCTTCAACCACAACACCTACTTCGTCAACATGCACGAGACGATCTTCCGCCGGAATCTGATCCTGCGCGCCTCCAGCATTGGCACCAAGTTCACCGCGAACCCGCCCGGGACAACGGATCAAGTGATGACGAAAGATCTCTTGCTGGACGACAACCTGTTCGTCGAGGGCGAGATTGGCATCTCTGCTGGCGGCAACACGGACAA
This sequence comes from uncultured Myxococcales bacterium, assembly GCA_937872925.1. GTDB lineage: Bacteria > Myxococcota_A > Polyangia > Polyangiales > Polyangiaceae > JACKEA01. The sequence continues at coordinate 92,261 of CALMUT010000081.1, read as the reverse complement.
CAACAACGGCCACCGCTGGCAAAACATCCTCGTCGCGAAGAACGTGTTCCTCGATATCGGGCGCAGCCGGCCCACCAACCGCTCCTTGGGTTGGGGCGTGGACGTCAACGATTGGGATGGCGGCAAAGTCATCGGCAACGTTTTTTCCCACTACGGCGACGCCACGGTGAAGAACATCTACGCCATCAACCTACTCGGCCACTCCAAGGGCGTGCAGATCGACGGCAACGTGATCTCCGGGCTCGACTCCGGCGGCCATGCAGTGCGCATCGACAACGGGCCCAAGAGCGGCATCACCTTCACGGGCAACGAGCTGCAGTTCGCCGGCACGCAAATGCGCTTCGTGGACACCGCCTACGTGGCCGCGGGCACGTTCTCGAACAACACATACTTCACAGCGTCCACGCAGAAGCCCTTCCGTGCCAGCGGCAACGACGAGGACTTCAGCGGTTGGCAAGCGCAGGTGGGCGCGACGGGTTCCACGGTCAGCCAGATCACGTATCCAGACCCCGCGCGCACAGTCGAGACCTACATGGCGTCCCAGGGCAAGACCGGGACTTTGGATGCTTTCATCGCAGAAGCGAAGCAGCTGTCCAAGCAGAGCTGGAACGCGGCCTTCACCGCGGGTGCCGTCAACAGCTTCGTTCGCGCCGGGTTCGGGAAGTAGAGACGCACGCTAGAGTTTTGCAGCGGCGGGGTAGGCGAAGGAGGCTTTGACGCCGTAGCCGTAGACGAGGACGCCGACGGGAAGATCGCTGGTGACGCGGTGTAGCGATGCCGTTGCGGTGCAGGTGGTGACTGCGAAGCTGGTCGCGGCGATGGTGCCGGCGGTCACGGTGTTGCAGCCCGCGGGCGGCGCGCCGTCTACACTCAGCTTGGCAACGGCCGGATGCGTGATCACGAAATGGGTGCTCGTCCAACCAGCGGGTGACGTCACTGCGTGCGCGGTGGTGTAGTTTTGCACGCTGGGGACGATGACCAAGGATGGGTCGCCTTGTTCGGTGCCCGAAGCCAGCTGGTAGGAGACCTGCAGTTGGGAAACGACCAGCGGCTTGGTGGCGGTCACGGTCACGTGCCCTTGAGACCAGGCCGTTTTTACTTCGCCCGGTTGCAGCGTGAACGAGTTGAGCGGCGCGGGCAGGTTTGTCGTCACTTGGGTCGCGTCCGCCGCCCCCACGAAGCGCACCACGTCGGCCTCCTGGAAACCACCAGCAGAACGCACCGGGCTGCGGCCGACGACGTAGTCCGCGCCGAGCGCGGCGACCGGCATGACCTGCTCCTCCAAGTGATCCAGGCAGCACGTGTCGCCGGCGACCCATGTGGGAGGCTTGGCCACGTTCACGAATTCCGGCACCTGCCCGCTCTCCACGCCGGTGAACACAGCGACGGGCTTGTCGCTCTCTACCCAGGTGCCGCTCAAGTCGCCACGGGTCTGTGCGGGATCAGAGTCCGTCGCGTCGTCTGTCTCGAGGTTCAGTACATCGAAGGGACCGAGGGTCACGCTTAGCTCCGCGCCGGCCGCGGTGGCGGCGATGGGCGCGTTGCCCCGAACGCGAAAGCTTGGCTTGACCTTGACTATGGTGAGGGGCTCGACGCCCACGACGGTCACGAACGCGCGATCGACGATCTTAGGCCCGATCGTGAGGGGCTTGGGGTGGCCGGCGGGCCAACCGGTCACTCGATGCTTCGTGCCTAGTCCATGGCGCGGCAGAAGCAGTGAAGCGTCGTTCGAAGACACTGGCCCAAGCCCGTTGTACTGGTGTGCGCTGATCGGCTGGGTAGACGTGATTCGAAAAGCTTGCGACAAAGGGCACGTCCCCGGCGGGGCGTAGTCGTTGGGAGTCGTGCCGCAGTCCAGCTCACGGGTTGGCAGCGTGACCTTCTCGAAGCTTCCCGCCTTGACCGTGACTTGCGAAGTGACAGCTGTTGTGACCGGCTGCCCCACGGCTGCCGAGTTCTGTTCGATGGTGACGGCAGCATCAGTGGCGCCGGCGTTCGCCAGCAGGACACCCCAGGCCGCGCTCGCTGGATCATTGCCGAAATCTTGTTGGTCCAGATCCACCGCCCAGAACTCGCAGCCCGTTGTGGTGCCGAGCGTCTTGGCGGCGTCGCATGCCGCGACACATGCGCCGCCTGCACAGACCTCGCCCGCAGCAGCGTTGCAAGACTTCACAACTTCGTTGGCGTTGCTGCCGTCGGCGGCGCATTTGCGTACTTCATTGCCTACGCAAAGGGTTGCTCCGGGCGTGCACGTTGCGGCGTCACCACCAGCGTCGCCGGCGTTCCCTCCGCTGCCGCCAGCACCGCCACTACCGCTCGCGCCACCGCTGCCGCTTGTACCTGCTCCGCCCCCCGTGCCCGCTGCGGCTCCGGTGCCTGCGCTTGCGGCGTCGCCGCCTGCGTCTGTTGGCGCTCCGCCACCGGAGTTCCCAGAGGAGCCACAGGCCCAAGCGATGCCGGCGACGGCCACGACGCAAAGCGAGCGAAGGGTGTTCATAGTGACGAGATGTACGTCCGACTCCCGCCGTCTGCAAGGCGCGGCTACTGACACAATCCGCGCGAAGCCGCGGCCGCTGCTTTTACCAACTCACCCAGGCGCACGTCGTGCTGCTCAAGCGCCGCCTCAAGGTCGCGCAACCGGCCCAGGCTCTCGCGCTCGCGAGTCAATGCTTGTTCACCAGCTTTGTACGGTTCGGCAATGAATCGCCCAAAGCGAATGATGGCATCCTCGATGGAGTGGTTGAGGGTTCCGTGCAAGTTCGCTCGAACTTGGGCTTCGAGTGCGTCCAGTTCACGCAGGACACGCTGTTCTTCCTTGCGCAATGCGGCTTCCACGAGTGCGGTGGAGCGGCGTTCGAGGGAGCGACGTGTCTTCGCGAAAGCAAGCAGTAGTCCAAGCACCGCGCCAACGCCAGCGCCCACGAACGGTCCCTGGGGCAGTTGGGAAAGCTGAGGCAGTTGAGGCAGTTGGAAGCGTTGAGCAATCAAGAAGCCAATGCCTCCGAAAATCACAGCACCCATGAGGGCCAGCCCCAAACGCGCACTCGTATGACGCGCAAACGCCGAGCGCACGCCCACGCTATCTGGCATGACGACGCGTGGAAGGGTGAGTTCGGAACCGGCGAACGACCCGCGAGTGCTTTGAACCTCTTCGGTGATGCGATAGCGTTCCCGCATCTTTTCGAACACGCTTGCTTCTAGCTCCTGGAGCACCTGTTCAGATTCCACGTTCACGGCCTGCAGCGCTTGCACTTGGACGCCTTCGACGTCGCCGGCAAGCCCTTGCTCGGTGCCAAGCGCCACCGCGCGGAACTGGCCTTGGTGCGTGCTGGCTCGGATGGTGTCGCCGCACTTCCTGCGCAGCTCCGAGAAGCGCACCCGGGTCGTCTGGGCCGCCGCGAGGATAGCGCGCTGCCCACCCTTTTGGATGCCGGCCGCTGCGTCAGCAATCGCCTTGCGGTGGAACACCTCGGGCTCGGGTACTTGGTCGGCTTCGATCTGAGCAATGCGCTGGCGATATGCCTCTTCGGCGCGCTGCTCTGCCTGAGTCGAGGCAGAGATACAGCTTCGCAACACCGACGCCGCACGCGTGCCCAAGATCATGGCGCGCTCGTGCCGCAACAGCTTGAACAGCTTCCTGATCTCCTCTTCGAAGCGCCGCGCCATCTCGGAATCTGGGTCCTCGATGGCCGGCTGGGCCGCAACCGCGATCGATAACACCGTGTCGGGAGAGCGCCCAATCTGCTCCGCGAATTGTTTGGTCCCGATGCGGCGGGTCTTTTCCACATCCTCCCAAGGCTCGGCACTGCCCCGAGCGACGGCTTCCCCATGCACGGCGTCCATCTTGCTCAGTACCAGAAGCACGTGCGGCACGACCTCGCGCAGTCGATCCAAGAACTTCTCGGTGGGACCGCTGATCCCGCGCTTCAAGTCTGAAACTAGGATGCAGCCGTCCGCTTCTTCGCGGATCAAGTTCCATGCGTGCGCTTCCTCGCTGTCGTCCGTGACGCCCGGCACATCCAGGATGGCGACATCGTCGGGTAGGAAGTCCGCTGGGAAGTCGATGGCCAACTCGATGACATGCTTGGTCTCCGGCCCCGCCATGCGCGCAATATCCGTGAAGAAGCGAGTGTGGCGCTCCTCCACGTAGCGGCCGAACTCCTTGCGTTTCGTCTCGAGCTTCGTCCGCGCTTTGGACAGCTGGGCTTGGGCCTCGCTCACGACCTCTGCCGCCAATTCCGCCGCAGCCTTCTTCTTCCAAGCTTCCGCCTGCAACTGCGCAGCGCGAGCCTCCAGCTCCGCACACTGCCGCGATGCTTCCGCGGCCCGATGCTGCATCTCCGCCAGTCGCTCGTGGGCTTCATCGCGCTGCCTTCTTACCGCTGCAAAGCGTTTCCATCGTCCCCAGAACAGCAACTTGAACCAGAGAAGTAAGAAGCGTTTCCAGAGTCCGAGTTGTTTGGCGGGTGGACGCAATGTGATCGGCACTTCCGGCTCGACCACAGCCAGCGCTTGGCTGCCGTGCTGCGCCGCCATCTCGGTACTGCCGATCAAGCCTTGAGCCGAACGAGCGGCCTCGCGTTGGCTATGCAGTGAGCGGGTAACCTCGGTGAGTTCGCGTTCATTGCGCGCCACCGCTTCTTGCGCGCCCTCTGCTTTGAGCGCGAACGCGGCGTGCCGACTCTCTACCTTCGCGAAGGACTCCTCTTCGCTGGCCAGCAGCGCGTCGACTTCACGCTGGCGCGCAGGAACCAGACGTGCAAAGTCGACCGTCTCCCCATCAGCAAGCCGCGCGCGATACCCGGGGGTTGCGCGACGACGGATGAAGGTCGGCGTGCGCGATGCGCCGCGCGCCGCGCCGAGACGGGAGTCCCCTATGAGCGCATTTAAGAACGTGGACTTGCCCGACCCCGTCTCGCCAGCGACCACCACGCACAGCTCCTTGCGGCTGAGTCGCCCCGTGACCTGCGCCGTGGTGAGGCGCAATGTCGTCACGACTTCGTCGCCTAGCAGCTCCGAGTGTTCACGCAGACCGCGCAGGGTAGCCAGCGCCGCCTGAATTTCGGCAAGCAGCGCGTCGCCCTCGGCACCAAGGGATGGCAGCTCCGCCGCCGGCGGAAACTGCGAGCTGTTTTCGACTGATCCCTCCACGCCCCGGAGCATCACGCCCCAAGTGCTGCGTTACGTCAATCGCGAGTGTGCGCAACGTGTGCGCCCTCCGAAACGAGCGCCTATTGCCATGCGATCTCTACTTGTCGAGTTCGCCGCGTAGGCGCTTGATTTCCGCTTCCGCAGCACGCAGCCGGCGCGCTTGTTCCTGGTGCAGACGCGCTTCTTCTTGGCGCAGGCGCGCTTCTTCGGCGTACAGTCGTGCGGCTTCCTCGGCGCGGCGCTCGAGCTCTTCGGTGTGCACGAGTTCTCGACCGCTGTGTACGTCTACGAAACGCAGCACGTCGCCGTCGATACAAACCCTCAGATCGAGGGATTGGATCTGCAGCGATCCGTCCGACGCCGCGCGGGCTGGCCGGTACTGACCCGCTTCGAGGTGGAAGCCCTGGAGCCGCGGATCCAAGTACTCACCTTCGGGATCGAAGACGAAGTAGTCCTCGACGCCAAGCTTTGCGCACAACGCCTTCTTGTTCCCCATGTCTTCCAACCAGGTTCCCTTTGACGACACTTCGAGCACGAAGTTCGGCGGGACCGGTTCCACCCACGTTTTGTACGTGCGTCGGTGGCGCTTCGGTGCGCCGACTGCGACATACACGTCCGGCGCGAAGCGCGCCGCGGGGCGCCCCTCTTCGTAGTAGAAGAGCATGTTCATGCCCACGGTGACGTCTGCGCGCGACGCATAGTGCCGCGTGAGCTCCTGCATTGCCGACACCATCGCCGCCCCGTGCAGTGGGGTTTCAGCCATGGGCTCGCCGTCCGACGACGGATAGTCGATCTCGTCCTGCGAAAACGTCGGGATGCCAGCGGTCACTTGCGTTGCTCCAGCCAATCCAGCATGCCATCTCATTTTGCCTCCGAGTGACCGCCCAATCAAACGCGGGGCGGCACCTGGCTGCTTCAGCAACTGTGCCAGCTGAATTGACGCAGCAAACAGCAATGTTGGACGTGCGCAGCGGTGGCGGTTCGAAGGGGGACCAGTGGCGATCGCCACTCGCGCGTGGCTGATCTGGCTACTCTTGTAGACACGCCGCCAAGTCTTTGCTCACACTGCGCCGATGCCGACGAACTTTGACGATCTGCCCGCTGACATCCTGAAGGCCTTCGAGGACGCGTTCCCGACGAGCGACGACCCCGGCGTTTTGGCGGAAGTGGCCGCGCTGGAGAAGCTCTTTGGCCGCGAGATGCCGGAGGAGATCGGTCGGATGATCGAGCTGGAGCGCCACGAGGCGCTGTCGCCGACCCCGGTGCAGCTCGCCGCGGAGGAGCGACCCTTCGAGGCGTTGATCCTTCGAGCGCAGGAGCTGCAAGACTGCGTGCCGCTGCTCTTCCCGCTGACCAACAGCGTGTACTTGCGTCGCTGGGAGGGTTGGGCGGATCTGTTGTGCAACGTCGGTTTCGCCGAGGGAACTCCGGCCAAGCCGTTTGTCGGCTGGCGTCAGGACGCGTGGGCCTACGATCTGCCCAGCTTTCTTCGCATCGCTGCAGCCCGGACGGCCTTCGAAGAAGGGCGCGAGGAGGAGATCGAATCACTGCTCGCGCCGGTTTGGGGCCGCGTCGGTCCGAACGAGTATCTCCAAGATCTGTTCTACTATCTGGAAGACGAGGGCGTGCTAGGGCAACTCGTCGAAGCCTGGGGCGACAAACCCGTGCTGAAGCCCAAGCTGGCGCAGTGGTGGCCCCACGAGCGAGCGCTCTTTCTCGGCTTCGCCCTCATGGGCAAGTACCGCCACCCGGAACGCACCGCCTTCGACAACGACCCGGAGAAGACGCTGCAGCACCCGCAGCTCCTACGCAGCCTCGCCGGCCAGCTCTCCACCCTGTGCCGCGCCTGGTTCCTGGAGAGCGACGAGTTCCTGGAGCGAACCCTTACCGCGACGGCGGCGTCGCCATCGGCGCTCGTTCAGGACGCGCACCGCTTGTTCACCGAGCTTCGAGACGGTCGCCGCAACGTCGGCAACGCCGACTACCACGATGCCCGGCAAAAATACCGCGTGTGGGTGAAGGACGAAGCGGCCTACCAGCGCGACAAGCGCAAGACTCGGCGCGCCGAACTTGAAGCGCAGCTTGTCGCGTCCAAACACGGCATCGAGCTGGTGCGCGCTGATTGGCCGCTAGCCGCGGAAGTCACGACTGCGCCGGAGCTGCCAGTACGCAGCTTTAGTTGGAATGGTCCGACCCTCGAGCTCGTCGTCGACGGCAAAGCGCGCACCTTGCCCAAACCACCGGACGAGACCAAGCTGCACGTTGGCGGGGCACAGGCCAAGGCAAGCCTCTCGCCCGCGGGCCGGAAGCTGGTCGTGGACGCCTCGCAGCACCGGCGCACTGCCGACGGCAAGAGCTGGGAAAACGCTCCGGTGCTCGCAGAGCATGATCTCGAGAGCGGCAGCTGGCGCGTGCTCAGCAACGCAAAGGGCCGTGAGTGGTACACCGCCATCGACGAAGATCGCTGGGTGTATCGCGACACGGACACCGCGTATTTGCTGCGCGACACCGGCGAGACTCTCGCCGACGCCACGTACACCACGACCTTCGGTCAGCCGAAGTCGTTTTGCATCCCGGAGCTTGGCGTGCTGATCGCCTACGGCGCGCCAGACTTGGTCAACGGGCGCCCCGTGGACGATCGCGGCGCGCCGTGGGTGCGTGTCATCGGCTTCTGGCGGGAGCGTCTCGCTGAAATGGCCGCCTTCCCCATTGATGCCGTCGAGCTCGCGGCCGAGCAGGTGGACGGCAAGTGGCGCGTGGGGCTGATCTCCGCAGACCGTGCAGTGGCCTGGGAGATCCGGGGGCTCGAAGCCGGCGCTGCAGCGTGGCAGAAGGAATCCCGAGAAGCCGAAGCCGCCGAACGCGCCAAGCGCGAGGCTTTCGGCGAAATCACGATCTACAACGCCATCGAAGCGCTCAACACTTTCGTCGGCACGAGCTACGGCTCCGAGATCCAGGACGGCGTGTCCAAGGTCTTCGATCAGGTGCTAGAGGCCTTGCGTGCCGACGAAGCCATCGTTGCCGCTGCCAAGGATGCCAAGAGCGGCGTGGACTTCGTAACCCACGTCAAAGGCCCCTTCGCCACCGGCCTCATGCAGAGCGGTCTTGGCCCCATCTTTATGGACTTCGCGCTCCAGGCCACGATGATGAACCCCAAGATCGCCGACGTGGTGGTGCGCGCCGCCACGGAGACGGCGTGGAAGGCGTTGCGGGAGGGCTGAGGCAACCCGCGCTGAGATACGGGCAGCGCGCCGTAGCGCTAGCGACTCAGCCGCGAACCATGCGCGGTCACTGTGCGTTTGACTGCCTCGAAATCACCCTTAGCTTCGGCGTAGGGTTGCCAGCTGAAACGCGAGCCTTGGGGGAATTGCGCCAACTTCGCTTCGAGTGCCTGTAAGGAGTCCAATTCGAACTGAGCTAGGGAGACACGAATGTTGCCGTCAGTTTGACGGTGCCAGCGAATGGCAAAGATGCCCTGCTTCCACTCGCCAAACTTGTAAGCAAGTTGCTGTTTCTCTTGTTCAGTGACCAAAAGCGCGTGGAGCTTCTGGAGGCCTTTTAGGTCCGTCAACCAAGCCTGCCCGGAAGCGATCGCGCCCCAAAGCGCCCGTTCCAATTGGATCTGTTCTGAGTTCGGGTTTTCCCCAATCAGCGGGTGGCGTAGCTGCTTCTCTTTTCCGCGCCACTGCTTGCTCCAGCGCTCTAGCCGCGCCCACAGCGCGGCTTCTGCTTTCGCGGAGCCGTAGCGCCCTAAAGCGCGCGCCGCTTCACCCGCCAGGTGTGGAACGCTGTTTTCCAGCTCGGCAATCAAAACGGCTTCGACCTGCTGGGATGGCTGCAGCGCGATGGTCTTGGCACACAGCTCCACTGACGAGAGCGAACCACGTCGCTTCACAGCCGCTTGAACCGCCTTGGCTCCATACGCCGGGTCGACGCGCAGGAAATACGCCAGAAAAACCGCCTGCTCTCTGGCGCCCCAATCTTGGTGCTTTTCGTAGGCGGCACGCACACGTGGTGCGATCGCGCGGGATCCGTAGCGTTGGATCAGACTGCCCACGATCCACAGCTCGTTCGGATGACAATGCGGCGCGCAGCGCTCCAATCGCGCGGCCAGATCGGGCTCCACTTGCGGCAACGCTTTGTCAGGCAACGCGCCCAAGGTGTCCATCGGCAGGATCCCGAGGTCGGGTTCGCCACGACGGATGATCTCCAGAATGCGCTTCCGGCCCTCCACGGGGTCGAGTTCATGCAAGCGTCCGAGGGCGAGTCGCCGCAGGTTCGGCTCCAGCTCCTTTTGCGTTAGCAGATCTTTGAGCGCCTTTGTTAGTGGCAGGTGGGCAATGGGACCGAAGCCATGACTCAGCAAGTTTGAAAGCTCAGCTGATGGCAGGCGTGCAAGTACGCTTGGCAAGGTGCTGTGCGCTGCGCTCAGCCACTTGGGCGGCGATCCGGAGTGCGCACGGGAGCGGCCGACGGAAAGCAGCGTGGCCGTTGACACCGCGCGCGCTGCAAGGACTTTCTTCGCCAAGGAACTCGCCAAGCGCGCGGCGAGCTCGTCTTCGATCTGTTGACGCTTGGCGTTACGCACCTTCCACAAGCCAGCGCCGGCGTCTGCCCCATTGGCCGGAAACTGCGTCCACGCTTTGAGCAAAGACAGCGTGCGCAGGAAGGCGTCCGTCACCGGGTAGTCTGGACGCACCAAACTCGCCTCCATTTCCGCCACGATCAGGGACCTATGCACGGAGCCGTAGAGCCCGAAAGAAAACTCGAAGCTGTGTGCGTCACTAGGTAGGCGACGGATCATTTCCCGCGCTGCCGTTTCCGTCCCGAAGAAGCGAAGCGTCCGCGCGGCCTCGCGCTTTTTCTCTTCGGTTGTCTTCGCGTCATCGAGGACCATCTTGGCTTCGTTCAGCGTGCGCTTGCGCCACGCGCCGTCGGCGGGCACGACGTGAAACGCGACGACGTTTTGCGACGTCACGGTTGAGTTCTCTTGGACGATTCCGCCGTCCGACGCGTCTTCTTCCCAGGACACTCGTCCCGAGGTCACGTACAGACGATAGCGGCCGGGCCTGTCAAAGCGATGCCATTCATTCAAGTCGAACACCATGACGTGTGGCTTCTCGGTCAGCACCGGCATGCTGCGGAGGCCACCCATGCCGCCGATTCCCGACGCGAAGTAGTCCGCTAGCGGGTCCCGCGTATCACCGGGAGACACGACGAATCGGTCGACGTGCATGCGCCCGGCCCGGTCGTACAGCCCGCCGTCGAGTTTGTACGCTTCGGCGCGGGAGCTTGCGAAGCTGAGCTCCACGCGAATGCGCTCACCCTGGCGATAGCGGGAACCATCCGGCAGCCGAATGCGGAACTGCAGCCCCTCCGGGTTCTTGGCAACGAGTTTGGCTTGCTCGGGATCTGCCGCGCCGCTCGCCGGCTCCGCGCGCGGCGCGGCCACTGACGTGATGGGTCCGGCAGACGGCTTGCTGGCTGACGGCGTCTTGGTTTGGCACGCGACGGTGAGGACGGCGACGGTGAGGACGGCAGCGGCGAGGACGGGGATGCGCATGACAAGATCGAGGCAAGGATGGTCATTGAGACGCCTTGGAGCGCGATAAGTTCTCAAAATCGACCTCTCAGGGCACATAGCCCTGGCGCGTGAGCCCACCGCGACCGGTTGCCCACAGCACGCAGTTGTCACCGGAGCCGGGTAAATCCCAGATCTGCACGCCTCCTTTGCCAGCACCCAAGGTGTCTTTGAGTGAGATCACCAGTTCGAGCTGACCGTCGCCATCGAGGTCCGCTACAGATGGCGCAGCCATGGAGCCCCGGGCAAAGATCTCGACTTTGTGCAGTTCGTTGCCGCCGGCGTCCAACACGATGAGGTGCGCGGGGGTGTCCGGAGTCTTGGGAGCACCGGACGAATAAGTCGTGAACACGACCTCCGGCGAGCCGTCGCCGTTCAAGTCGACGATCAGAGCCTCCCCCGCCCCGGTGTAAGGACTGGACTGCGTAGCAAAGGTGTAGCTCCAGTAGACGCTGCCGTCGGATTTGAACGCGTGCAGTTTGCCGTCGTAGGCCGGGAATACAATTTCGAGGCCGGGCTTGCCATCGAGATCTGCGACGGATGGGCTGGGCCTCGTGGGCACGATGTTCGCGCCCAGGCTGCCTGAGTGTAGCGGCATGCCTGTGTCCTTCGGCGGATCCCAGCCGGCCGGTCGCGTCATGTCGTGGTTCAACACCCAAAGCGTGATGCCTTGGTTCGTTGTGCTGCTGGAGTGCTCGTGATCTCCCGCCAGCACGATTTCCATGTCGCCGTCGGCGTCGATGTCCGCAATCACCGGTGGCGAGTATGTGAACTCGCTACGATCCCCGGTGCCCCAGCCTTGAAGGGAGAGTTTTAGGTCGTGGTAGGCCTCCACGCTGGTGATGACCTTGTCCGAAAAGCTCGAATGGGTCGGAAATGGCGTGCCGTCACCCTTGAACACCCCGAAACCAATGGCGTCGTAGCTGGAGATCACGTCGGCCACGCCGTCGCCGTCCAGATCTCCGGCGCCAATGTTCTGGTTGTAGCCACCGAAGTCCCAACACTCCTCTGCCGGAGCCGGCGGATCGCAGCTGGCCGCGACTTGCGGGAAGCCCGGATGCATTTTACCGTCGAGCTCGTAGACCGCGGTTGCGGGTCCCTTGTTGGTCTTGTTGACCAGCACTTCGAGCGCGCCGTCACCGTCTATGTCTGCCGCTGCGATGCTGCGCACTTCGTCACTGCCGCCAAAGTGCTGTGGCCACCCACTGAGCAGTTCCCCCAGGTGATCGTAAACGGCTACGTTCACGTTCGAGCTGGAATCCGCGTCGCTTCCAACTGCTATCTCGACGTCGCCGTCTCCGTCGAAGTCCGCGACGACGGGCGACGCCCACATGCGGCTCTGGCCATGTTCTGGCGAGTTCGAAGCGGAGCTGGCCCACGCGGTCTGCCATAGCTTCGTACCGTCGCCCTTCCACGCGTAGAGCACGGAGTGGCGAGCGGCCACGATGTCCAGCTTGCCATCCGCGTTCAGATCCACCAGCGCTGGCGCCGCAAGCCAGTTCTCGTCCCAGCTCGCGTCGAGGGTGGTCTTCAGCACGGGGGTTTGCACCGCCCCTGTGGAACCGCTCTTGGATGGCGCACAACTCGGCGGCGGCGGATTGACCGCGCCGCCTCCGCCCCCGGTTGCGCCATTACCCGCGGTGCCGGGGGGGCGGCCTGGGCGGCCGGTGGCGCCTTTGCCGCCGGGGCCCCCGTTCCCGCGGCTGGCGCGGGTGCCGCAGTTGCCGCCGCTGGCGCTGCTCGACGAGTCATCGCCGCCGCAACCGAGTAGTGAAAGGGTGATCAGCGAGGTAACGATTGCGCTTCGCATGACTTAGCGGACGCCTAGAGGTCCGGTTTGTCAAGGGTGGCGCAGCTCGGACAGTTGGACGCAGACGCGCGGCGGGAAGCTGCCGTATGCTCGTGTCACGGAGCGCGCCTGCGTTTTGTCGAGATCCGGTCCCTTGGGAGCGCGCCATGCCATTCAGCTGGCACCTGAGCAAGGTCATCTCGAGCCTAAGTTGAGTTTCAAATGACCGCCGAGAGCCCTCAGAAAAGCCTGCGTGATCTGGGACTGTTTGCGCTCTTTCTGCTGGCACTGTGGTTGTGCTTCGCGGCGTTCTTTGGCTGGCGCCTCAAGGGATGGCTCGACCGCCAAGATTGGGCGACGACGGAAGCGAAGATCGTGAGCGTGAAGCTCGAAGAACCGCCCTTCGGTAGCAAGGACGAGTGTCCTAGCGGCAACACCGCCCACGAACACATGATCGTGACCGTCACCTATACCTTTGAGGTTCGCGGCAAGCGCTACACCAGCGACCAATTCACTCACAACTACCGCGGGGACATCAACTGCTCGGTCCCGGAAGCCGAGGCCCGCAAAGCTTACTTCGAGAGAGTCGGGGCGCTGACCATCCACTATGATCCCAACGACCCGTCACGCTCAGTGGTTCGACTTCCAGACGGTCTGGCTCTCAGCGTCGGCGGCGTCGGCCTGGTGCTCGGATTCGGACTGATCAATGGGCTGTATTGGTCGCAGCGCCGCCGCCTCAAGGCTAAGTTGGCCACGCCTCAGTAAGGAGTGGACCGGCGTGAACGCCCTCGCGCTTGCGCCGCGAAATCGCCTGGGAACGTTCCGCGCCCTTGGCTGCTACTCTCGCGCCCTGCTACGCTTCGCTCGATGCGTGGCGCTGTTGCAGCGGTGCTTTTTGGAGCCGTTGGCGTGGCCTGCGCAGAGTCGTCTCCGGGAAGCGCAACTCAGGGAAAGCCTGACGCGGCCGCGGACGCTTCGAACGACGCCCAGCTAAGCGACGCGGATCCAGTAGACGCGGCTATCGCTGCGGCCGACTTGGAAGGGCTGAGCTTCGATGTGCAGTTTCAAGGCGAAGCTGGCGCTGCAGGATGGTGCATCGGGCCGTGTACGCCGGTGACGCTGCATGTCGAGCGCGCACTTGCTGGCGCCCTCAGCATTGTCTGGGGTACGCCGGGAAATGCGGAGCGAGCCCAGCTGAGTGCCAATAGCGATGGGTTCCTGCTGGACGCTCCGCTGACTCTCGGTTGGCGGCCGGCAGGCCACGATCTGTGCCCGCCGAACACACGGCTCGAAAGCGCCACGTTTAGCTTCAATCGTGATGCGGGTGGTGCCGCGCAACTGAGCGCGACTGGCACCTACCGCACCGAAGTTTGCTCCGAAGACACCTTTGAAGAGCACACGACCGGGCCTGTGGTCCTATCTGGTGTCATCGACAACATCGATCCGACCTTTAAAGCGCCACCCGCGCTGGGCGGTCTGCTGTCGCTAGATCTCTCCTTCGCCGAACCGCTGCGTGCGGACGCGGTCGTAGCCCTGCACGAGCCAGTCAGTAGCTCGAACGTGACGCTGGATCCCACTCTCGACGAGAAGCTTGTCGTCGGCGCCAGCACCGACCGGGTGCTTCCCTTCGGAAGCGACCTCGAGCTTAGCTTCGCGGGCAAGGACCTCGGCGGGCGTCCGCTTTCACCGAGTGCCAAGCTCGCCACCCTTGCTGACTTTGGAGTGCTGGTCCAAGACGGGTTCGAAACAAGTACGGCGACGGGGATCTGGCCGGCTGCCGGGCCTCAAATCGTTACTGACTTCAAAGGAGAAGGCGCCATCGCTGGGTTGCGCATGTTGCACGTTCCGGCGGGGACCCAGGCCATGCTTCGGTTGCAGCGCGTAGGCGCTGAGGCCGAACTCGTGGCCGTTGTGCGAGTGTATACGCAATGCCCGGTCAAGCCCGGTTCCTTGAGCCTGACCGCGGCGGTGGTTGGTGGGACCACGCGCACGCACACAGCTCCGTCAATGGGGACGCCAACGTCGTTGCCAGACTCGATGTTGGTCGGCGAAGTGCAAAACATCGCGCTTTCGCTGCCAGACCCCGGCAAGGACGTCGTGCTGGGCGTTCTCGGAGAAAACCACGTCGGTTTCGGCTGCAGTCACGCCGGCGTACTGATTGACGACGTGAAGCTGCAGTAGCGCAGTGGCGCGGAAGCTCCCGCAGCACGACGCGGCCATCAGACAAGCGGTCAATCCCCTTGCCAACCCCTGGTCCGGCCAGCAAGCTTGGTGCTGAAAGGGACGACTCATGCTTGGGCGGCTGGTTCACATGCGCAGCGTCGCAGGGTTCGCGGGTGCGATCTCCCTGGCGCTGGCATGCTCATCGGAGGATAGCGGCGACGGGGCCGGCGGTGCGGCGGGCTCGTCTCCGGACGTGCATTGCGTCAGCGAAAGCCAAGGATGCACTTGCACTGCGGACCCGGACCACACGTCTGACGACAGTACGAGCGCGCAGCAGTGCACGCCTCCCGCCAGCCGAAACACGTGGTGCTGCAGGACACCGGACTACCCCAACACCGGATCCTGCGAATGCAAGGTCGTTGGCTGCAGACAAGAAGGCGAGAATTGTAGCTGCGGAACGATGCACGCCAATGGACCGCTCGATTCCTGCGACGGTATTGCCCACTACTGCTGCCTGAATCCAGCGGGTGATTGCAGCTGCACGCCGACCGACACCGGCTGCTCCGGCGGGAAGGCGGTAGCCAACTGTAATGTGTTTCGGGCAACCGAGTGCACGGAAGGAACGGCCACGACACCGACTTGCAAAGGGGACCCGGCCGGAGGCGGCACAGGTGGGTTCCCAGGCACGGGCGGCACGGGCGGAACGGGCGGAACGGGCGGCGTGCCGGGCACGGGCGGTTTCGGAGGAAGCGGAACCGGAGCGACGACGGGCACGGGAGGTATCGGCAGTGCGAAGTGTTCCTCGTGCAGCACCGCGAAGTGCGCCGCGGAATCGGCGGCGTGCTCGGCAAGTGTCGAGTGCACCGCATTGATCGCTTGTATGGACAGTTGCGTGACCGCGGACATTCCCTGCGTCCAGGCGTGCGTCTCCAACCATTCCGTGGGCGCGCAGGTCTTCCAGGATCTGGCCGCTTGTCTGAACGTGAAGTGCAAGATCGAGTGCGGCCTCTGAAGACCGGCAGGAAAACATCTCAGCGCAACACGACGTCCATACGCAAAACATCTCCATTGCGCACTGCGCGTGCATGGCGCAGAGGAAGCACCTTGGCGTTCACCGTCGTGCGGCGACCGCTGCGGTAGAGCAACTCGTAGGAGCGCGGCCGCGCGGCGCCTGTGCCGTAGGTATCCTTGCGGTTCTTGTTTGCGTAGACCACCAGAGTCCGTCCCAGCAGCTTGAACGCAAACGCGTTCTCAGGAATGATGACCTCGGTCCAGCCGTCGCGGAAGTCGTGGTACTCGCGCCGAGTCTCCTGCTCCGTAAAGAGCCAGCCCGGCAAACGCGGCTCTAGCGCTAGCTCCAGCTTGCCTTGACGGTCCAACCGAAGCGGCTGCTCTCCAGCGACAGCGAGCAGCCACATGTGCAGGAACTCACAGGTGATGCCCGAGAGGCGCGGTTGAAATGCCCGACCGTGCAGAGACGATTGCGCAAACGCACTAGACACGATGAACGACGCGCCTTCCAAGATGCTGCGGCCGTACACTGCCGGGTCCATGAACGGTACGAGGGCCGTTTCCGCGTCCGCCCAAAACTGCTCACACAGGCCCGAGCGCAGTACCTCGAGCAAGTACTTGTACTCCATGTGCAGGTAGATCGATTCGTTCTCGATCCAGCCGCGCGGGTACGCGCCCACTGCACGGCCAAGCTCGGGAGACTCGCCGCGCATGTTCTCGCAGCTCTTGTACATCTTGAGCTTGCGATCGAAGAGCGGAGACTTGCGCACGGCTTCGTACACCGCCAGCGCTTCTTCGGGCCGGTGTTTCAGCCAATGCACGGGGCCCTCTAGGAAGAGCTTCACAGGGCGCTGATCGAAGGCCGCGGGCACGGTCGTGGGCAACCCAAGGTGGTTGGTCTCACCCGTGGGTTCGTGCTTCGTGACATCGTTGACGAAGTACGTAAACGGAACGCCAGCTTTCGAGATCACCTTGGCCCGATTGCGACCGCTGAAAATGCGCTCAAGAAACTCGTCCGCCGTGGACAAGAAACCGGACAGCTCCGACAGCGGCAGGCGCTCTTCAGTTCCGCCGACGCCGAGCCGAGTTTGGTCGCGATAGTGTTCTTTGAGCGCGTTTGCCTCGTTCCAGTAGTTCAGTGCGGCATTGGATCGCGCCGTCAGCCGCTTCTTCATCGCTGCCTGCACCCCGCGCTGGAACTCCGAAAGCTCCGAGTAGACGGCAAGGGTACGGGTGCGCCCGCCTTTGAGTCGGGGCAGCAACGTCCGCAGCAACTTCACCGTCCGCGCGAGCTCCAGAGTTTCGCTTAGACCTGATCCGAATACGCCGGGCAGACCATTCATGGAGTCGTTCCAACCGGGTTTGCCTGCTTCCATCTCGATGCCCGTGCCGCCGGGGTCCAGCGTGGCCAGCCGGTTGACCACGATGGTGAGCAGCTTTGCCAACAGCGTGGTGCGGTAGACTTCACCTTTGCCGCCCTCGGTGCGCACCACGTGTGGGTCCTGAGCGCGCTTCTCAATCAGCGCGAGCTTCTCGGGATCTCGATAGACGGCGCCGTAGCTGCGCACTTTGCCCCCCACGCTGACGCTGCGCGCACGACGTGGCAAGACGACGTCCGGATCGTCGAAGTAGGTATAGCTCTTGTCACCCATGAGCAAGTCGTCGACGCGATCCGGATAGACCATCAGCACGACTTCGAGCAGGTCCACGTTGTAGTGCCAGTGGTCGACCCAAAAGCCCTCATGTAACCCTCCGACTTCGCACTCGTCGCAGAAGCTAAGCACCTCGTCGAGAGTGGAGGTGCGCCGGTCCGCTTCCAGCGTGATCAGATCCTCCAGGCGTAGGATCAGTTGCCCCGGAGAAAACCCCTGCTCCAGCCAGGCAAGGAGTTCCGCGCGCTGCTTGGGGCTGTCGATCCGACGCTGTGCCCATGTCGCCGCAGCCTCAGGATCCACGCTCCGATACTTGGCGCCCAAGACCTCGAGGGGGTTGTAGCCGTCGAGCTGGATCAGGTTCATGAACGTGCGCAGGTTGGTGGCTTCGATATCCGGAAAGAACCAGGTATCGGTGCGTCGGTTCTGCAGCACGCTGCGGTAGTGCCCCGTGCCCTGCGACAGGTAGGTGGGGTCGAGGACGAAGTAGTGATAGTCGCGCTCTAGATCTCCGTTCTGCCGCGAGTACAGGTAGAGAGTGCTCTTCTTGTCTTTCAACGTCAGGGTCATGGGCATGCCACCGCGGATGACGTTGTCCAAGAAGTCCTGTCGGCTGTAGGCGTCGAACTCCGGTGAAGCCGATACGGTGAATGCGTGGTCGGCCACTTCTTCGACGGTGCGGCGGTTTTCTTCGCGCTTTTCTTCGACGAAACTGGCCCGGCGGGAGCGCGCGGCAATCGTGTCCAAGTCTCCGTCACTGGGCGCGTAGCCGAAGACGGAACACAGCGTGGTCGCCGCACCCTCTTTCAGCGTGACGGAGCGCGCGGTCATGGCGGCCGGAGTCTTGTTTTCCCAAAACTGCTCTGCAGCGAGCACGCCACGGACGCCCGAATCCGCGAAGCGCCTCGGTGAGTCATAGTTGAAGGGCTCCGCAAACACTGCCTCAGGATCCACGATCAGCCCGCGCGTGCCTTCGACGCCGACGCGCAAATAGAAGTTGCCACCCTCGATGCGTCCAACGCGTTCGCTGTCGTCTGCGGTCTGCTTCAGGCGAAACATCGCGGCGCCGCCGCGTTCGGTAACGCCCATCATGCCTTCGATGTGCCGCGGGATCCCCTTGATGCGAGCCTGGTCGAGTCCGAAGGGCAAGATACGCGGTAGGCCGTCGACCATATCGACGCGTCGCTCCTTCTTCTTTAGGTTCCGAACTGTAAGCATGCGCACGAGCCCTGCGACGCGTTCACCCGCCAACCCGAAGTAAACCACTTCGAATTCGAGACCAAGACTCGGATTTGTTTCGCGCAGGGTGATCTCACCCGACGCCACGATCATGGTCTGCGCGATGCGCTCGTCGTCGCTGCGACGAAACGGCTCGTAGACCTGCTTGTCCCCCAGGCGTACGAAGGTTCGAAAGCCCTCGCGCTCGACGCGCATGCACGCTTTGTTGAAGGAGTAAAACTCGAGGATCTGCCCGTCTTTATCCCGCACGCCAAAGGACGCGACGCATTGACCGCGATTGACCAGGTAGCACCAGACCGGCACGCCCCACTTTCCAGCGATGCCAGGCAAGAAGTTCGAGTGGGGGACGTCCCAGTTGTAGTTCTCGAACACGAAGTGGGCGGTCGTCGGATCGAGATAGCTATGCGGCGCGCTCATCACTTGGGGTTGTAACGTAGCCGAGTCGAATGCCGCCAGCGTGCTGCCTGCGCCTTTGCCGCATCACCCCCTTCATGCGGGCCCGCGTGAAGCGACAAGCGGCATATTTTCGGTGATTCCAACCTGGCTGAAACCTGCAGCGCCACGACCAAGACGTGCACCGCTCCTCGCGGCGCCGACAGCGTTTGCAGCTGCATGCCCCAGTGACAGGTCAACCGACCGGAAGGCGCCAACGGACGTTACGATGACGTCAAAGCCGCCACATCCAACCAACAAAGCAAGCGGCAGCCGGGGGCATCGATGCAACTACAGTGCTTCGATGGCCGCGTACAGCGCCGAGGGAGCTCGCGCGTGCCCGACGATCTTTCGCGACGCGAGTTCCACGAGATAGCTCTGATCCGTCGGCGAGAAGTCTTTGAGGATGCGTTGGCCCAGGCCCGGTAGATCCGTCGCGACGGTGAAGGAGATCCCGGGGCCCTGTATCCAAGCGTCCAACTCGGTGTCCTGCACGGGCTCCAAAGTGGCGGAGCCCTCGGCCAGCAGATCGACGAACACGACCTTGTCCGCGTAGTTTGGATACTCCAGAGCCATGTCCCGGGCCGCTGCCTTGCAGCTAGTTCAGGTGAAGCCCGAAACGTGGATCAGCCCATGGCTCAGGCTTGTGCTGTTGCGAATGGAATCCCAGTTCATCGGGCCCAAGGTCGCGTCGGTTGCCAGCCCGGTCGTCTCCACGCGCAGGTAGCCCCGCAGCTCGAGCTCCGGCACCACCTCGCCGACTCGGCCGCCCGATAACGCTCCCGGCTGCCCGCCGTCCTCGGAGCCACAGCCCATCGCGACGAGCAGTAAGGCGCTCATTGCGGTCTGCCCAACGCACCGCCCCGCGCCCACCACGATCCGCTCAAGCGCGGGCGGAAAGAGACGGCGGGAACGCGGCTCTGAGACCAAGATACTGAAAATACTAGCAAATGGCAGATCAATGACAACGATCAAGTTTGGCTCGGCAGGTGGTAATATGAACGTATGTGGAACCGCACACGCCTGTTGATCCTGCCTGCGGCGCTCAGCGTGACGTCCTTTGGCGTTGTGCTGGCCTGCGGCAGCGAAGATGACGAATCGACGCAGTCCGTGGCGCTTGAGGCATGCGCAGACAAGCCGTCGGGTTCATGCCAGCGCTGCGAAGACCCGAACGGCAAAGCCACGTGCGGCCCGTCGAAGGACTGCTTCTTGGAGGCGGGGGGCAAGTGCTCTCCAGGCGGCAGTAGTTGATAGCCCACAGCGGTCCGGTCGGACCGCAAGTACTCTGAGACGGTGGTAGCTGACTCCCGGTTGCGGCGCGCACGCGTGGTGCGCATCTACGACACGCTGGACCGCACCGTCGTCCTGGCGCCGGACGGCCGTGCCCACGAGCTGCAAGCCGAGTCAGCTGAGCTCGCGAAGGTATTGCTGAAGTTCCTGCTGGAGCCGCGATCCCGGCAGCAGGTCGTCGAATACGTGGAAGCGCTCACCGGAGCCACACTTGGCAAAAACAGCGTGGTCGATCAGATGCTCGGTCTGTTGACGGCCGCCGGCGCCGTCGAGCACGTCGATCTAGCGGCGGCCACGCAGCGGCCCCTGCGCCGAGCTGCGCGGATCGTGCTCTGCCTGTCCGGCGCCGTGGCAGCCATGTATGCGCCGTCACTGATCAGCTTGCTGCAAGGCCGCGGCTTCGAAGTCCGGGTTGCTGCGACGAAGAACGCCATGCGCTTCATCAACACGCTGTCCATCGAGAGCCTGGTGCACCATCCGATCGCGGCGGACATGTACGAGGGCGAGACGCGGGTGCCGCACATCGATCTAGCGACCTGGGCAGACGCGGTCCTGGTCTGGCCCGCGACGGCCACGACGTTGTCACGCCTGGCGACAGGGGACTACGACTCGCTGGTGTCTGCAATTGCCCTCGCCACCTCAGCGCCAGTGGTCGTCGCTCCGTCCATGAACTCCGGGATGTACGCGGGCGCCGCCGTTCAGCGCAATGTCGATCAGCTCGTCAGCGACGGCATGCACGTCATCCATCCCTCCTTCGGCATCGAGGTCGCAGACGCCCCCCTCGAGCGCGAGCAGAAGCTGGGTCCGGCGCCCCCGGTGCACATCGTCGTGGAAATGTTGGAGACGGCGCTGGCGCGTCGCGGCATCGGGAAGAAAGTCACGCCGCGCAGTCCCGCAGAGTGGGACGAGCTGTATGCCTCCGGCGCGGAGCAACTGCCCTGGCACAGCAACACGGCCGACGCAGACCTGGTCGCGCAGCTCGCGCAGCTCGCACCGAAGCCATCCCTCGTGCTCGACATCGGCACTGGCCTCGGCCAAGTCGCCGTCGCAGCCGCCGAGCGCGGCCACCGCGTGGTCGCCACGGAGCTATCCGCGCGCGCGCTCGAAGAGGCCCGCCAGCGCGCGCCTACGGCCGATGTGCTCTGGCTCGAAGACGACATCACGAACACCCGCCTGCATCGCGCTTTCGACGTCGCCGTCGATCGCGGTTGCCTGCATCTCCTCTCACCGTCGGCCGCCGCACGCTACGCGAACGCAGTCGCAGGGCTCGTCTCCCCGGGGGGCTTCTTGTTGCTCAAGACCCACGACGTCAGCGAAGGCGACGCACACGGCACCACGCCCTACGAACGTGAATCACTGGAGAAGCTGCTCGGTGGCTCTTTTGAGATCGTTGAAGAGCAGCCGAGCACTTTGCCCGGACCAGACCGCGCGCCCAAGGCCCGACTCTTCGTGCTGCGAAGGTCCATTGCTTTCCAAAGTCCGAGCAAGACTGGGAACAGGTCTCGCTAGACAGTTACGGCCTTGCGCTCACTTGGAGCACCCGGTTCGAAGTGCACGTTGACCAAGTGATCGGCCTCGCGGATCGTATCGAGCCGGCACTCGAATCCGCGTAGC
The DNA here is from genome assembly GCA_937872925.1 of uncultured Myxococcales bacterium. Lineage (GTDB taxonomy): Bacteria > Myxococcota_A > Polyangia > Polyangiales > Polyangiaceae > JACKEA01. The sequence continues at coordinate 70,339 of CALMUT010000081.1, read as the reverse complement.
GCACTGGTGGCGGGCGACGACCGCGCGAGACGCCGCTCCGCTAGCTACCGCGTTACAAGCAGAGCCCGGTGCCGTTGGGCTGGGGCTGGCAGCGTTTTCCGCCGGGGCACGCGATACGCAGCCACGCGCCGTTCGTGCATACCTGCGTGAAGGACGGGATTGCGTCGCACTTGATCGACCCCGGCCCGATTGCGGGATTGTTGTCGTCGCAGTCGCGCCCACGCACGACCTTCTGCGCCATGTCGACATACACTTTCGGATTCGAACCACAGCCCGGATTGTAGGACGTGCTGATCGGATTCGAGCAGCCTGCGCTGACAAAGCCGTCACCATCGGCATCCGTGTCGCCCACCGTGCAGGCAACGCAGTCGTTGTCTTTGCTGTCGCAGGTCTCGTGGTTTCCGGGATAGACCCTGTGGTCTTTGTCGTTGCAGTCGTCAAAGCCGCAGGACGCAGACTTGTGTCCATCGCCATCACTGTCGGTGCAGGGCTGCTCACAGCGGGAAGCTGCCGCGTTGCAGATCATGCCCTTCTTGCAGGGAGGCGTTCCTTTGGAACAACGCACGCTGCCGGTCTTCCAATCGCAAAGCTCCCGGCCATTGCAGAACTTCAGGTCATCGCAATCCTTGTGCCGCGCGCAGCGTGCAACGGGCGTCCACGCCATCCAGCCCTTGACGGGTTTCTGTTTCACATTGGTCCCGAGCATGCAGGACACTGTGGAATTGATGGACTTCATCTGCAGCATGACGCCATCGCAATCCGCGCGTGCCTGACAAGCATCGAAACACTTTCTCTTGTCGCGAAAGCGCACGCGGATCGTGGCCACGATCTTCTCGGCGGTGAACATCGTATTTAGAGCAAGCTTGCCCGGACCACTGGCGGACGCGGAAGCTTGTGCATCGAAGCCGTCTTCTTGCGCAGCGCTGACGCTGGTCGTTTCGTTCGCTTTCGCGGAACTCAGCAACAACCCCACAACAAGCGCTCCACCAGTGCCGACGATCTTCCGCATGCCTTGCCCTTCTTGCGCGCAAAAGTGCGCGCTACAGAATGTAACCTACCGAGCGCGGCGCTGAGGCAGAATTCTGGAATTATCTGCGCGTGACAACTCGGTCGCTACCGACGATGCGCGCGACGATGCGCGGGGCCGACGTATTCAAAAAGAACTGGAACGCCGACCAGCCGCCTGCTTTCTGCGTGCGTCCTGCGCGTCTCGTTACGACGGGTTCCAGCCGTGGTGCCGCGGAGCTTCTACGCGTGCTCTTTCAAGCTGACGGTCGCTCTCGGCGCCGGAGGAACGCTAGCGCGCCGAGGATTGCGAACGCACCCAACGACGGCGACTCTCCGCGGGCGGCCGCACAACCGCGACACCCGGACGACGACGGCGCCCGATCGACGCCCGCCGCGGACGGGGACGCCGCGGGCGTTTTGGTCGGTGGTGGTGCAGCTGCTGACGGCGCAGCGCTTGGCGCGGCGCGGGGCCTCGGGCGGGAGCGGCCATCCTTGGTCGTCTCCGTCTCGCGCACTAGCGTGAGCTCGAAGCGATCGCTCGTCAGCGCGCTGATGCGAAACACCTTTTCAACGCGGACCACAGGGCTGTCGAGGGGGACGCCTTCCGGGTACTCGATTTCGGCGTCGGCCTTCAATGCACGCGGGGGCGCAGGAGGCGCGTCGACGACCGCAACGATGGCGTCGTCGTCGCCATGGGGGTACTTGTTGGGCTTCGGGGCATGCGCTGCGAAGTCTGTGCGCTTCATCGCGTAAAGGCGCGTCGCGGGGCCCTTCCAGCTCTCGCGCATCATCAGTTCGGTGAGTCCCTTGCCTTCCTCCAGCACGTAGGCGAAGCCACTGTTCGTCGTCGGATAGATCAGAAACACGTGGTCGGGATACGCCGCGAGGTTCTCGACCTTCAGCGAGTAGTCGACGGAGCGTCGATCTGGCGGAGGCGCGTCGGCTCGGCTCGGCCCCGCCGCAAGCGCGACCCCCACCGAGAGCAGCACCGGAACGACAGCGCGACGAGTGCAGCGTCCTTTCAGCATGCCGTCCATGGTACCACCTGAGCGAGCGTGTCTGTCAGTCGATGGACGTTGGCTTCACTCCGCAGAGACGTTCAAGAATGCTCATCACGGCTTGTCTGCGGCGCCGAACGCTCACTGGCGCGAGGGATTTGTCGGACTCACAGCGCTGTCAGCGTGCACTCTTGCAGCATCGCTTGGTCTTCGACCTTGCCCACTGCCACGACATGGGCCCCTTCTTTCACGTCCGCCGGCGGAGACGCCATTTTGCAGAACACAAACGGCATGGTGTCGCCGATTTTTCCGACGAGCGGCCAAGCGTCGCCTTTGACGGATCCAACATAGCCGTGGATCTTCGCCTGTGCGCCCGCTTGCGGATTGCCTTCGCGGAACGCGGCGATGCTCTTCGCGTCGGCGGGCGGCGCAGCGACTTGCTTCGGTTCATTGGCAGCCGGCGCGGCGCTACTTTCAGCGGCCGCGGTGCCGGTTCCGGCAGGCTCCGCTTTTGAGCATCCAATTGAGAACAGCACCACGGCAACTACAGTCATTCCACGGCTTCGCATGGTCCTAGTAATACTCCAAAGCGCCAATCTTCCCGGCGACATATGAGAAGGCAGTTGAAGGCGTACTCGCGCCCCCGCCATACGCGCCTGGCGCGACTATGCGCGCCGCGCTCCCACGTGTTCATGCGGACGTCAGCCCCGAGTCATCACCGAACCTCGCAGACGCGAAAGCGCGCCCCTGGCTCAAAACGCGCCAGCCGCGCGCGTGCGTTTATGCCGGCTCGCTCGAGACGTACGCACCCGTTTTTGCGTCGATTGACGACGCGCAACCCGTCGCCCATCTCGCTGGCGCTTTCGCGGTCGAAGTGGACGAGTTCACGCCGGCGACATCCGATGGCGGCCGCACACGCATTGATCTCTCGTGGCCGGTGCGAGCGACGTGGTGGCTGGATGCGAGCGCGAAGCCGCTGGAGCTGGCGCGGCGCGTTGACATCGTGCCGGGACACGTTTGGCTTGAGCCGGGTTCACCCGTCACGGTGGCGCGGCGCGCAGGGACAAGGGTCACTGTTGTTCGTGATCTCACCGAAGGGGGTCGTCGAAAAGTAGAGCCTCAGAGCTTCCAAGCGACCCTGAACTGCTCGGAGCTTCGCTTGGCGTCCTACGCGAAGGCGCTCTGGGCGCATGAAGGAGAGCGCATGCTTCTCCCAACGGAAGGTGCTCGACTCTTCGATGCACCCGGCGGAAAGCCGGTCGCGCGAGTCGAGGGCGGGACGTTCTTTCCAGTATTCCTGCGCGCCCGGCGGGCCGGATTTGCCCGCGTCGTGGGCAACAACGGTTTCGTCTTCGACGGATGGGTTGAATCGAAGGACGTGACGGGAAAGGCACAGGCAATACTAGCCAGCGCCCCGCCGACCCTGTACAGCCACGTCATCGACGCCCAGCTGCCGCTGCGAGCCGAGCCGCGCACTTCCTCACCAATCGTTGCCACGCTGGTCCCGGGCGCGCTAGTAACGCTTCACGGCCACACCGGCACGTTCACCGAGCTTGCGGTAGTTGGCCTTGGCGAAGTTGGACGAGCGCACCGCTTCTTCGTCGATACCGTCGAGTTCAACCGAGCGGCAACCGCCGCCGCGCTTGGCCCGCGGTGAACGCGCTGGTAGCTTTGCGGAGCCATGGAAGTCCAGGCAAGAGCTGGCGGGAAGACGCTCATCAAGGCCTCCATCCGTAGCTGGAGCCTGCCCGCGTTGTTTGTCGCGCTGTCGTTCTTGTGCTCCTGCGCGTTCAAACAAGTCGATTCGCGGGTCAGCTCCGTCTCTGAGCAACGGCCATTGTACCGCGGCCGGGTGAGAGTGAAGGCGACGAGCGTGCCGCCGGGCGCGCGTCAATTGGCGGTCGTGCAAGCCTGGGGAGACGTGAGCCTGGTGGAGGCTATCCAGGAACTGACCATGAAGACGCGATCGGTTGGCGCGAACTTCGTCAAGGTCGATGCAGTGTACACCAGGTATCTAACGGAGACACATAGCAGCAACGCCTCCGGCGTCTACACGACGCACGAAGAGGAAGTACCGCGCTTGGTCGTTGTCGGACGGGCGTTCTGGGTGGAGACCGACCCGTGACCCGACTTGCCTCGTGGCTGGTCTTGGCGGCGCTACTGCTGCCGGCGTGCAAACGGCCGGCCTCGTCACACGGTTTTCGGGTGATCACGGGCGAACGGAGCGCGCCCTTCGACGGCCCCGTTGCGGTGTACGGCTTTGGTCAGGGCCATCCAGAGCCCTACGCGGAAGTGGCCATCGTTCGGGTCAGTAGCAGCCGCAAACCGGCTGATGAGCTCGTGGCGATGCTGAAGCACCAAGCCCGTCAGGTAGGTGCCAACGCAATCATCGAAATGCGGATCAACAGCGGACGCGAACACTCAAGCGCCGCCGGAGTCGCCGTGCGTTACGGCGCTGCTGTTCCCTGACACGTAGTCCATTTGCAGACGCTGCTTTGATCGCACACGTTCTTCAGCGTCTGCACGTCGCATCTCGTATTGCCGGCGCAGTACGGTGGTGAGCTAGTAGGCGCACGGCCGACGGCGGTCGAGCACTTAGGCATCCGTTGCAGCCGAACGCGCCACAGGAAAGGGCGCCGCCGACATACCTGCAGGAGGCGTCGCGCGCGTGGACCTCGCCCCCATCACGGCACATCGACACTGCTGTACCGACAAGGAACCACGTCGCAGGCCTGGCCATTGGGATAGTTCTCGGAATACGTGACCACTTGCTCATGGCGGAACAGCATCGAGTCAGTCTTGCTCTTGATTTCGACGCTCCAGGTATCGCCGTCGCTCAGTTGCGAACTCGGGACGTCCGCACCCACGCTGAAGGAAAACCCTTTGTCAAAGGTGAGTTCGAAGCTTGCTTGCAGTGGACCGAACAACGCACCGTGGTGCACGCTGCCAGGGTAGCTTTGCAAGCTGTCGACCGCGGTGAAGGCGGCGGCGCCGCTGTTGCACGTCGCGTTCCAGCAGAGTTTCACGGTCGCACCCTCCAGCTCTGACGGGGAGTGCTGGAGGGTGGTCTGAAGCCGGAACCCAGAATCACACTTGTGTGCCGAACAATGAAGGCCAGAAGACGAGGTAGGGTCAAATTGCACGTGAGCCCTGCGGCATCGCTGTCCGCACACCGAGTGGTAGTTGTAGTCGACGGTTCGATGAAACTCGAAGAGTGGCGTGCCCAACGCGTTGTCGACGCTCAGCCGAACGACGTCTTGGCTCGACTTCGAACTCGGTACCACCTTCAGACGAATGGCAGTCCGCTGCGGGTCAACTACGGAGGCTTCCCCGTGCGGCGTCAGCAGAAACCGCGAGCCTGCCGGCGCGTTCGGTGGCAGAGGCTCTGCCAAGCGAGCCGTCACGCACCTCCAACCGACACACGCCCGGATGCTGCCAGTCTCCAGCGCATCCAATGCGAGCGGCACCTCTCCATCGAAGCGAACACTCTCGCTGCATGCCGCCAGGCAATTCTCGTGGATTTCACCGCAGCCCGACCCGGCGACTGTCGCGATGAGCATGATCGCGTGAATGCGCACGTCAAGAGTGTGTCACGCGGGGGAATCCTCGGCACGTCCAGAAGCGGAAGTGAGCAGATCGGGTGTTTCGCAACAAGCGTAGAGCGGTGGGCCCCGTCAGGCCCGTCCGAGCTTCCAATGGCATGCCCGTTGCCCAAGTAGCGACACATGAACAGCGTCGCTGCGTCAAGTGTTGGGCTGGTTCCTACTCCTGCTGCGCCACACCGTGCGACGGGTGAAGGTGAAGCCGCGCCATGAAGTCCCAGTTCGGGTCTTTGCCGATTCCGTCAAAGTTGTTGTAGCTCGCGAACTTACAGTTTGCATCAACGTCCGCCTTGTGGAGCCCGACTACGGCAGACTGTCCAAGACTAGGCGACCCGTGCGAGCTGAACACCACGTCTATGCGGTCGCCGGCCTGCACCTCCAGCGGAGTGTTGAGAACGAACGTTGTGGCTCGCATTTCTCCGTGGATCCCTGCGTACTCGGGGAATGCCGACGCCTTCAATGTCATGCTGGACGCCCTTTGCATCTGCCCGCCGCAACGCAAGTACACCTCCATGGTGATGTCGGGAACATTGTCGTGCCAAATCGCGGGCTCGACGCGCTCGAGCTTGCCGTCTTCGGTTGCCGTACAGCGAATGCCTTCGGGAATCGAGTACACACTACGCATCAGCATCGGCGGCCAGGACGCCGGAGTAGTTCCAAGGGGTGCGTAGCACCGGCTTTCGAAGCAAGTCTCGCCGCTAGCGCAAGCTCCGCATGCCTCGCCACACTCCTTGCCTGCTTCGGCGCACGGTCCTGGTCGGGTCACGAGATCGGTCTCAAACGAGCACGGCGTAGGCTCGACCAAGCCACCGCAGCCCCCGAGACCAAATAGCGCAACAAGTCCGAACGTTCGCGCCGCGCGCATGTTCAACCTTTGAGCAGAGAAACCTCTTCAAAGGCTAGCCTTGCGCGGCCGCTTGTCAACGTGGCATCGCGAGCAAATACTGGCCTCGCGCGCGACCAGAGAAGCGCGGGCGAGCGATGCGCAATCGACTTGTCGCGGTCTCTGGCTGGGCGGTACGATCCGTTCATGACTTCGTGCAGAGCGACATGCTTGCCGAGGCAGGTGTTGTCCCGCGCCCAGTTCCCGCCCGCTCACGAGGCACGATGAGAGCTCCAGCGGTGCTCAGCCGTCGGGTTGCCAGCCGACGATGGGGAGAACTAGGGACTCGACCGCGATGCGCTTCCGGGCATCGCCGCCGCAGTTCGAAGCATCCTGGTTGCGGTAGATCATCGCGAAGATGACGCCGCGCATCCCAGGCTGCCAGGCCGCCACCGGACCGTCGAAGGAGTTGCCTTGATTGGGGCGCAGCCGCATTTCGATCCCGCCGCAGGGCTTTTCCGTCCACTTGCTCTGGTGCACGCTGGTGGCGTCGCGAAATACGCACTGCACCCCCAGCTTCACGGCAACGGGCGAGCGGTTTACGACCAGGATCCGCCGGCGCTTGTTGGGCTGGTCGAAGCTGATGCTGACATCGAGGTCCGAGCCCTTCACTTGCGGCAACGCTACGCTGGTGGTCTCGAGGGTCGCCCGAGTCTGGGCGTCCTTGGCGGTGAGCGCTAGCCCGTAGGCGTAGGCACAGGGATTGAAGTAGAGCTTCACGGAACGCGCCTGACCTGGATCCAAGCTCCAGGGGTTGACCCCACCCGATGCGCCAGAGCTCAGTGAAGGTGATCGCTGGGTACCTTCCAGGGCGATCGACCCGATTGGGATCTTCACGGTGCCGGTGTTCTTGACCCTGGCGGTCCAGTGCCAGCGCGCATCGTTATCCACTCCGGTGGCAAGTTGCACCTCGAAGCGACGCGCGGCGTGCTTCACGCTCATCGTCGCGGGGTTTAGCTGAAGCGCGCGAGAGCGTGCCCGCGGGCGCACGGCCTTCTTGCTGCGCGTCAGCTGCCAACAGGTGGCAGGGACGGCAACGCGTCGGGAATTGTTGTTCTCGCGCTTCTCGCGCACGACCCGGTTGGCGTCCAAGGTGACCTTGACCGATCCTGCTGTGGGCAGCGCGTGCTTGAAAGCGTACTGGACCGTGCCTCCGGGGCTGCGAAGTGCGCCTCCGCTATCGATGCGGCTCAGCGCAACTTGGTGCAGCGTGAGACCCGTGTCGATCGAGGCTTGAGCGGCGCCGTGGGAGACTGCGCTGAGGGGCCCGCCTGCGTTCTTGATGCGCAGCTGGATGCGACACGCGCCATCGACGCGAAGTGACGCTATCGACAGATCGGGCGGCGGCGCAGCCGCAGCGGGCGCGAGCAGACCCGCGACGAGAGCGACAGCGGCGAGAAGGGGCGAGTGACGCAGCATGGCAACCTCCTGCGCGCACAGCGTGCAATGTAGATGCCCTGGCGAAATGGGCCGGGTTTGTGCCGCGCCGCGCGCTACGCGGGCTGATTTCGCTGCAAGCGTTGCTCGCCATGGCCCGCCAGACGCACGAGCTGCGTGGCCGTGCGCCAAAGAGCCGCGTGGAGCCTAGGGATGTTGCGCGAAGGCTGACCGCCGGGACCGCCCGCTTGTGCGACTCGAATATCGCGTGTTGCGGGTGGATGTTGCGCCCCTCACCGCGCTCGTGTTTTCGCAGCCGGCAGAAGAGGTGGCGCGGGTGTGGAAGTGCTTGAAGCGCAGCGTGCAGCGCCGGACCTGTGGCGTGCCGCGAGTCCATTGCCGCGTCCGAAGCGGCTATGCGATGCTCGACTGATGGGGACCTATCACACGTTCTTTGTCGCGACCGACGACGATCTTGATCGGCTCTTCCCTGGCTGGGTGCCGGCCAAGGCCGAACGGGAAGAGCGGGAAGCCATCAATCCGTTCACCAAGGAGGCAGTCACCGTGCGCGACTGGGTCCCAGTGCACGCGCCGACAGCGCTCGGTTCGCCCAATCTCTACGACGACGCCTGGGGCCCCCCAATACCTCCAAGCAGAGAGATCGAGAACGAGTACATGGAGAGCATCGAAAACGCCGGTGCCCCGGGGCTTCGTGCATTGCCGCACTTCCGAGCCAAGAACTACGACCCCTTTGTGTCGTTCGATTCTCTGGCAGATGCGCTCTTGGGCGGGAACGCCATGGCCCCACCGGCCCGAATGGGTGGCCAGGACGACGACGACGTGCCGATTGTTTGGGTGCTGCCCGATGCTGCGACAAAAAGGCTGGTCCAAGTGGACGAAGCGCAGCTGAGTGCGGTGATGAAAAGAGTGCTCGCTGCGGATGTTACCGGCTCTGGAGAAACGGGGGCCGACGCTCTTGACTACTACTTGAGCCAGGCTTTGCGCCCGCTGCGAGCCTTGGCGGCTGAGGCGCTCCGCCGCGAGGCGCGCGTCTGCCACTATTTTGCGTTGCACTACTGACGGGCGCCGTCCGAGTGAACCCGTCACCGCGCTGGCGCTGGCGGCGAGCAAATGCCCCGTGCTCAAGAGCCAGCGCCAGCTCCGCCACCGCCAACCCGATCCGCGTCGGTTGGATGCGACACGTCCGTGCAGCGGGTTGACTGCCCTCTTTGCAGCGGTTACGAACGAAGTCATGACTGGGGCAAAAAAAAAGGGCTGGGCCGCAACACCGAGTCCCCTTCGTGGACTTCCATGGGTCGTCTTCGCTGGGGCCGTTAGCCTCGGGGCTTGTGGAAGTGACGACGACAGCGGACCAAAGGGCAACGGCGGAAGCGCGGGCGCAACCGGCGGAACCGGCGGCTCGACAGGGGGCAGCGGCGGAACTGGCGGAGCGAGTGGTTCCGGTGGCGCAGGCGGTGCGACGGGTGGAGCAGGCGGCGCAACGGGTGGCTCAGGTGGCGCAACCGGCGGCAGCGCTGGAGTAGATGGCGGCTCCGACGCCAGTGCTGGAACGGGCGGAACCGATGCGGGCTCCGACGCCAGTGCTGGAACCGGCGGAACCGATGCGGGCTCCGACGCCACTGGAACCGGCGGAACCGACGCGGGCTCCGACGCCAGTGCTGGAACGGGCGGCGCCGACGCGGGCCCGGACGGTGGTTTGGCGTCAAACAACTTGGTGCTGTTCCATGCGGGTCAGACCCAGAGCAGTCTGGGTGGACGCGCAGGGGCCGACGCAAAGTGCGTGACGGCTCTCGCTGCGGAGGCGGCGCTCACTGGCGCCTCCGTTCACGCGTTCATTTCAGTGACGGCCACTGACGAGATTCGCGACATGCCGACGACCTACTCACTGCCCACGAACCGCCCCATCGTGGACGTGAATGGAAAGAAGATCGCAGATGACTGGGCAGACTTGCTCGATGGCACCATCGACGTCGCTCTTGACGAAACCGCAGTCCTTGGCGCCGTTGGCAACAACGACTCCTTCTGGCACAGCGGGAGCAACGCAGACGGTTCCCTTCACGCCGACAACTGTTCGGGCTGGACGGTTTCATCGGGATCCCAACAGAAGGCGGGTCGCTACAAGGTAACCAACTCCGAGTGGATCTCCTGGGCGGCAACGCCCGCATGCTCAGGCCAGTACCGTTTGCTGTGCATCGCCTGGAAGTGAACCATCGCGTCGGTCGTCCGATCATTCCAGCGAAGCTAGCCGGCGAAGGGCATAGGAAGTTCCACCGCGTGAGCCGCCTTCGTGGTGACAGGCCCACCGATTGTCGTATCGTCCACGGTGCGGTGTACGCGGGCGACGGCGTCGTATGGCTCCCCCCAGAGCTGGCCAAGAGGAAGCTCGCATCACAGCGCTCAGTAGGCGGCGCGACCGGTATGACGGCCGTTGCGTGGAACTATTTGCAGCGTTGAACGCGCACCGCGTTAGTACTTGTTGGTCGGCGGCTGCACGGCATCCACCTCGCAGAGCCCAGGTTGCCGCGCAGAGCGCGGGCGGTACGGCTGGCACTACGGGCGTGGGTGGCAGCGCTGCCGCGGGACCCAACGCCCAAAGCGACGACGGTTGTCGCAGCCGGAGGAAGCGGTGGCGCGGGTGCTGAAGGCGCTGCAGGCGTTGGGCGCGCCTCCAGCGCCTTCGCTACCTCACCCGCCCGCGATAACGCCGTCAACATCGCATACAGCGTGTTTCCATGCTTCAGCACGCGCCCCAGCGCTTCCCGCGATCCCGCGCCGGCTTCCACTGCGATCTCCACTGCGCAAACTGCCTCGATGGTTTCGCCGCGCGCGATCCCGAACACGCGCGCTTTATCCGTGCCCGAAACGCGGCCCGCCGCTTCGGCGATGTTGCGACATGCGCTCTTTGCCGCGCGCAGAGCCTGATCGCGCGAATCCCGATCCGTAATCCGCGCGTCCCGCGCCGCACGATGCAGTCATTGTCTTTCGAGACCTCCTTCACCCAAGAAGGAGGTCGAGAAAATCTGACGTGTAAGGGCGGCGGTTCTGCACACGCGCCACGCGCATGAGACAGAAGGGAACCCTTGCGGGGCATCCCCACGAAGCAGAAAACGCCGACGCTCAAGTGCGCGTCCTCGACCGGCGCGGACGCGGACGCGAGAGTTCCGGTCGTCTGCACGCAGTGAGCGCGCGCCACCGCGGCTGCCTCTCGCCAAGATGAGCTCCGGCAGTTTTCCCCGCGATTCTCCGCTTGTCTCGGTTCTCCGATGCCTTTTGAGACAGCTGGGTGGGCGCGCTCGAAGGATAATGGAGAACCGCAAGGTTCGATGCAGCCACGATCGAGTCTATAATCGCCCTCATCTGGGGAAGGCATCGTGTCTGTTCAACAAGGCGACATTCTGGCCGGGAAGCTCCGGGCGGAGAAACTGCTCGGGTCGGGTGCGTCGAAGATCGACGATCGAGAGAAGATCTGCCCCAGCGAACAGGGCTGCACGCAGAGCGAAGTGGGAGCCGTGGGCAAGTGGTGATGGTCGCACGCCTACGAGCAAGCGCCGCGGTGCTGTTTATTGTAGTGCTGTCGTTTGGGTGCAGCTCCAAGGACCGCGTCGTGGAGGTGGGGGGCAGTGGAGGAGTCGGCGGTGCCGGAAGCGACGCAGGCGCGTGCGCGTCGACGCCGGACGGCGAGTACTTTCTCGCGTTGTCCGCTCCGCTTTCCGCCAGTTCACCTATCGTGTTTCTCGCTGCGCTGAGCTCCGGCGAGCTAAGCTTGCAGCCGCTCCACGCTTGCGATCGTGAGAAGAAGGCGGGACCGGCCATTAGCCTCGGGGCTTTGGTCCCGAATCCGACCGGTTACTTCGACTTCGACCCACCTCCGTTCACGGTCCCCGCCGCAGCGAACCCCGTGACTTCGGTCTCAGGGGACGTCCAGATCGACCTGACGAGTTTTCGGGGCGCGCTGTGCGGACCGTCGCCGTGCGGCGACGCAGACGGGGACGTGACCAGCCCGCTTCTCATTTCCGTCGACGGTTCGACTTGGGCCGCAAGGAAGGTCACCGGACCCGCGGACTACCCAGAACCGCCAGCGCTCGATTGCAAGGGAACGCTCGCGGCCCCCAAGCCCGGCGCCTGTCCCGGGCAATAGGTTCGCGCGCCACAAGCGCCTGATCGCGCCAGTATCGCGTCGCGGACTTCCAGCACCCAGCTGGCGCGGGTCGGTGCGCGGCAAACTTGGCTGTCCGCGCCGAGCGTTGATTGAATCCGCGGGAGCGGGAGCCTAGTCTTTGAGCGTGAACTCGGGGGCCACTCTACATGCCGCGCTGCACTCTCGGCGCGGTGTTGCCTTTCTTGTGGTCATAGCAACGACGCTGTGTAGCGGTTGTGGTTCAACAGACGAAGAGCCCCGAGTTCCGCGACCGTTCGTCATGGTGGAAGGAGAAGAAGTAGTACACCACACTCCCCTCGCGATGTTGAACGTCACCCGACGTGGGGAGGGGTTGATCGTCGCTCCGAGTTCCGTTCTGAGCACGCCAAAGCTCACTTGCACACAACTACCCATGGGCTCGTGCTTTGTCGAAACGTGCACCCGCGAATCTGGCTCCACCGACTACGGGATCGCCAGTGTTGAAATGATGTCCGGTCCCAACACGTATTCATCGTCCTCTACTGAGACCACTGTGGAACCTGCGGACTTCTGGGAGCCCGGCGCGCCCATCATGCTCCGCCTCTCGGCCTCCGAGTCGCCGGCGAAGGCGCCGTTTGCAGACACTGAGCTTCGTGGTCCGCCGCCTCTGCAACTGTCCAGCCCGACGCTCGCACCATCGCGGAGCGGACCGCCCGGTGCCAAGGCGCTGGAACTGCGTGTTGACCGGGAGTTTGTCGCAAGCTGGAGCCCCGTGGCCGCAGCCATGGTGTTTGTGTCACTAACGTGCACCAACGAATCAATGGGTACAACTTGGTGGGCACAGGTGAGATGCGAAGTTGACTCAGACGCCGGCGAGGTGCGTGTTCCGACGGAGTTGATCGACTACCTACCCGGCCCGCACTGCAATTTCACGCTTGTCACTCGGGCCGCAGCGACGGTCATTGCTCCCGGGCAGTTCTTCGAGTTTAACGTTCGGCGTATCGCGCAAACCGCAGAAGGCGTCGATGCCCACGGAGGGCTCGTTCTGCGCTGACCGCCTGAAGCGCTCCGCCGCGAGGCGCGCGTCTGCCACTATTTCGCGCTGCACTACTGACTGACGAACTGCAAGCCAACCCGTCCTCTGGCGGGTGCGGTTGGCCCCTTTCCCGGCAGGCTCCGCGTTCGCGCATGAGCCGCTGCTGGTTGTCTGTGCCACACTGGAACACATGCGCTTGAGCATTGCCTTGGTTGTGGCACTTCTCCCGGTGCTGAGCTGTTCCGACTCGCGGGGAAGCTGCCTGGCAGCGTGCTACGACCACATCACGATCTCCGGACTGGTGCCGGTAGCCTACGACGCGCTGAACGACGGCAGCATCAACTGGTGCGTCGGCTGGAGCTGCACCGCTGCCCACCTGGTTGAACCCCTCGGTCCCCATTCACCACCGGGGTCATGGTCCAAGATGAGCCCGCAGGGAGAAGTGTTGTTGATCGGACCCAAGTTGATCCGGGTGCAACTTTGGTCAGTTATCGGCCCGGGACCGGACCGTGAGAAGGTCAAGCTGCGAATTGACGACGCGGCGGGGTCGCCCGTCTACGAATTCGAACGGGAGGTCGAATTCAGCCATCACGGCATCTGCGGCACGCGCTGCCGCAACGCCACGGTTGCGATTGACTCGAACTAGACGCCGGCTTCAAGCTCACCGCGCCCGCGATAGCGTCGTCAACATCGCGTACAGCGCATTCCCATGCGTGAGCACGCGCACCAGCGCTTCCCGCGATCCCGCGCCAGCTTCCACCGCGATCTTTACTGCGCAAACCACCTCGATGGCCTCGCCCGGCGCAATCCCAAACACGCGCGCCTTGAGACCGAAGGGAACCCCCTTGCGGGGTCGGCGCCGGAAACGCGCCCTGCGGCTTCTGCAATGTTGCGACATGCACTCTTCGCCGCGCGCAGAGCTTGGTCCCGCGAATCCCGATCCGTAATCCGCGAATCCCGCACCGCGCGAAGCAGCTCCAGCGCGACGCCATATGCCTGTAACCGATGATGCGGAAGCAGAGAAGTTGATGTGGATGCAGTCATTGTCTTTCGAGACCTCCTTCACCCACGAAGGAGGTCGAGAAATCTGACGTAGCGCGCGTCGGTTCTTCCAAAATGCACAACGCGCATGCATCCCCCAGTGACAGCGCCAGCTGGCACGGGGATGCGGATCGACGTCCACGATGACGTCAATAGCCGCCACACAAGATCCCTTCCCCTTAAACCTCAACCTGCACCTAGACCTAGCCCTGCACTTGCATCTAAACCTGCACTTGCACTTGGGCCTGCACTTCACCCAAGAAAACGGCACAAGGAAACGCCGACGTTTAAGTTTAAGCCGACGTGCAAGTGCAGGTGCAAGCCGACGTGCAAGTGCAAGTGCAGGTCTAGGGGAAGGGGAAGGGGAAAGGGGAAGGGGACGGAAAGATGGGGAAAGGAAAGATGGTGAAGGCAAAGTGGACGGGAAAAGGCCAACGCAACGAAACCCGCACGCCACCACGCCCGCCGCGTCGCGGCTGACGTGCGCCGGAAGCGCGCGCTCGCGCGGCTCGGGTTTCGCGTGTTGCGGCTTCCTGCCGCGCTGGTGTTGTCGCAGCCGGCGGAAGCGGTGGCGCGGGTGCTGAAGGCGCTTGCCGTCTAGTCAGAGCGCTTCACGGACTTCGCGCCACCGCTGCAAGGCACAACCCACGGCGAGAGATCGCAGGCGACCTCACCCAACCGCGCTCGAGCGGCGAACACCTCTTCCGGAGTGCCGCCACCATCGAGCGCCCAGAGGAACGGAACGGGCACCGTGCGCACGGCGTGTTCGCGGAATTTTGCGTCGAGACGAGTGATCTCACCGGAGGACTTCAGGATCCGAATTTCGCCGGAGGCCAGACGATAGGGCGACCCCTTGCCGGCGAAGCGCCTGCGCAAAGTCGGCAAACTGAACAGCATCGTCGAACCGGAAGCTGGTTGGGTTACCAACACGTCGGCACGGAAGTACACCCTTACGTGCTTGTCGTGTGTTGGGTTGATTTCCGAAGTCACACCGATTTTCCGTAGGCTCGGCAGCGACATCAAACACACGCGCTCTGGACCACCCACCGCGAGATATTTGCCATCTGCGGAGATCGCGATACTTCGATGCGGACCGCACGCGCCGGAGCGCCGGAGCAGCTTGCCCGTGACGCGATCGACGAGTTGCACCTCACCCGGTGTCGAATAGTCCGTGCTCGCCAAGACCAGCAACTTGCCGTCGGGAGCTAAAGCCGAGTCCATGAACTCAGCCGGACCGAAACGCGTGATCAATTGGAGCGTTCCTGCGTCGTATATGCGCTCGACGTCCCCTCCACTTCGCATGAAGACTACGGAGCCATCGGGCGAAATCCGGAGGCTTTCAGGATACACCCCGGGGCCCGCGGCAATTCTCGCGAGCTCTGCATCCGCGCGCACATCCCAAACGACAATCTGCGGAGGCTCGCCGCCCTTGACCAAAGCCACACGGCCGCCGCCGATCGCGGAACGCACTGATGTCAATTCCCGCACGAGCCGCCCGCTTTCGATATCGAGAATGTCGCCCCCGACCATTGCCCGCCCGGTGCCCGGAACGACCTCCATGGCAGGCCGATTCGCGTCCATCAGGGAGACCGGCACGAAGCGCTCTGGTTTGCCCGAGGCGCTGAGCACTAAGTAGCCACCGCGAATCGCGACTGCCCAGCGTCCATCGTCGAGTGGGTTCAGCGTCACCCGGTCGAGCGGGCGTTGCGGGAATTCCGAAACACTGGGGAACTTTCTCTCCAACAGCGCGCGGGCTTCGTCGTTGCGACCCGCCAGCGCACTGTGCCAAATCTCGGCGATGGTGGGAGGCTTCAACCTGGTGGGTGGCGGAGGTCGCTTCTCGATCTTTGAAGGCACCGGCGGCGCAATGGCGTTCGTGCGCTTCGCATCGGACGGCGAGGCGCAACCAACGATGACAAGCGCCAGCCATGCAACGGATTTCGAACGAAGCGACAAATTCGGTCCTTCCCGAACAAGAGGCTACGCCCGCCAAACCACTCGCGCAAAAGCACCGACCAGGAACGACGCGGGTCACCTCCCCCTGCCGCGCGAGCACCCGCCGCAACTCGATCGCCCTCGGCTACACGATGCACCAGCTGGCGCGGCGGGGGCGCAGCCCCGCTTTGGGGGGTTCCCGTCGGGCACGGCCGCCCGCGGCCTCGGGATGCATCACGGTTGCGTTGCGCGGGACGGGGCGCCGCCCCCCGGCGGGGGGGGGGAAACCCAAAAAAGGAAAAGGCGGCCCCCATTTCGGAGATCGCCGCTTCGCGTTGTGACGCCTAAGAACGAGTCTTAGTAGTCGTGGCTGTGGCCGTGGCCGCCGCCGGCTGCGGGCTTCTCGTCCTTCGGCGCGTCAGCAACGAGCGCCTCCGTGGTGAGCATCAAGCCGGCAACGCTGGCCGCGTTCTGCAGTGCGCTGCGGACAACCTTTGCCGTTGGGCTGCCCCCACCCGCGCGTCCTCGGCGGGCATTGGTGCAGGTTGGCCACGGTGTTGTCTCACGCAACCGCCTGCGGCCGCTCGACCTCCCCCAAAGCCGGGCTGCGCGCTTGCCGCGCGCCTTGGCCGACCTTGCGAACGACGCTTTTCACACTGCGGCAAGCGCTCGCGCGGCAGGGGGAGGTCAGTGCGGTTCGTGCAGACACGGCACACTCGGACTGCTGCGATGTGTAACGTGTCGCTCCGCAGCAGCAGGCTCCGCGAGCACAGCGCTAACTGCCTCGCCTCCCGCAGTCGCTGACCATTCCACCAGCGCACCACTCCCGCCCGCGGCCGGGCTTCTGCATTGGGCGCACGCTCCGCGCCACGCCCCGACGTGCGCGACGATGCCTGGCAGGCTGACGCGCTCGCCACGTCGTGCGCTTTCCCTCGGGCGTGTCACGTAGCCTGCGCCGTGGACTTCCGAAGCCCGGCCGCTCCCCGGGCGTGGAGGTGCAGCATGTGGAAAGGTCAGCGTTCTTCGTCAGCGGTCGTTCAGCAGCGCGCCCGGCAAATGCGCTTCGCGCTCACGCCGTCGGAGGCGGCGCTTTGGGCGCAGCTTTCCGCTCGCAAGCTCGGTGTGCAGTTCCGGCGGCAGGTGCCCATCGGTCGTTACATCGCTGACTTCTGCGCGCCCAGCGCGCGCCTCATCGTGGAAGTCGACGGCGGCTACCACGCCCGCCGCACCGCGGCCGACGCGCGCCGAGACCGCGCGCTCGCGCGGCTCGGGTTTCGCGTGTTGCGGCTTCCTGCCGCGCTGGTGTTGTCGCAGCCGGAGGAAGCGGTGGCGCGGGTGCGCCGGGCGCTCCGCATGTGACGCGATCGTGTGCGACGCAGCCAAGGGCCGCGAAGCGCGTGCGCGTGACTCACTGACGCTCTGGAAACGACCCTATGGTCAGCTACACCGGCGAGTGCGTTGGGAGGTCATCTGGTGGGGGTTCTGCGCCACAAAGGATGGTGAGATGACTGCGAATCTTCTCTAGGTTTGCCTGTAAGGTTTGGATATCGGCTTTCGCATCAGCGCGATCGAGACAGAGTAGTTGCCCCCGCAGCAATAGAAGTTCTGCTCTCTTTTCCAGGAACACTGCGATCGACTCGATAACAAGCTCCCGTTTCTTGACAACCTCCGGATCGTTCAAGTCCAACAGTCTGAGCGCGATGGCACCAGCGTTGGATCGTCGCGTTACGGTCGCTCCCCTGAAGCGAAGGTGCCGAAACATCTCATGATCACACGGGTTCGGGATGAAATGCGTCCGCAGTTTGGCGACCGAAGGCCAGTAGTCACCCTTTCTGCTGTTGCAAGGATTGCAGCAGTAGAACAGGTTTTCATACCTTGTTTCCCACTCCGGGAACAAGGTCTTGGGACGGTAGTGGTCGACCCCATACAGTTGTGGATTAACGATCGAATCCGGCATCTGGCAATACACGCAGCGCCGTCTGAATTCCCGTTGGAGCGCGGGCTTAAAGCTCTGGTACGTTGCGTACTGTCGCGGGGTTTGTTGCCGAACGTGCTTCGTTTTCGGGTAAAGAAACGGGTTCACCGCCCCAGACCATACTTTTTCCGAATCGCTTCGACTGTCTCGGAAATAGCTTCAGCATCGTCCAGCATGTTCGCAATCACTTCAATGTCCTGTTCGCCGACTCGAGGACTCAGTCGGCGTAGGCGTTGTGTCAGGATTTCGAATCGCGCACTGTCCTCTGGAGACGCGGCGCCTTCTTGCTCCCGCGCCAGCAGTCTCAAGCGCGCCGCCCGTGCCTTTTCAATCTCGTTGACATCCACGGACCGTCGGCGCTTTTCTGGGACAATCCTGAACGGACGATGGCGGACGACGTCCTCGGATGTCTGAGTTTGTTGCCCCATGGACTGTAGCGGCGGCAAGTTCGACTCGTATGCAACAAAGACTGTCTCTTGAAGCTCGTAAGCCGCAAAGTCTGGCCGCCGCGTCTCCTCGCGGCCCTTTCGCTCATCAAGCCCGGCATTCAGGTAATCGGCGGTGTCCACTGGAGCAATTTGCAACACCTAGCCTCCTAGCTTTCCCAAAGTAGACGGCCCGAGCGCGTCAATCGCCTTGGCGCCCAGACTCCAACGAAACATGGCGAACTCTTGTTCGTGGAGCTTCTCTACCACTGACATGACATTGGCCACGTCAACGTCTTCCGCATAGAAGTCGAAGTCAAGAATGTACTCCTGATCACCGCGCTGGTTGGTGTTGTTCACCCCATGTCTAAAACTGTAGCCACCAAGTGCGGTAGCCCCTCGCACATGCAGGACATGTTCTTCCACATCGCCAAACACGCCATCAGCCAGTGGCTTCACAAGTTCTGGATTGACCCAGTCCGCGATGGTCTGCAATGCGAATGGCAAGGCGTTAATGTAGCGCAATCCCACGCGAGTGAAGAAATTGCTGTCTATTACCCGCTTGCCGGCCTCCACAATCGCAGCGAGCTTATCGGAGAATTCTTTAAAAGAGCCGTACTTCTGCGTCTCCAAAGTCAGTGCCGCGGGGCGCAGCATGACTGTCCACTGCCCCTTGCGAGACCGGAAAGAATGAGCTTTTGCCTGGGCGACGCCTTCGGGATTGATGCTCAGGTCCTTGCGTAACTCATATGTGGGGTAGTCCCGACGTATCGTCCTAGCAAAGTCGATGGGAGGCCGGTCGCGCTCCAGTTCAAACAGTGTCGGAAAACGAAGTTCGCACACGGCAAGCCGAATGAGATTCGAACGATATCTCGCCGGCCCCACGGCGGGGACGTTGAGCAGCCTGGCGGAAGGCTCGGCCGTCTCCATTGGCGCCGGTCTTGATCTTCTCGCGCCCCGCCGTCAAGAGCGCAACGGGATTCTCGCCCGAAATGCCACCTTTTTGGAGAGGCGTGGCAGGGAGACGGAATAGCGGGGGCACCAGTCGGCCCGGGCGACGTCGGCTCGCGGTGGTATCAACGTTCGCCCCACCTGAGCGCTCGCGCACACCGGCGCAGGTTGGCCGAGCCTGGACCATGCTTCTGGTCCGAACGCCGTTGTGAGTGGTTGAACGCACGGTTCAAGTCAAAGCGCCAGGGACGCGACCGATCGCGAGTCGCCACTTCCCCAACGGGCACGCGCCTGAGCGCGCGACTCCTCACATCTCGCGGCTTCGGGCCCAAGATGTCTAGAAACACCGCGCGTGGATGATCACATCATGCCATGATCGCAGTCGGCGAACTGGCCCACAACACAAGAACGCATTCAGCGCGTGTGGCAGGGCCCAGCGCAGTGGTAGCACCCGTCCACGTTTGCAAAGTGCTTCTTGGCAGCGGAAACGGCAGATTGACAGGTTTGATGATCGCCCAGGTTGGTCCGGTTGGATGCGGGCATATGCCTGCAGCCGGTGCAATGCACCTCGTGCTCACCGGTGGGCTGTGCGTTGTTGTTCACATAGTAGATCGCCATAGAGAGCCGTTCCTTTCAACCGAGGTTATTCCGCGTCGACCCGTCCGGGTTGGACACCGGCGTGTCGACGCCATTGATCTTGCGCACGTGGTACCCCGGGTGTTGGCCGGCACCGATTTCCTTTACGAGCGCGCTGCGCGAGACGCCGCGCGATCCCACCTGGAATCGTTGGTTGCGACCAGATGGTGATTCTTGTGTCACGGTGATCCCTTTTCTACCCATTGTGTTCCCTTCTTTGGTGGCTGCCCGCGTTTTGCGAGCGGATTCCGCCGCTACAAGGCAAGTCCCAGAACGATGAGTGCCGCCGCTCCGCCGGTGAGCCCAGCAGCACCCCAGTTGAACGCCTCCGTTTCGGGATCGCGGAACAGGTGGCCCGGCACCGACAGCGGCCCCCCCGACAAAAATTGCCGCGCCCACGTGCTCTCCGCCACTCCACGGCCTCGACGTCGTGCCCGCAAGTTCCGACCTCACCTCTTCGACCGGACGCGTGCCCCTCGTCGAGTTGCATCGCCCATGAGCAATCAGCAAATTGGGCAATTCATCGTTGCCACCGAATGACTGCGGTTCAAGGTGATCCACAGTTGCCTCTTCACCGCCAAAGCTCCCGGTCCGGCCGTACAGTGCAATGTCCACGGGAGAATGGCAGAGGTGACACCGATGGCTTGTTCGTGCGGCAACCCTGGCAATGGATCCAAATCTTCGACTGTTCATATGACTCTCTCCTAGTTCGCAGATCGCGTGGTTTCTCGCGGCAACCATTCGCTGGTGGGTCTCATTTTTGATCGACCAAGTCGATACCGTGCTCGCCATAGTTGGGATCAAAGTCCTGCGCGAACGACGCCAGGTGGTGCGTGATGCGCGCCACGTCGGCCATCGTGAGGGCGCGTGCTGGAAGCATAAACTCGAAGTCAGCCCCGTCACCGAGTGGCAAATGGCGTGTTTCAGCCTTTTTGACGGACGCGCGCACTTTCCGTTGAGGTGACTTGCGCTGACGAAACGTCCATCCGCTCGGATCCTGCCGCCAAGCAAGATAGTCAGAGATGCACGACCGAGCTCGACTCAGGTACGTGCGCGAGGTCTGCCCTTTGGCCTCGGCGTTCTGTGTCGCCCATCGCCGGGCGATATCCTCCAGATTGTCCAAAACCCAGTGGAGTTCGCGCGGCTCGTCTTCAGTAAGCACGGACACCAACTGACGCAGCGCCATTGAGCGCTGCCGTGCCGCGTCGTTAGGAATCTGCTTGCGCCGCGCTTTCGACTCCAGGAAGTGGAGTACCTCAGAAGGCCCCGGCTTCGCGGACGACGAGCCAATGGCGGCGATTGCTTTTTTCTCGGGTCGAGTGGCCACACTGAGCAAATGACACGGAACGGACGAATACGCAAGCATCCGATCAGTCACGATCAGACGATCGCACCATTGTGGCTCATTTTATACCCGATCGAATGGAAGATCGGCGGTGATCGGCAGGGTCCGAAGTGAGTTTAGGTCCCGATTTCTGGCTCGCGAGGAGCGCGTCCGTTCAGGAGACGGGCTCTTTTCGCACCCGAGATCGGGGTCAATTTCCGGGCGGCGAGCCCTTCACCCCGCCCGAGAAAGCGCCGTCAACATCGCATACAGCGTGTTCCCATGCTTCAGCACGCGCGCCAGCGCGTCCCGCGATCCCGCGCCGGCTTCCACCGCGATTTCAACAGCGCAAACCGCCTCGACCGCTTCGCCACGAGCGATGCCAAACACGCGCGCTTTGAGACCGAAGGGAACCCCCTTGCGGGGTCGACGCCCGAAACGCGCCCCGCCGCTTCAGCGACATTGCGACACGCGCTCTTCGCCGCCCGCAACGCCTGATCCCGCGAATCCCGATCCGTAATCCGCGCATCGCGCACCGCGCGAAGCAGTTCCAGCGCGACGCCATAGGCCTGTAGCCGATGATGCGGAAGTAGAGAAGTTGATGTGGATGCAGTCATTGTCTTTCGAGACCTCCTTCACCCCAGAAGGAGGTCGAGAAATCTGACGTGGCGCGTTGGTTCTTAAGAAGCCGCCCAGTGCCATGCATCCCCCAGTGACAGCGCAAGCTGGCGCGGGGATGCGGAGCGACGTCCACGATGACGTCATTAGCCGCCACACAAAACCCCTTCCCCTTAAACCTGCACCTAAACCTAGCCCTGCACCTGCACTTCAACCTGCACTTGCACTTCAACCTGCACCTGCACTTCAACCTGCACTTGCACCTAAACCTGCTCCTGCACTTGCACCTAAACCTGCACTTGCACCTAAACCTGCTCCTGCACCACCTAAAACCTAGACCTGCACTTCACCCAAAGAACAGAAGCAGAAAACGTCGACGTCTAAGTCCAAGCCGACGTGCAAGTGCAAGTGCAAGCCGACGTGCAAGTGCAAGTGCAAGTGCAAGTGCAAGTGCAAGCCGACGTGCAAGTTTTGGTGCAAGTGCAGGTTTAGGGGGAAGGGGAAGGAAAGATGGTGAAGGGGAAGGGGAAGTAGAGAAAAGCGCCGTGGCAAAAACTTGCGCGGCACAAAAACGAAAACGGCGACCCCCATTTCGGAGATCGCCGCTTCGCGTGACACCTAAGACGAAGTCTTAGTAGTCGTGGCTGTGGCCGTGGCCGCCGCCGGCCGCGGGCTTCTCGTCCTTCGGCGCGTCAGCAACGAGCGCCTCCGTGGTGAGCATCAAGCCGGCAACGCTGGCCGCGTTCTGCAGTGCGCTGCGGACAACCTTGGCGGGATCGATCACGCCGTCGGCGACGAGGTCACCGTAGGTGTTCGTCTGGGCGTTGTAACCGAAGTTGCCTTTGCCTTCCTTCACCTTCTGCACGACGATCGAACCTTCTTCGCCAGCGTTCGCAACGATTTGGCGGAGGGGTTCTTCGATGGCGCGGCGGAGGATCTTGACGCCGAACAGTTGTTCGTCGTTGACGTCCACCTTGTCGAGCACGGACTGAGCGCGGATCAGAGCGACGCCGCCGCCGGGCACGATGCCTTCTTCAACGGCTGCGCGGGTTGCGTGCAGCGCGTCTTCGACGCGGGCCTTCTTTTCCTTCATCTCGGTCTCAGTGGCAGCACCGACCTTGATCACGGCAACGCCGCCAACGAGCTTGGCGAGGCGCTCTTGGAGCTTCTCGCGGTCGTAGTCGCTGGTGGTGTTTTCGATCTGGCTGCGGATCTCGCCCTGACGAGCGGTGATCTTCTCTTTCTTGCCAACGCCGTCCACGATGGTGGTGTTGTCCTTGTCGATGCTGATCGACCGGCACTGACCGAGGTCCGTGATGGTGACGTTCTCGAGCTTGAGACCGAGCTCCTCGGAGATGACCTGACCACCGGTGAGGATGGCGATGTCTTTGAGCATCTCCTTGCGACGATCGCCGAAGCCGGGGGCTTTGACGGCGCAGCAGTTGAGGGTGCCACGCAACTTGTTCACGACGAGGGTCGCAAGGGCTTCGCCCTCGATGTCCTCGGCGATGATCAGCAGGGGCTTCTGCTGACGAGCGATGGCTTCAAGGACCGGCAGCAGGTCCTTCATGTTGCTGATCTTCTTCTCGGAGAGAAGGATGTAGCAATCTTCGAGCTTGGCAACCATGCGCTCCGGGTCCGTCACGAAGTACGGGGAGAGGTAGCCACGGTCGAACTGCATGCCTTCCACGACCTCGAGGGAAGTCTCGGCACTCTTGGCTTCTTCAACGGTGATGACGCCTTCTTTGCCGACCTTCTCCATGGCCTCGGACAGGAGCTTGCCGATGGTCTCGTCGCCGTTTGCGCTGACGGTACCGATCTGGGCGATCTCCTTGGGGTCCTTGGTGGACTTCGCCATCTTCTTCAGCTCGTCGACGAGCAGAACGACGGCCTTGTCGATGCCACGCTTCACTTCCATGGGGTTGTGACCGGCGGCAACGAGCTTGCCGCCTTCGCGGAAGATCGCCTGCGCGAGCACGGTGGCCGTGGTCGTTCCGTCGCCGGCGACGTCGCTCGTCTTGCTGGCAACTTCACGCACCATCTGGGCGCCCATGTTCTCGAACTTGTTTTCGAGCTCGATCTCTTTGGCAACGGTCACGCCGTCTTTGGTGACGGTGGGGGAACCGAAGCTCTTCTCGAGCACGACGTTACGACCCTTGGGGCCGAGGGTGACCTTCACTGCGTCCGCGAGAGCGTTGACGCCAGCGAGGATGAGGTTGCGAGCCGACTCTTGATACGCGATTTCTTTTGCACTCATGTTCTTAGTTCTCCTTCAGGCTCACTTGATCAGGACGCCGAGGATGTCGTCCTCGCGCAGGATGAGGTGCTCTTCGCCCTCGATTTTGACCTCGGTGCCGGCGTACTTGCCGAACAGGATGCGGTCGCCAGCTTTGACGTCCAGGGGACGCACGTTGCCGTCGTCCTGCACCTTGCCATTGCCCACGGCGATGATTTCACCCTCGATCGGCTTCTCTTTGGCCGAGTCCGGGATGATGATTCCACCCTTGGTCTTCTCTTCTTCAGCGACGCGCTTCACAATCACGCGGTCCTGCAACGGTCGGATCTTCATGTGAGATATCCCTCTTTGCGTTTTGGTTGGTTTCGCGGCCCCCTACCGAAGCCCGCGGTGCTCATTTCGACAGGCAGTATGGTCTCCGAGACCTGTAACCCATTGAAACTAAAGCGTTTCTGTCGTTAGCACTCACATGCAGCGAGTGCTAGCAGACGAGTGGGGCGAATGTAGTCAGGGCTGGGATGGAGTCAAGGGCGGCCTGGGGCGCGGGAGGTCATTTTGTCTGCCAAAGCGACGAAATCCGCGGATTGGTTTGGCGTGGCGCTCACTGAGTCGGACAGCCTCACTGCAATCGCCTGTGGGTTTCGGCGGCCTGAGCCCGCGCCGGTCCTGTCCCTGAACGCAGGGCCCAGCGCGGCGGCCGCTTTCCGACCTCGGCGCGGCGGCCGTCGTCGCGATCCAGACAGGCGCGTGCGTCATGGAAGCGCGTCGCCACGCCCTCCACGACCCTATTCACCCATCCGGTGCCGCTCTTTCGGCCCGAGCCGGTCGCGGTTTGCGGCAAGTTGTGCAGATTCTGCTCAACTGGCGACTGGCAGTTGTGCACATCTTGCTCAACTGCGTTGACGCAAGCCTTCCAGGTGACTGGTGGGGTTGCAGCTCGCGTACACCGTCGCACCTATTTGCGCTGAGGCCTCCGAAACCTCGTCACGCGCCGCCAGCGTTTCGATATTCTAGAGTTCATGGGGCGTGAAACTGCTTATTACGACTCGGCCGCCGCGTGCATCGCCGCGTTCGGGACACTACTGTTGCTGGGGCAAACCGGTTGCGGGGACGAACCATCCGGTGGCGCCGGGCCCGCGGGTCCACCGGACGCGATGCTCGAGTTTGATGCTAGCGCGATTGGAGGGTCCACTGCGGGCGGTCAGAGCGGAAGCGCTGGTGGGGGCGGCGTCGGGGCCACGGGCGGATTCGGGAACTTTGGCGGAGTCAGCGGCAGTTCAGGCTCAGGCGGCACGGCCGGGAGCGGCGGTGGCTCCAACCCGTACTGCGGCGGGACCGCGACGCCTTGTTCGCTACTCACCCTGACGCAATGCACTCTTGCGACCGGTTGCAAGAAATCGGGGGACTGCACAGGGGTCTCGAGTTCTTGCTACGCGCAGTTTTCGTCCTATTCCTGCAACGCCCAGCAGGGTTGCTACTGGAGCACTTCGAGCAAGAAGTGTAGCGGCAGCTCGTGGGGTTGCAGCCTGTTCAACGGCTCGTCCAGCTGCATTTACCAGGAGGGCTGCTACTGGGACGATAACTGCGAGGGCGTCGCAGCTGCTTGCTCCACGCGCACGGTTTCCGATTGCACTGACCAACCGGGGTGTCATGTCGTGTATTGAACGTCCGCGCGCCGTCACCGGCGCCTTCAGCTGGCTTATCACGCTTCTCGTATTCTTGACCGTCGGCTGCAGCGCAGACGACTCGGCCATTCCGACGACAGGCGCGGAGTTCGGCGCTCCGTGTCAACGCACGGAGGACTGCGCCTCTGGGCTGTGCGTGCGTCGCGACCCAACAAGCGGCATTTGCACGCGCACTTGCGCGACCTCGGGCGACTGTCCAATTTCTCCCAACTGGGGGTGCGTGGACGCGGAAAATTTCGAATCGCAGATCTGTGCGTGTGTGCCAGACGCCGCCGTCGAGATCTGCGGTGACGGCAAGGACAACGAGTGTAACGGTCGTGTCGACGATTGCATGGTCTGCGATGGCGCGGCTGTGCCCCAAGACGACCCGAAGCATTGCGGTGGCTGCAACGTGGCTTGCCGTGCTGATCAGGTCTGCGTCCTAGCTGCTTGCACGTGCCCGCAGCAGACGCCTTTCGAGTGCGACGGCAAGTGCGCGAGCTTCGACTCGGATCCACAGAACTGCGGCGCATGTGGTACCAGCTGCCAGTCGGGCCAGGCCTGCGTCAACGGCGTCTGCAGCTGCACCGACAGCCTGACCCCGGACTACTGCAGCGGCGCCGGGTGCGTCGATCTCTCTACCAACGACGAGAACTGCGGCGCGTGTGGAAACGCATGCCCCGTCGGCCAGAGCTGTATGGCGTCGACTTGCCAGTGCCCCAGTCCCACGGTTCAGGAACACTGCCCGGGAGTTGGTTGCGTGGACCTGGACGCCGATGCGAGCAATTGCGGCACCTGCGGCAATGTGTGTCCCTCCGGTGCGTCCTGCTTCAACGGCACTTGCAGCTGTCCTGCCGGGCAGAAAGACACCTGCGCCAACACCTGCGTCGACCTGCAAGGAGACGAGCAGAACTGCGGCTCTTGCGGCACGAGCTGTGTCTCGACACAGCAATGCCTGGCGGGCACGTGCACATGCCTTGGCGGGTCGCTCTGCAACGGTGTGTGCACGAACACGACCGTGGACAAGCAGAACTGTGGAACCTGCGGCAATGTGTGCTCCGCCGGACAGAACTGCGTCTCCGGAACCTGCGCTTGCCCGACGTCGGTGCCCAGCTTGTGCGACGGTGTTTGCGTCAATACGCAGACGAACTCCTCACACTGCGGCGCTTGCAATGCCGGCTGCCCTAGCGGCCAAGTCTGCAGCTCCGGCACATGCAAGTGTTACGTTTCCGGGCAAACGTTGTGCGCCGCCGGCTGCACGGACACGAAGACAGACACGCAGAACTGCGGAGCCTGCGGCAACGTCTGCCCTGCCGCCCAAAGCTGTTCGAATGGAGCGTGCACGTGTGGCACTGGCAAGACTTGGTGTGCCGCTACCTCAACTTGCGTGACCACCTCGAGCGATCCTGCAAATTGCGGTACATGCGGAAAAACTTGTGAAACAGGGCAAATCTGCTCGGCCGGGACCTGTCGCTGCCCGAACTACAACGAACAGTGGTGCGCCAGCACGAGCGCTTGCACGGATGTGTACTCGAATGCGACCCACTGCGGTGCGTGCGACAAGGCGTGTCCTGCGAACACCTACTGCTCCTATGCAAGTTGCCGGTGCAACCAGGCCAATCAGACTCTGTGCGGGACGACGTGTCACGATCTGCAGACCGACGCGACGCATTGTGGCTCATGCACCAAAGCGTGCTCGGGAAACCAAATCTGTTCTGCTGGCAAATGCATGTGCCCGAATCCCATCGTTGGCAGCGCGTTGCGACTGACGACCACGGCGACCAAGACGCTGGGCGCCGCCGCTGCCTGGAACGGCACCCATGCGGGTGTGGTGTATGAAGAAATCGGAACGACGGGCGAGCTGTACTTTGCATTGCTCAACGCAGATGGCACTCGCGCAAAATCTCCGGACGTGCAGATCGCAAGCGGTCAGACGGCCGGCTCCCTGACGCCAGATATCGCTTGGACCGGCACTGAATTCGGTGTGGCGTGGGCAAACGGCTACAGCAGCATCATGTTCCGGCGACTCACGGCTGACGGTACGCCAAAGGCGGGAATGGTCGACATTACGGCCGCGACTCCGGGCACGAAGGCGCCCATTTCCGCCCCGCGAATCACCTGGTCTCCCGTGTACGGTGGCTACGCGATAGTCACTCTGGGTTACACCGGAACGAGCTTCCAGCGCATCGGGACTGACGGAACTGCACCGGAGGCGGTGAACGTCACAGCAACCGGGTCGGCGTATGGCCGTGCGGGTATGGCACTGTCGCCAGCGGGTGAATGGGCGATTGCTGTCCGCTACAGCAACTCTACGCTGCTTGCGTTCTACAATTCCGACGGATCCAAGACCAAGCCGGTCTCCACCCTCGATTCGTGGACGTACTACAATGACGTGCCGGTCGTTGTGCACGACGGCTCGACTTGGGTCACGACATATGTCCGCAACGACGGTGACGTTATGGTCAACCGGGGTGCCAGCGTGAACACGCCCGCGTCGGTGCTGAAACTCCCTTCCAACGTCTACCCGAAGGCGTTCAGAACAATTGTCTCAAGTGGGGGCGCGTACGACTTCGTGGAGCTGCGTGACAACCTGATTCGTCACCAGCGCTTTTCATTGTCCCAGACCGGAGGCACAACCGTCACGCCGCTCACCAGCGCATCGCTGGTTCTGTCGACTCCAAACGCCCTCGGCCTCGAAGCGCTGGCTGTTGGTTCAGGCAAGCAACTCGTCCTCTGGTCCGACAATCGCTGGGGCGCCGAAGAACTCTACGCCGCCCCTGTCAATCTCCAGAACTGCCCGTAGACGAGCCCACGGCGCAACCGCAACTGCACGCGCGCCGAAGAGGAAATCTGAGCGAAGGACACGTGGCGCCGCTAGGAGCGCGCGCGGCGACGCCGAATCGTCAGGGCCGCGAAGCCCAGTAGCGCCACCAGCGACGGCGCGGAATCGCGACGCGCTGGCGTGCGACAGCCGCAATTGCCTTCGCTGCCGTCGGCGGTGCGTGTTGTGGTTTGGCCGTTTTCGTTGCCGGCGGAACCGGCCGTGCCCGCGCCAGCGAGTCCGCCCCATCCGCCGTAGTTCCAATCGACGCCATCGTTGCCCGCGGCGCCAGGCCCCCCCGCCGAACCGGAAGTGCCAGCGGTTCCGGCAAAGCCGCCGGCACCCGCGCTACCCGCGACGGCTCCCGTTCCCGTGCTTCCGCCAGTCGTGCCGCCGCCCGTCCCGCCGCTGCCCCCGGAACCTGTGGAAGGCGCGGGACCGTAGAGCTCCGCGATGGCGTTCAGATCGCCGCCCGTGATCACCCACTCGTGATTGATGAGTCCGCCGGACTTGTTGAGCAGTACGGCCTTGCCGCCCACGCGACAGCTGGAAAGATCTCGCGTGCTACGATAGTGCATCACGGACTTGACGTTGTAGTTCACGAGCGGAGCGCAGTCCGTACACAAGCTGAACTGGTACTTGCAGCTCGTGGTGTTCACGATGTTGCTCGAGATGACCTGAATGTGGCTGCCGCGGTCTTTGCGGCGATGTTCGTGCTCGAGCCCCAGAACGTGACCGAGTTCGTGCCGGACCACAGTCTGGTACTCGGAATCGCGCAGGTACAGCTTGGACACCGTGTTCGCGCGATAGCCCACGAACTCCACCCGGGGGCTACCTTCGCTTACTAATACGTAGGCGTTGTCGCTCGCCGTGGCTTTGACAAACCGCACGCGCTGCTTGCTCTTGTTTTGCCACTCGTTCATCGCGCTAGTCAGGCGGCTCTTAGTGGTGCTGTTGACGCTCGAGTGGACCTTGTATGGTACGCGCCCCTTGGGCCAGATCTTGTGCTTGCCGGCGTTGTTCTTGGGGCCGCCGAGTCCCATGATGGTCGAACCGCCAGGTGCGTTCGTCTTCGCCGCCGCAACGTGTTCGCGGTCTTCCACTACGCACTCTTCTTCAATGCGGTCGCAGTCTGGATCGTGCGCGGGACACACAGCGCCGGAACTTTCTGAGTCGCTTTCGGCGTGATGGAAAGCACCATCGTCGCCACAAGCGAGCGCCATTGCGCACGACACCGCCGCAGCCAATCCCCGCCGCACGTAGAAGTGCATCTTCTAAGGGTACGCTTGGGGCCCGCGCTTCGCACCCGCGCTCTCAAAGTCATAGCCCCGACGCGACAATGCCGTGGCGCGTCAATATTCTGACTTTTTAGCGCTACTTTACGATGATTCCCGACGTGTACGGTGGTGTGGGGGCGCGGTCGCCCTTTTGGCAGCGAGGAGGGCAGGTGGCTAAGAAACGACCTGAAGATCCCATCCGCAATTTGCCGAAATGCTTCACGTTCCGTCATATTGAAGACAGTTGAGCAATTTCGATAAGCGTCCATTCCGTTATCAGCAGAAACCCGTCGCGGATCTCTCCGCCCCACGCGACCGGTCGGATGGACACCACTCACCTCAACTTTGGTTTGGCCAAGGCTTTGCATTGTCTTGGGCGTGCCCTGGCGATGCTCGGCAGAACCGTGGAGATATGTGATGAGTCCAAAGAACGCGACCCCCCCGAAAATTGAACTTTCCGCGAACATCTCGGAGTTCTTCGGCGGCGTCGTCGCTGACGCGATGCGCGCGCGCAACGTGGAGGCGACCGATGCGGCCGCGAGCTACGTCGTCGCGCTCCTTGCAGACTACGCACGTCCCGGTCACCTCTCCGAAGAGACGCTCTCTCGGCCGCTGACGCTCCTTCTAGATGAAGCCATGCAAGCCAGTGGGCGCGAACGCTTCGAGCGCTTGCGCACCGTCGGCGACGGCGTGCTCTACGTCAGCGGCTTTTTCCCGGAGCATCTCGAAAACCGTGGCGTGGAACGAACCTACGTCAGTGCCCTCGGCTCGCGCGCCTACGAGAACGCGGCGACGATGCTGCGACGTGGCGGCGGTGAGTCGTCGGGCCCGGACGTCTTCGCTGAGCTCGCAATGAAGTTTCGGCAGTTTGCGGATCTGCTGGCGGACGTTGCCACTGCGCTGCAGGCACGCGCTGCGCGTACGGACTCGGCCATCGTCAAGCTCTACGAGCGCTGGCTCGAAACCGGGTCCGAACCGTTGGCGGAGGCTCTGACGTCCCGGGGCATGATGCCCACGCGAGGCAATGGCTCGGGGGCGCTCAATTGAGTCGTCGCAGCCGGACCCTGCATCACATCCAGCGTCGTTTGGAGCGCATCTACGGTCTGGAATCCACCCCGAACGTGGTTGACTACGTGCGCACGGCCGCCGACGGCGGGCGCGAAACGCTGTTGGTACGCCAAGACAGCGAATATTTGGAAATCGCATTGATACTTCCGCCGGGCGAACCCAAGCCCGCCGAGGGCGGTCCGTGCGATCTGTGGTTCCAACTCGCCGAAGGCGTCAGTCACTTCGTGTACGTGACGGAACGCGCACGGACTGAGCTGCCAACGACTCAGCTCGAACTAGAGCTGCAAGCCGAAGTCGACAAGTTCGTGCTTCTGGCCCACGATCGCAGCGCGAGCGGCCCGCGCAAAGTGGCGCTGCGACACCGGTTGTTTGAGCGCGTGGCATACCTACACCCCGCTGGCACCGAGGCCGGCGAGCGCTACCGAATGGCGAACGACTTGGCGGCGCGCTTCGTGTCTCGTTTGATGGCGATCCCTGATCGGGCGGCGCGCACGCAGCGCCTACGGCGCTTCTACCGCGCCGGGCAGGCGGACAAGATCCACTTCGCGCGGGCTGCTTAGCCTACTGAAAAACCATCATGACGCCTGACAGCGCAGCGCGTTACCTACAACGTAGTACGGCGTAGGCGAGCCTCTTCTCGACGGGCGCAGCGCGCCGACAGAACACTGCCATGATACTTTGAGAGTTCATTGGGAGGTTCTTCATGATCCGTCGTCCGCTCACCGCGCTGGTCACCGCGTCTTCACTGGTACTCGGCTTCGGCCTGTTCGCCGCCTGCGGCAGCTCCGATGACGCGGGACTTCCAAGCAACAAGGACGCCGGCACTGGCGGCGCGGACGGTGCTGCGGGACAGGGCGGCAGCGCGGGCGGCGCGGGGCAAACCTGTGGCAACGGCAAACTAGAAGGCACCGAAGAGTGCGACGACGACAACTCTGCGGGCAAAGACGGCTGCGAGAACGACTGCAGCTTCACGTGCATCGCTGGCAACCCTGCCCGGGACAAATGCGACGACGGCAACGCCTGCAACGGCGTAGAGACTTGCTCTTCGGAGAACAGATGCGATCCAGGCACTCCCCCGGCGGACGGCACCAGCTGCGGCACGGATAGCTTTTGCGTGGGCGGCAATTGCGTGCCCAAAAGCTGCGGCGACGGTCAGCCGCAAACAGGCGAAGAATGCGACGACGGCGACGTCGACGACACCAACGGCTGCACCACCGCCTGCAAGTTTAGCTGCTTGAGCACGGACTCCACCCGAGATTGCTCTACCAGTGGCGACGAATGCGCGGGCACCAATGTATGCGACGATACCAAGCACACCTGCACTGGGGGCACTGCGAAGAGCGACAATGATCCCTGCAACGGTGGCGCTGGCTACTGCGCCAGCGGTGTGTGCACCACGGCCGCTTGCGGCAACTCCAAGCCAGAGCCTGGCGAGGACTGCGACGACGGCAACACCGACGACACCGACGGCTGCACTAAAGCCTGCAAGTTCACTTGCACCGCAGGCACGCAGTGTAGCGACAGCAACGTGTGCACGCTGGATCAGTGCAACGCAAACAAATGCGCCAACCCCGCGGATACGAGCCAGAACGGTAAAGCGTGTACCGTGGGCAGTGTGACCGGCGTCTGCGCCGCGGGCGCGTGTGTGCCAGCGTCCTGCGGTGACGGCATCGTCAACGGCAACGACCAATGCGACAAAGCCGCCCAAAACGGCGTACCCGGAAGCGGCTGTTCGGCGTCGTGCACCTTCGAATGCGCCAACAACGCGGCGTGCAGTGACAACAACCCCTGCACCGGCACGGAAGTGTGCGCGAACATCACGGGAGGCAAGACCTGCCAACCCGGCACACCGCTGGCGAAGGGCGCAGTGTGTCTGGCGAGCCCACGCAGCATCTGCGACGCCAACGGCGGCCAATGCAAGCAGAGCACCTGCGGCGATACCATCATTGACACCGGCGGCGGCGAGCAGTGCGAGCCGCCAAACACACCGACCTGCGACGCCAGCTGCAAGACGATCGCGCCGGTCGTTTGCGGCGATGGCAAGATCGGCGGCGCGGAGCAGTGCGACGACGGCAACAAACTCAATCTCGATGGCTGCGACAGTCAGTGCAAATACGAAGTCTTGCACCGGATGACAAAAGTCGAGATCCAAGGAGGTACGTCGCCTGCGTTTTGCACGGCCACGAAGAACCAACTTGGGAACGTGGCGCTGACAAACCTGGCGCGCAACGAGCTGAACAATTCGCTCACAGCCGGCATTAACGATGGCGAGACCAACGTTTTGGTGCAGTCACGCAACCTGGACGACCTGACCGGCGTGGCCGACCCAAGCTTCCAGCTGGGCATCGTCAGCGGCTACTTGGATCCGGCGAAGGGCACCTGGCCCGCGGGCCCCTCCAATCCCATCGATTGGTGGTTCCTGCTCGACAAGGCCAGCGTTGACTCAGCCGGGCTGCCCACCAGCAATCTGGGCGCAGTGCTTTCAGCGAAGAACATCACCGCAGGCCCGGCCAATGCAGTCATGACACTGCTTTTGGCCGGCGTGCCCTCGCAGCTAGAGATGCGCGGCGCCAAGATCGTAGCGACCACCAGTGGCACTGCGAGCGTGCCGGCGCCTCCACCGGCTGCTCTTGCCGCCGGGCTCGTCGTGTTCCCGGAGGTCATCGGTGACGGCTCCGGCCAGGGTCTATGCGGCAACATCACCGTGGAGTCCTTGGCGAAGATCCCTGCGCCGGAATCCCTGACTACTTCCGGACCAAGCACATCGCGCTGCCGGCCCGGTGGCTCCGCATTGAACTGCGGCTCCGGCACCAAGGCGTACACCTACTGCGGCGCGAACCAGCCGGTCGGCGCGTCCTGCAATTCGCTGCTCGACGTGCTCGTGGGCGGTTGCAAGGCGTTCTTTTGCGCCACGGCGGTCGTGCCGACGCAGCCCGACGTCGCCGCGGGCGGCCCCATCCAACAACTGACCCTGGGCGCGGGCAACAAGATCCCCACCACCCAAACCAACAACAACCAAGACGCCTATTCTAGCTACCTGAGGATCCGCGGCCGCCGTGCCCATGCCACAGGCACGCAGTAGCTTAGCAAGCGAAGCCTGCGCTAGATGTTGCCCGAATTCTCGGCTTCGCCGACCATCGCCGGCGTGAGCGAGCTCTTTGCGCACGTCTGGCTGCTGCATCTGTTCTGCGCGGGCCTGTATTTGTGCATGGCAACGTACATCGTTGCTCGCGGGCCCCGGGTTCCCCTGAACTGGAGCTGCGCAGCGATCAACGCTTGCTTCTTCCACTGGAGTCTCTCCCTGGCGGTGTGCCACCACCCAACCACCACCCGAGCCACCGCAGAGCTGTTCTACAACATCGGAAGCTTCAGCTGGGCCAGCTTCGCTAGCTTCGCGGTGCTCTTCGTCGCGGTATTTCTGAAGTCGAATGTGGTGCAGTCACGGGCGTTCTGGCCAGCGTTGATCGTCCCGCCTGCGTTGGTGATCTACGCGCAGTGGTCTGGCTGGGTCGCTGACGACTATCCGGCGCGGCCCTGGGGCCACGGCTACGCCTGGCAGCAGTCGTTCTGGGCGTACTTCTTTTTTGTGTACTACGCGGTGTACATGTGCGGGACCCTGGGGTTCTTGCTCCGCTCTGCGCTGCGCTCAGAACACCCGGTGCTTGGACGGCAAGCGCGCATCATCGCGTCAACCGCGTTCCTCCCGTTGGGGTTGTCCTCGGTCACCGACGTAGTGTTGCCGGTCTTCGACGTGTTTATCGTGCCGAACATGGCGCCGGACTTCACCGTTATTTGGGTGGTCGGCTTGGTATACGCCATCGCCCAGTACCGCATGCTCGAACTCACTCCCGCCGGCGCCGCCGGCGAGATCGTGTCGACCATGAACGACGCACTGCTATTGGTGGACCCGCGGGGCGATATTGTCTGGACCAACCGTGCCGCGCAGGCGCTATTTGGTCATGATTCACACACCGCGCCCAAGCGCGCCATCGCCAGCCTGTTCCCGGGGCTGTCCCCGGACGCGGTAAGAACCCTGCCCAAACGCGAAGCTGGTCGACTGAGCTTGCTAGCGCGGCGTGCGGATGGCGCGGACATCCATGTCTTGCTCTCGGCCTCGACGATGACGGCGGCAACTGGCGAGCCCCTCGGGTCCGTGCTGGTGGCCACGGACATTTCCGACCTTAAAGTGGCCGAAGACCGTCTGCGCAGCGCTCACGACGACTTGGAACACCGAGTGACCGAACGCACAGAGGAACTGTCGCGTGCGAATACGCAGATGGCACACGAAGTCAGCGAACGTCAGCGTTCCGAGGAACGCTACCGGTTGCTGATCGAGAGCATGCAGGAAGGGCTGTGGGTCATCGACCAAGACAACCACACGACGTTCGTCAACGCGCGTCTGTGCACGGTGCTTGGTTACGGTGCCAAAGAGATGTTGGGGCGTTCACCATCGGAATTTGCGGAGCCGGACGATGCCCCGGTATTCGCAAGAGATCTGAAAGACGCGCGGGATGGCCTGGCCACCGGGACAGACTGGACGCTGGTGGGCGCCGCGGGTCAGACGGTGAGCGCAATTGTTCAGATCGCACCGCTGATGGAGGACGGAAAGTACGCCGGCGCCGTGTTGACGGTAGTGGACGTGACGGAGCGAGAACGTTTGCAGGCGCAATTGGTGCACGCCGATCACATGGCCAATCTCGGGCTATTGGCCGCCGGAGTCGGTCATGAGATCAACAATCCGTTGACCTACGTGCTCGACAATCTGCGCATGCTTGAGGAGCGGCTTCCGAAACTGGCCGACCGAGCGCCGTCCGACGAGCAGATTCGGCGATTGTTGGGCATTGTTGAAGAATCCCGGGAAGGTGCCGAGAGAGTTCGTGACATCGTTCAGGATCTGCGCGCCTACTCACGCATCCAAGAAGGCGAACTGGCACCTGTTGATCTCAACGCAGCGATTGCCGCAGCCGTGAACATGGCGCAGAACGAGATCCGCTTCCGGGCGCGATTGGTGACGGAATATGGCCAGATCCCGTCGATCATGGGCAACCAGGGGCGCATTTCTCAGGTGTTCTTGAACTTGCTCGTCAATGCGGCGCACGCCATCGGCGAGGGCAGCGTCGACCAGCATCAGATTGTCGTGCGCACCCGTTGCCAGAACGGGCAAGTGCTAGCGGAAGTCGAGGATACCGGGTCGGGGATTGGTCCAGACCTGCTTCCGCGACTGTTCGAGCCCTTCGCCACCACGAAGGAAGTCGGTCAAGGATTCGGTTTGGGGCTCTTTATCTGCCACCAGACCGTGACAGCGTTCGGCGGCCGCATCGAAGTCGAGAGCAAGCCCGGAGTTGGCAGCCTGTTCAAGCTGTGGTTTCCCGTCGGGCGGGCGGAAAAGGAGCCGAGCGAAGCGACGCAGCCTCCCCGCGACGTAGTAGCGACCCTGTCGGAGCAACTGCGCGTGCTGGTGGTGGATGATGAGCCGCAGCTGCGGCGGGGCGTGCGACGTGCTCTGGGCAAGCAATGCCGCGTGGGTGAGGCGGGCCCGGGCGAGCGCGCCCAGGAGATCCCGAGCCACGATCGGGGCTTCGCTGCGGTGATCTGCGATCTGATGATGCCGGGTATGTCCGGCATGGAGCTGTACGAGTGGCTCACCGCGACGCTTCCGGAACTCGCGCGTCGAGTCGTCTTCATGACAGGAGGCGTTTTCACCCCGCGAGCCCGGGAGCTGTTGGAACACGCGCCCAACCCGGTGCTGCCCAAGCCCTTCGATATCGAAGACGTGCGGAACGCGGTGCGTCTCGTGGTCGAAGACGCGCGGGACGCAGGACGATGACGTCCAGCACGAAGGACGCGCAGGGCTACTCTGGGCAGGCGCAGCCTGAGAGTTCGACGCGTTTCGTCGCGCTGTCGACGCGCTCCCGGGCGCGAGTGCATCGGGTATCCTCGGCACTGGTCAGCTCACAGATGCGGTCTGCGCTGCGCTCCATGGAGGCAAGTGCTTTGCAGATCGTGGCGCAGGAGGGTGCGCTACTCTCGCTTTGCGCGCTGGCGCCGCCAACGCTTCCTGGTTGTTCCGCCCGCGAGGCTTTCGGGGGCGGCGCGGGCGCCGGTTGCGCGGTGGGCTTGCGTTGATCCGGGGTTTTGTCTTCCGCCGGCGCGACTCGGTCCAAGGTGACGGCTTCGCCTCCGCTTGGAGTGGCTGGGGTGGCCCGCAGCTGCGCATTGAGATCACGCTCCGCGGCGGCCAGCTTGGCCTCGAGCTCGCCTAAGTCAGGAGAGGACGAGGTGACTTCGTCCTGCGCACCCGGGGGCTGGGAGAATGCTGGGGACGCTGGAGGCGCCTGTTGGGCGCACGCGAGGGCACTTGTTGCGGCAGCAAAGTAAGCAAAGCGGCTAGTTTTCACGACGGCCTGCAGGGACAACGTGCGCATCTAGCAGGAGCTTACACCGCGCGCGCGTTCAGGGGCAGCCCGGGCCAAGTAGCCTAAGAAGTCCGGACTTCGACGCCTGTCGTCTCGATGGCCGGGACTTCTGCGTGCTCGCGCCTGTAGCGGCGGACCGCCATGAGCAACGACGTGCCCGAAGCCGCGGCGACGGCCAGATCGTCGAGCCAGCCAATGATGATTGCGATGTCCGGCACGAAATCGACCGGCGAGATGACGTACACAACCGCGAACAGCAGGAACAGTTTTGAGAACGGCGATGCCTTGTGATCGAGGAAGAAACGAGCCAAGGACGGAACGTTGCGCTTTTCGGGCATGACAGGGTCAAGGTAAGTCGTCCTTGCGCCACGTAAAGGGCGCGCAAGTATTCCCGCTTTTTTTGGGGAGAAAGCGACACCCCGACCCGTCGTCACAGCCCAGGCCCGGCGCGGCTTCAGAGCCCCATGAGCTTCGCCAAATAGTACGTCATCGTCTCACTGGTGCCGCCGCCGATCTTGAGCAAGCGCGCATCGCGCCACGCGCGCGCGATGGGATACTCTTCGGTGTAGCCCCAGCCGCCGTGGAATTGCAGGCAGGTGTCGGCTATCTCAGCGACGAGGTCCCCCGCGACGATCTTCGCCATGCTGATCAACTTCACGGTCTCGAAAGATACGTTCTCCTTCTTGACGTACTTCTCCTCGTTGAACTGATCCGTGACGCGGTCGACGAAGGCCTGGGCCATCTCCAGCTGCGTGTACATGTGTACGAACTTGTGCTGCCAGATTTCGCGCTTGATGATCGGCTTGCCGAAGGCGACGCGATCTTCACCGTATTTGCGCGAGTATTCGACGACCATGCGCGAGCCTGCGAGACCGCTGACCGCTCCAATCAGACGTTCACTCTGGAAGTTTTGCATCAGGTACATGAAGCCCATGTTCTCTTCGCCCAAGCGGTACCGCTCGGGGATGCGCACGTCTTCTAGGAACAGCTCGGCGGTGTCCGATGCGTGGTTGCCGATCTTTTCCAGCTTGCGGCCGACCCGGAACCCCTTGGTCTTCGTTGGTACCAGAAAGAACGTGCAGCCGTGGGACCCCGTGTCGGGGTTGGTCTTCACCAGCATCGTGATGTAGTCCGCCCGGGCGCCGTTCGTGATGAACGTTTTTTGGCCGTTCAAAATGTAGTCAGTGCCGTCGCGCCGCGCGTGTGTGCGGATCCCTGCGACGTCGCTGCCCGCGCCGGGCTCTGAAACGCCGATGGACACGATCTTGTCGCCCGCCAACGTCGGCTTCAGGAACTCTTCGATCTGTTCGTCGGTGCCGAGATCGCTGATCACGGGCGTCGCCATGTCGCTCTGCACCAGGAGCGCCATGGTCACGCCGGCACAGCGACTGCGCGGCAGCTCCTGGGCCTTCGCGATCGAAAACCAATAGTCGCCACCGGAGCCACCGTGCGCTTCGGGGTAGTGCGCTCCGAAGATCCCAAGCTGTCCTGCCTTCTTGAACAGCTCGCTCGGAAAGTCTTTCTGGGCTTCCCATTCGTCGGCGTAGGGCGCGATCTCCTTTTCCGCGAACTGGCGGACCGTCTGGCGAAAAAGATCGTGCTCTTCGGTGTAGGGATTGAACATGGGGTCTCGCTCCAGGGTGTCGCCGGCGTCCCACGCTCGGCGGGATTAATTCGTACACGAAATAATTCCGGACGCAACGCTGGGGGCTTCATAGGTAAATGGGGGAAATTGCTGGGTTTGATCCCTCGGCGCGACCCAGCCACGCCGGCCGTCCGCTATGCTGGAGCCGGATTGATGCCCAGCCACCGAGAATTGACCGGCCGATCTTGGCGTCCGACCATGGGGCTCTGGCTGCTCCTGCTGGGCTGCGGCGCCGGCGAGGCGCAGGATCCCGGCGACGTGCTCGGTGACTATCGGCAACACAACGGGGTCGATGCGCGCACCGGCATCGCGTCGGCTCCCACGACGCAAACGCGACTCGCAACGCAAGCCGAGTGCTCAGCGGCAGCAAGGCGGATCGAGACGCTGGCGCTCGAGATTGCCGTCGAAGAAGAGCCAGACGACGCGAAACGCGCTGAGCTCCAGACGCGCATGCAAGCGGAGCTAGCGAGCAAAGACTTCGAAGCCCGCGTCCAGCGTCAGACCGAAGGCTGCCTAGGGCGCGAGACCAACAGCGCCGAGGCGAAGTGCATCGCGAAGATCCGCAGTGCGGATGATCTGGACCGTTGTTCTTCGCCGTAGGCGTGACAACTACATCCGCCCACCTAACCGAGCGCGCACCTCGACGCTGATTGGGGTGCGTGAGAGACTGCTTGGATGCGCCGTGCCCTCTGCTTGCTGTCCTGCGCGCTCGCCGGCTGCGGCCTGAGTCGCGATTTGGAGCAGTATAACGCGGGCTCCGCCGGCACGACGGGCAGCGCTGGCGCGGGTGGAGGCACCGGTAGTGGCGGCACCGCGGGCGCTGCGGCGTCCGCCGGCGGAGGCAGCGGAGGCGGCGCGGGCAGTGCCGGGGCCGGTGGCAGCGCGGGCAGCGGGTCTGGAGGCGATGGCGCGGGCGGGGGCAGTGGCGGCACGAACACCGGCGGCGGCTCGGCAAACGGCAGTGGCGGGGCAACGGGAGGCACTGGTGGCTCAGGCGTCACCTTGTGTGGCAACGGTAAGCTCGACGAGGGCGAAGAGTGCGACGACGGCGCCAGGGCAGACGGGGACGGCTGTAACGCGAACTGCCGCGTTTCCTGTGCTGACATATTCGGCGGCGCCAAAGAGTTTGAAACCGCCGGGCGCGTCCACTGCTACATCTACGAGGACACTTCCGGCACCTGGGGAGAGGCAGCTGACAAATGCAGCGGCATCACGGGCGGCCACTTGGTCACGATCCGGGACGCTGCAGAGCACAACTTCATCAAGTCCAATGTGCCCACGAGTATCCCGCGTTTTTGGATCGGCCTGACGGACAAGCAACCGATATCGTCGAGCTCCGACGGTGTCTATGAGTGGATCACGGCCGAGCCCATGACGTTCACGTCCTGGCTGTCTGGCGAACCCAACCACTTGTCAGGTACGTGCCCTGGATGCGTCGAACACCGAGGCGCCATGCAACCGACCGGCGGCTGGGGCGATCGGCTCGAGACTGAAAAGCTGCCGTTTGTCTGCGAATGGGAGCCGCCGCCCCTGCCCTGAGCCGGAAGTTCGCGCCGCGGCGCTACGGCGCTGCCTTTTCGTGAGGCGTTCAAGGTGCGGACCGATCTTCCGTTCGAGGGTAGGTATCCATGGCCATCGGCAACCTCGTCTCTTTTCGCCCCAGCGGTCCACCCAGCGTGCCGCCGGAAACCTGGGCTCCGGCCCACCGCGCAGCCCGACGCTGGGCGCGCCCCCTCAGCCACTACCTGCACGTCGAGGCCACGAGCGGTGTGGTCCTGCTGCTCGCCGCCGCGGTGGCGTTGATTTGGGCAAATAGCCCGTGGCGCGCCAGCTACGAGCACCTGTGGCACACGCCCATCGGACTGACCCTAGGCTCGTTCACGTTTTCGCATCCACTGCACTTCTGGATCAACGACGTCCTGATGGTGCTGTTCTTCTTCGTGGCTGGCATGGAAATCCGTCGCGAGATCCACGAAGGCGAGCTTTCTGAGATCCAGCGCGCCGCACTTCCGGCGGTCGCGGCCATTGGCGGCATGTTGGCGCCCGCTGCGATCTACATCGCGTTTGCATCGGGAACGACCGTCAGCGGCGGGGGGGGCACGCCCCTGGCCACGGACATTGCCTTCGCCGTTGGCATCTTCGCGCTGTTTGGCAAACGCGTACCTGCGGGGCTGCGTGTACTGCTACTCGCGCTAGCCATCATCGACGACATCGGGGCGATCATTGTGATCGCTGTGTTCTTTTCCACGGACTTTGCGGCGAGTGGACTGTTGGTCGCTGCCGCAGGGATCGCGACCATCTTCGCCATGCAGCGCCTCGGTGTGCGGCGGGCACTGGCGTACTTCCCTGCTGGACTCATCGTGTGGGCAGGCATGTACAAGAGCGGCGTGCATCCGACCATTGCAGGAGTGATTGTCGGTATGCTTACCCCCGCGCGCTCATGGTACGGCGAGCGCGGCTTCGCGTCCGTTGCCCGAAAGGCCATCGACGACTTCGCAACGAAGGTGCACGATCACGCCGCGGCGCATGATCTAGTGGCGCCGCTGTCGCGCATCGAGGCAGCACAGCGCGAGGCTCTGCCGCCCATCGTGCGCCTCACCGCAAACCTGCACCCCTGGGTTGCCTTCGGCATCATGCCCATCTTCGCCCTCGCCAACGCCGGCGTGGACTTGAGCCAGGTGAACTTCAGCTACCCTTCCGCCAATGTGCTGGCGTTGGGCATCGCCCTCGGCTTGTTCCTCGGCAAGCCCTTGGGCATCGTCGGCGCGTGCTGGATCAGCGTGAAAGCAGGTCTGTGCAGCTTGCCACGAGGCGTGGATTTCAAGGGCATTGCCGTCGTCGGCCTCGCGGCAGGAATCGGTTTCACCATGGCCATCTTCATCGCCGGTCTGGCGTTCCCGGATCCCGGGCACCTAAGCATGGCCAAGCTTGCCGTGTTGCTCGGCTCAGGTGCCGCAGGCGTCGGCGCGCTCTTGGTAGGCCGATTCGCCCTGAAGCCGAACACCGACGTTGCCGAAATCTGCGTGGACCAAGCGGAGCAGTCGACAGAATACTGAAAAACGCGCCCCCGCGCGCCATGCAAGCGTCAAAGGCCGGATCCGAGAAAGCTCGGTCCGGCCTTTGACATCCTTCGAGGGAAGCTCAGGGAGCTGCTTGGAACTTCACCGCGCGGATTTGGCGCATCACCATCTTGCTCTCGCCGTCGTAGGCCGAGTCCGGTGAACCGCTGCGCGCCCGCACCACGCGCGCCGTCACATCGCAGGTCTTGTCCTTGTCCGAGTCGAAGGGACTGACCAAGTCGCCAGCAGCGATGCTGTAGCTACCGGTGTCGGACGTCTTGATGTCCTTCTGCTCATCAATGCAGTCGCCGGTCACGTCGATCACGATGGAGTCGCTACCGGAGGGATCCCAGGTGATCTCCACGCCGTCCGTAGCACGGGAGATGTTCGCAATGCTGCCGAGGGTGAAGGGCGGGGGCAGCTTGCCGACACTGTTCGGCGCCGGCGTGTCGTCGGGGCGCTCGAGAGCGACGACGAACTCGGTTTCCCCAGCTCCTGTTCCGACAGTGGCTTTGTAGATGCCCTCGGACTCGGCGTTCAATCCCTTCGTCTCGCCGTTGGCAGTCACCGTGAGCTTGTCGCCGTTGTCCAAAATTACGAAGGTGTTGCTCTCGTCACCACCGACGAGCAGCTTGACCTCTACGGTCGAGCTATTTTCGTTCTCGGCCTTGATATCCATGACGGCGGCGATGCCGGCGGTCTTGATATTTTCCGAAGAGACGGTCTCCTTCTGGCTACAACCAGCGAGGGCTCCGACAGCGACCAACAAAGCAAGTGAAGTGACAGTTCGATTCATGGCGATTCCTTTCGAATCCAAAAGACCTACCTCGCTTTACGCAAGGTACGCACCAGAGATCCCCGTTAGACGGTAAGCAGCCGAAAAGTTACACAATTTTGCCCGGGCTTGGGTCCGCCTCGCCGCTGCCGCCCTGGCGTTGGGATCCTACTGTTGTGGTGCAAAGACGACAGTTTTCGCCTGACGCGTCGCGTAATCAGACGCGGGTTCGGGCCAGGATTTCAACGCGGAGGTCGCCGTCCTCGGCAGATAGCCCTTCGAGCAAGCGGTCCGCTGGGCATTGGCCCGCAGCGACAAGCTTACCAAGCACCGCCAGGTGGATGCGCTCGTCCTGCCCGCGTTGGTTCAGGCGGCCCCGACGCTCCAAACCAGCAAGCGCCAGGTCCAAGACCTGCTCCGCCAACCCGCGCACGTCTCTTTCGGGCAGCGTGGCTGCAAGACCGTGGGTGACGAGCTGTTCTCGCTCTTGTCGGGTCCAGCGCAGGGTTTTTGCCAGCGCGTGCGCCTGCTCCAAGGATTTTTCGTCGTACATCAACCCCGCGAAGAGCGCTGGCACCGCGCAGACCAAGTCTGCCGGAAGCGAATCACACGGGCGAAACTCGAGAGTGCCCTTGAGCCGCGCTTCCGGGAACAGTGTGTTCAGGTGCAGCTTCCAGTCGCTCAGCGTGGCGCGGTGCCCTTGGAATCCATTCTTCCAAAAGCTACGGAAGCTCTGGCCGGTGTTGGCGACCACTTCCCCGTCGCGCTTGAACAGGAACATGCCCGCGTCTAAAGCCCACTCCACGTAGTCCGCGTACTTGGGCTCTTCTTTGTCGCATAGCTCCGGCAGAAGCCCGGAGCGATCCGGATCCATGTCGAGCCACACCTCACCGCGCAGGCTCTTCTTTCCGCTGATCTTGCCTTCGTAGAAGGGCGAATTCGCCAGCATGGCGTTGAAGATCGGGGCCAAGCACAAGCCGACTACCAGCTTGCGCATGGCGCCCGCCTCATTCGCATAATCCAGATTGGCCTGCACCGTGGAGGTGCGGCGCATCATATTCAGCGCGCCGGAGCCGCGGGTGGGCAGGTACTCGCGCATGATCTTGTAGCGCTGCTTCGGCACCCAAGTCAGCGCGTCTTGAGAGGCAAGGGGGTGGAAGCCCACACCGAGCCAAGCCAGATTCATCTCACTGGAGATGTCACGCAACTCTGCGATGTGTCCGCGCTGCGCGGCGCAGATCTCGTGCACGTCGACCGCAGGCGCACCGGAAAGCTCGAGCTGCGCGCCGGGCTCCAGGGTGATCGATGCGTGCTCGCGAGTGAGGGAGATCACCGGACCGCCGGCACTCTCCGCGACCGGCTTCCAGCCGTGGGACTCCACCAGCGCCTGCAGCACGCGCAGCACGCCGTGCTCGCCGTCGTAGCCGAGGGGCGCGCCCGTGGTGGCGTGCACGCCGAACTTCTCCGCTTCGGGGCCGATGCGCCACTGCTCCCTGGGCTTTTCCGCACGGACGAACGGCTCGAGCAACTGATCGAAGTCCGTGAGCACGTCGTCGGCGGAGGGTTCGGTACTGGGAAGCGACATGAAGGCTCAGACGGGCAGTTTGGAGTAGTTGCGACCATTCCACGAGGCTCGCCATGCCCGCGGGTCCTGAAAAGCTGCCCGAGTATCCTACGATTCGGCGCCGCCGGCCTAGTCCCGGCCAAGGCAAAGGCTTTACCTCCAGCGATTGGGCGGCAATCATGGGGCCATGAAGAGGCGGGTAAGTCGCGCAGAAGCGCTGGTAGTGGCGGGGGTATTGCTGGGATCGCTCTTGGCTTGCAAGCAAGACAAGAAGGACGAGAGCGGCACGGACATCCACATTGGCAAGAGCGACAAGGCCGAGGGCGTTTCCGTCGAAAACGACAAGACCAAGATCACCATCGGCAAGGGCGACAAGGGCGAGGGCGTCGCCATCGAGACCGACGAGGGCAAAGTCAACGTCGGCGCCAGCAAGGGCAACTGCAAGCC
Organism: uncultured Myxococcales bacterium; assembly: GCA_937872925.1. GTDB lineage: Bacteria > Myxococcota_A > Polyangia > Polyangiales > Polyangiaceae > JACKEA01. The sequence goes on along the minus strand of CALMUT010000081.1, from coordinate 25,420 downwards.
CGGGGAAACCTGTGCCTGCACCGGTATCGGTTCCTGCGAAAAGACATGCGCCGGCAAGGGCTGCGCCTTTTCCTGTGAGGGCATGGGCGCCTGCGAGCTCAACTGCCCGGAGGGCGACTGCAAGGCAACCAGCACGGCGCTCGGTTCCACGCAACTTAAGTGCCCAGGCGGCGGCTGCAGCTTGGAGTGCAAGAGCGCCGGTTCGTGCCAGCTCACCGAGTGCAAGAGCGGCTGCAAGATCACGTGTGGCGGCGCTGGCGAGTGCAGCTGCACTTCCGGCTGTAGTTGATTTTTGTTTGATGTGCGGAGCCTGCCGTCATCGGCCTCCCGCGCGGTTTCGCGCGTGCACACGAACGACGTGTGCGCGGACAAGTGACGCTTCGCCACTGGCGACACCTGGCGGCGCCAGCGGTGAAGTGCGCGGAATCCCTAGGTTCTCGCTGGCATGGTCGGTGCTCTGGCTGACGCATGCACCCCGCCCACGCTAAGCTTCTAGTCGTGAGTAACGCTCCACGCTTCGTCGCGCTGCGCTACCAGGTCCGCCCGGAACTGACGCAGTGGGTGCTTCCCGAGGGCACCGTGCCGGAGTCAGTCTTTCACGATCGAGCAGCGGATCACATCACAGCGGTACTGCGCGCTTGGGCCAAGCGGCAGGCGGGAGCCGTGCAGGTCGCACGCAATCTTGCGATCCGCTTCTTGCGCGACAGCCCCAGCGTCGGCATCGACCCCGACGTCTGCGTGCTCGACCCGGCCCCACCGGAGGGCAGGGATCTATCGAGTCTCTGCCTGTGGAAGCCCGGGCACGTTTCCCCGCTGCTGTGCTTCGAGGTCGTGAGCAAGAACCACCCGCACAAGGACTACAAGGACGTGCACGAGCGCTACGCCGCCATCGGCGCGCGGGAGCTCGTGATCTTAGACCCTCTCATGCTCGGCCCCGCCTCCATGGGAGGCCCCCTCGCCTTCCAAGTCTGGCGCGCAGACACCTGTGGCGCCTTCGAGCGAGTTGCAGCAGGCGATGGCCCCGTGTTCTCGGAGGCGCTGAGCTGCTGGCTCTCTCTTGAAGATCAGACGATCGTGTTCAGTGACGACCGCAATGGCACGCAGCGTTGGTTGACGGAAGCGCAGGAAGAGCGACAGGCGAAGGAGCGCGCTCTTGAGGACAAGGAGCGCGCTCTGGCGCGCGTGCGGGAGCTCGAAGCGGCGCTGAAGAAGTGACACGCTTGGATCAAGCAGCCTGACGCGCGCGCGGCGTGGAGCGTGACCGCCCGCGCATCCACTGCGGGCGTTTGCGCGCACCCTGCATCTGCGGGGCAGGGCTACGGAGAAGCTGGCCTCCCGCTCTAGCTCAGCGCGGTCGAATGCTTGGGTGCACGGCGCGCAGCTCGGTCACCAGGGCGGCGGTGTGCGCTTCCGTCGTGCCGGCGCCGCCGCCAATGATGCGCGCGTCCGCGGAGTCGAATTCGAGGGCCCGCGCGGCCCAGCGTTCCGCGTCGGATTCGGGATCCGGAAAGCCGCGCACGCTGTCTCTGCTACTCGCCAGCAATACACCAATCGCGAATGCTTCGGCCTCAGCCAAGGCACTGGCCCGCGCCAGTGCCGCCAAGCCGTCGTCGATGCTGCTCACCTCGAACAGGACGGCGCTGGCACCGGCCTCACGGAGTGAGTCGAGCAGGGGTGGCAACGTGCCACCTACGGCAAGCTCGCCGCCGGCGCTGCACTCCACCACGGCCCAGACGGGCACCTCCGCCGCGGCGGCTGCTGAAACTGCGGTCATGAGCTCGATTCGCGAACCCTGCCCCCGAGCAAAAATCAGCTCAACGCCAGCGGTCTTGATGCGGTCGGCATGCTCTTCGAGTTCTTCACGCAAGCGCTCAGCGAACATGGGCGCCACCATTTCGCTCCCAAGCACGCCGGCAATGGCGATGGGCCGTGGTGAGCGCTCCCTTGCTTCTTGGGCAATTTCTACAGCACGCGCCGTGAGCGCTGCGGAGCGGTGCTGCATGCCCACCTCAGCGAGGGCGCGCGGCGTCGTGTCTGCGGTAAGCGCGCAAAGCACGTTCACATCGCTCTGCACTTCCGCAACGTAATGCTCCAGCACGACGCCAGGACTCTTGCGCAACAACTCACCCACAGCGCCCGGTGAGTCCACTGCGACTCCGCGCGCTCGAAACGACGCACACGTGTCCGCGTCGACCACAATGGGTCGTCCGCTCTTCAGACGCGGAGTGAGCGATTCAAAGGACATGGCGATCAGGAGGCCGCGCTGAGCTTCACTCCCAACCGCACTGCTCACCTTTGTTCTGCCCGTCGAGCCACTCAATCAGCGGCTTGTAGTAGTCGACGATCGCTGTGGCATCCATGCGGGTCTCCCCGGTCATGACCTTCAGCGCCTCGGGCCAGGGCTTGCTCGACCCCAACTTCAGCATGGCAATCATCTTCGCGCCGGCTTCCTTGTTGCCGTAGATGCTACAGGTGTGCAGCGGCCCCGTGTGACCGGACGCTTTGCACAGCGCGCGGTGGAATTGGTACTGCAAGATACGAGCGATGAAGTAGCGCGTGTACGGCACGTTGGACGGGATGTGGTACTTCGCGCCCGGATCGAAATCCTGTTCGGAGCGAGCGATGGGCGCCACCACGCCTTGGTACTTCTTGCGTAGCGTCCACCACGCTTCGTTGTACTTGGCCGGCGGCGTCTTGCCGCTGAACACGTCCCAGCGCCACTCGTCGATCAGCTTGCCGAAGGGCAAGAACGCGATGCCTTCGAGGGCGCGCTGCATCAGCACGTTCAGCTCCGCCTTGTCGTCGGTGGGCGCTTTGTCCAGCAGGCCGATCTTCGCCAGGTAGCCGGGCGTGACGCTCAGCGCCAGGGTGTCCCCGATGCCCTCGTGGAAGCCGTCGTTCGCCCCCTGCTGATAGAGAGCAGGCAGGTTGTTGTAATAGTGGAAGTAGTAGTTGTGACCGAGTTCATGATGGATCGTCACCAGGTCTTCGTGGTTGACCTCGATGCACATCTTGATGCGTAGGTCGCCGGACATACTGACGTCCCACGCGCTGGCGTGGCACTCCACTTCGCGGTCTTTTGGTTTCAAGAACAGGCTGCGTTCCCAAAACGTCTTGGGCAGGGGGTCCATCCCCAGCGAAGTGAAGAAGCCCTCGCCCAGCTTGACCATCTTGAGGGCGTCGTACTTCTTCGCCTTCAGCTGCTTGGTCATGTCCGCCTCACCCTTGCCCGGGTACGGCTCCATTTCTTTGTACAGACCGCCCCATTCCTGCGCCCACATATTGCCCAGCAGGTGCGCAGGGATGGGGGCTTTTTCCGCGATCTTGTCCTTGCCGTACTGTTTGCGCAGACGACCCCGGGCAAAGCAGTGCAGCTTCTCGTACAGCGGTTTCACCTCGGTCCACAGGCGGTCCATCTCTTTGTGGAAGTCTTCGGCGCTCATGTCGTAGCCGCCCTTCCAGATGTCCGACACATCCCGGAAGCCAAGCTCACGCGCGCCTTCGTTCCCGAGGGCAACCATCTCCTGGTACATCGGGCGCATGGGCGGCGAGATGCTGCGCCAGCCCTTCCACACCTCGAGCAGCAGATCGTAGTCCCGGCTCTTGGTCAGGAGCTTGCTCAGCTCCCCCAGCGCCAGACACTCGCTCGTCTTGTCTTCGCCGTGCCCCTTGAATTTGGGAGAGCAGGCTTTGCCCTTGCCGTAGATGCTCTCCAACTGCGTGCTGATTTCCGCCAGACGCTTGCGCTTGCCTGCGTCGCTCGGTGCCGGAATTCCCGCGGAGTACTTGAGCAGGTACAGCATGCGCGCCGTTTCCGGCGACAGGCCAGCGACCTTCTCAAAGCGCTGCGCCTCCTTGATGCGCCGAGCGGTGTACTCCAGCACCTTCTCGTGCTCGCGCGCCTCCATCAGCTCCGTGTCGTGGGTGATGAAGTTGGACTTCACCCAGGCGGCGCGTTCGGCGTTGACCCAAAACTCTTTGAGATCGAGATTGGTCTGCGCGATGAAGGCGTCGGCACCCGCGGCCGTTGCCGGCTCGAGGGGCGTGCCGTCCGGTGCTGTCTCCGTCGGAACCGGCGGCGCCGGAGGCCCCATGGCACTCGGCGGCGACCCGCAAGCCCCCGCCACCGCAGCGACGCCAAAACACAAACCCAGGGACAACCCAGACCGCGACCACAATGAACGACTCATGGCGGCGGGAGTACCTGTGCCCAGGATCGAGATCAAGGGGGCCCACGCGGGCCCCGCCCGACGGCTGCATCCCACACCGTCCCACATTGCGCGCGGCGCTACTCGACGTTCACAATGACGGCGCGGGGAGGCGAAGATGTGGGTCAAGCTGGCATGGGTGGCGCCGTGAGAGCACTCGCTGGCCTGATTGGAGTAGCAGGTCTGCTACCACTGCTGAGCGTGGCCGGCTGCCCGTCCCAGGAAGATCCTGCCGTCGGCACTGGGGGCAGCGGCGCAGCTACGGGTGGCGCAGCGGGCGCAGCCGGCAGCAGCGGCGTCGCGGGCAACAGCTGGGATCCTGTTTGGCACGAGACCAAGCCCAAGGACTGGACGACCTATCCGCCGGACAACCTGCCGGACTGCGGCGACGGCTGCCGCATCGCGATGAATCTGCCGCTGAGAAACCACGCGTCCTATGGGCACGTCTTTTCGGAGAAGTGGTTCGCCAGCTCGACCGCGGCTGGCGCAGGCTTTTCGGCGGTCGGTTCCAACGTGACGGCGGCGGTCCCGATCGGACCCGGTTCACCGCTCTTCCCCTCCGTCTACGGGGACTTCATCAGCTATCTGCGGTCATTCGGCGTGGCGGACGGCCAGGTAGAGGTAGCGAATCTCATCACCGGAGAAACCAAGATCGCATTCCGCTACACGCCCGAGGAAGCGGGCAAGAACTCGGTATCGAACACCGTGATGGGACCCCGGCACGTGTTCTGGTTGTTTCCGGGTGGGATCTGGGCGCGCAATCTGCAGAGTGGAGAGGTCAAGCACATCGGCGGCGAGTGTTGGGGCTACTGCACGACGCAGACCAGCCTGATTTGCGACTCGGGGACGATCCGCGTCATCGATCCCGACACCGGGAGCAAGAAGTTCCTCGACTACGGCGGCGAGTGGCAAACCCACGGCACCTGCTCACCTGGGCGCACGCAGTACGCCTGGATCGACTACCGCGATCCGCCAGGTCCCGGCTCCACGGAGTTCAACCGCAGCGGCGGCGAGGTCTACGTGCACGATCTGAAGACCGGCAAGACCAAGCGCGTCACCTTCGATTCCCCCACCTCTCCGCGCGGCAAGGTCTACCCCGCCATCGACGGCGACTGGGTCGTGTGGAACGAGCCCGGTGAATCCGAGGATGCCAACCCCAAAACCAATGCCGGCCTGCTGGGCGCGAGCACCTTGGTGAAGTTTGACATGAAGACCGGACAGCGCTGTCGGCTCACCTCGCGCCCGATGCGGCTCTGGTTCAAATCCCTCCACGGCACTCGCGTGTACGGCAGCTGGTTTGACCTGCCGTCCAGCGAAGTTTGGCTCGCGGATCTGGACCTGGAGCAGCCCACGCTCACCTGGGACTGCGTGCCAACGCCCCAGTGGGTGCCGTAGCGTGAAGCAGCGCCGCTCCGTTCGAACGACAGAGGCAAGCGCAGCGCAATCCCAAGAACTGCGGGCCGCCAATCACCCGTCACACCCGGCGTGCCCGAGGCCAGGGGCGGCGATGGCAGCCTCGGCGAGCACAGCGACGGCGCTGGTGGAGCGAAGATCTGGTCCAGCCCGAGGCGTCGTCTGGCGCCGTGCTCGGCGGCCGGCGATGCACGACACGACACGACGAGCCGCCTCCGCGCGGCACGGGAGGGGTCGCCGGGCGCTTCATCGCGGACTTCGCCGCGCCCTAGGCACGGCTCAATGTCGAGGTCGATGGTCTGCCGAGTCCGTGCGCTGCACGGCCACCACTGCAGGAACGTGGCGAGGTGGCGACGCGCCGCTGGCGCACCGCGGCCGCCCTCCGTGACGTAATGCCGTCTCTGCGGTGCGAGCCGGCGTCAAGCACCAGGGTGCGCTCGCTCGGGGCCGATGTCTTCAAGGCGCACTGCTCGCCAACACACAAGCAGCCGAGCAGCCACGGGGCAGCTTTTCCTTCGCCCGCTTCCAACAGTCGAGGGCGTTGCAACAGCTAGTTCGTTTAGCGGCAGCTTGCCTGTGATGCGGAGCGGAGCGCGCGCGGGCACTCCGTATGGGAAGGCCCTCAGTTGACCCTCTCCTTCAGAACGGCTTAGAACTCGGCGCCAGGTCAGGATGGTTCGCCAGCGCTTCGACCATGTGGTCTAGGAACGCGCGCACGCGGCTCGTATGTTGTAGCTCGCGCAGTGTTAGCAGCCAAATCGGCTGGCGGAAATGGATGGGGCCAAGTCTGCGGATCCCGGGGATCGCGTCTGCGATACAGCACGGCATGAAGTAAACCCCGATGCCGGAGCAGACGGCTTGGCGTTGAATGAGCGCGCTTTCGTCGACCCGTAGCGCGATGCGTGCGCCGGGCGCATTCTGAGCCAGCCATGCGTCGATGAAGCGTCCATCCAAGCGCTCGTCCCACGCCAGCCACGGGTACGCAGCGTAGGGCGCGTCGGCTCCAATGCAGTCGACCAGTGCGTCACTGGCGTACACCGCAAACGAGAGCTCTCCCACTCGGCGTCCGACCAGCGTTTCGGGTGGGCTCTCGGTCAAACGCAAGACGACGTCGGCTTCCCGTCGCACCAGCGACACGGCATCGAGGGTCGCGGTGAGCGTCAACTGCACGCTTGGGTAGCGAGCGAGGAACGACGCGAAGGCTTCGTGCACGGCCCAGAAGCCGAAGTCGAAGATCGACACTCGGAGCGAGCCGCGCAGTTCAGCGTCTCGACCCATGATCCGACTCTCGACAGCGAGCACTTCGCTTTCCATGCGCTCAGCAAGCTCGACCAAGTCCTGACCCGCCGGAGTAGCGTGCAGCCCGTCCGGCTGACGGTCGAACAGTCGCGCTCCCAAGCGTTCCTCACAGGCGCGGATACGTCGGCCGACGGTGGTGTGCGTGACGCCGAACTCGGCAGCCGCCCCGCTCAGAGTCCGCGCCCGAGCTGCAGCGAGTATGAAGCGGAGGTCGTCCCAGTCCATCGCTGTGCATTTTTGCACACGAACAGGGCGAATTCACGCATAGATCGCGATCATTTGCACAGGCACACTGGGGGCGTGAGTTACTCCAGGCACATCGTCATCCCGGGAATGTCGGCTTTGCTCGTGCTCGCGCTCCGCGGCGCGCCAGCGAACGCCCAAGCCGTCGAGCCGGAAACCGAGCCAAAGAAGCACTTTGTCAGCACGTCGCTCTTCATGCTCGCCAACCTGCTGCCGCTGGACGACCCGCCGCACTTCTACCAACTGAACTACGGATATCGCGTCACCCCAAAGGACGCGCTGATCGTGGAGGCGATCACTTGGAGGTACCAAGCGCCTCTCGGCATCCCTTATGGAACGCATCAGGGCGATCCCGATGAGGCGTTCCCAGGGCACGTGCGAGACGTCGGCGTGGGCCTCGCCTATCAGCGTTTCATTTGGAAGGGCGTCTACTCAGCGCTTCACGCGACGCCGTTCGTACAAACCTACTTCGACGCCCGCGGCGAGAAGATCCAAACAGGCTTTCAACTCTTCATGACCTTGCGATTCGGCTACAGCTTTAGGTTGTTTGACGATCGAATCTTTCTTGAACCGTCCGTCGCGTTCACATACTGGCCCGTCAATACGAACCTGCCCGCTTCGTTTCAGAAGCAGGAAGACAAGTGGCCAAACTACTTCTTGTTCGAACCGGGACTCAACCTCGGGGTAAATCTCTAGGTTGCCTCGGCCTTCCTTCAGTGAAGTTCCCACGGATTACGACCCGCCACTTGAGCGTTCACAGGCGCGTGAGCACGCGCATTTCACTCATTCTGGTCGCCTTGCTGACGTGGGCGCAGCCGGCCGCACCAGAAGCTGGGAAGCCGGTCCCTCGCGCGGTGTTGGGTGGCGAAACACGCTGGTCAACTCCGGTGTACTTGCTTCAGTCCCAGCAGGCTGGTCCGACCTGCTCGACCCGCTTGGCGAGCACGACGACAAGCCACCCACACGTAAGCGCTGGGCCTGGCTGCTCGCGCACATCTTTGCCGCCGACGTGGAGACCTGCCCGCGCTGCGCAAGTGCCCTGCGATGGGCCAGCTGCTCGGTCAAAGTAGGCACGGAGTCTCGTGGTCACGCGCTGCGTCTGCACGCGAAGCGTCGCAGCGGCACGCTCGCTGCGCGTGCCCTGTAGTGCTACCTTCGCCCTGTGAGCGAGCCGGCCAAAAAGAAGGCAACCTACGCCGATGTGCTGGCCGCCCCTGCGCATCGCGTGGCGGAGCTGGTGTCAGGAACGCTGGTCACTTCGCCGCGTCCCGCGGCGCCACATGCCCACGCCGCCAGCGTGCTGGGCATGGACATTGGTTCTCCCTTTCAGCGAGGGCGTGGTGGTCCAGGTGGTTGGTGGATCCTCTACGAACCGGAACTCCACTTTGACGAGGACGTGGTAGTTCCGGATCTTGCCGGCTGGCGGCGTGAACGCATGCCGGTCGTTCCGAATGTTCCATACTTCACGCTGCCACCAGACTGGTTGTGCGAGGTGCTTTCTCCCTCCACCGAAGCGTTCGACCGCGCGGACAAGCTCCGGGTCTACGCAGGCGCCGGGGTTAGCTGGGTGTGGCTCGTGAATCCGCTGCTGCGCACACTCGAGGTGCTGCACTTGGAGAATGATAGCTGGACCGTGAGTCGCACTCTGCGGGGGGACGGGCTCCAACGCATTGACCCGTTCTCCGCCATCGAGCTCAACTTGGGTGACCTGTGGCTCCAGCCAGAGCCCGGGGAGTAACTTCGGCTCGAGTGGGCGCTTGCGCGTTCACCAAGCTATCTATTTCGTCTTGATGTCGAAATGCAGCCCGTCCTCGCGCGTTCCAAGCTTGGTGTACAGCGCGATTGCGGGCGCATCTTCCTCGCCCGTATCCGCCTGAACGAACATCACGTAGGCGCCGCGGCTGGTCGCGATCTTGCCGAGTTTTTGAGCGCCGTCGCAACCCCCGAGCGCCGATGCGCTGCCCGGACGGCCCGGGCCTTTTCGTTTTCAGGAGCTGTAAGTTTCAAGCCCACATGACGTTAACCGCGGGTGAAGAGGGCGACGGACACAGCTGGCGCGAAAGCGCTGCGTCTGGTTGGGCACGCGGGCGGCGATCGCGCTCCTATAGCCAATAGCGGGCGGCCAGTGCGAGGGTCAGGCCGGCGCCGATCAGGACGACCACGATGCGCACGCGGTCCGGGCTGACGCGCTGGGCCAGGCGCGCGCCGCCGTAGCCCCCGAGGATGGCGCCGGCGGCCATGACGCCCGCGGCGGGCAGCTCGGCAACGCCGCGTATCAAGAAGTAGCCGGCCGCCACGCCGTTGATACAGCCAACCACCAGGCTCTTGATGGCGTTCATGCGGTGGATCGTCATGCTGCGCAGCAGGCCGAGCAGCCCAAGGGTGACGATGCCAATGCCCGCGCCGAAGTAGCCCCCGTACACGGCCGCGAACGCCAATAGGCCGGCAACCGCCAGGGTGCGCGGGCGGCTGGGGCGGGCGTCCCCGGCGCCGGCCCAGCGCTGAACGTGCCCTTGGAAAAGCAGCGTCGTCGTCGCTAGCAGCACCATCAGTGGCACCAGCCAGGTGAATACGCGCTCCGAGGTCACCAGCAGCAGGGCGGCTCCCGCGACGGAACCAAGGGCGGACACCCCGCTGAGCCACACGGCACTGCGGGCATTGTCACCCAGCTGGCGGCGATAGCCGTAGGCCGCGGCAAGCGAGCCCGGCGCCATGGCCACAGAGTTGGTCGCACTCGCTACCACCGGGGGCACGCCAAAGGCCAACAACGCAGGGAAAGACAGCAGTGAACCGCCTCCGGCCACGGCGTTGATGGCGCCCGCAGCCAGCGCGGCAGCACCAAGCCAAGCGAGATCCACCGCGGTCAACGCACGCTCATCGCAGGTAAGACTCGCGTCGGCTCGTGCACGCGCTCAACGTAGGTGATGCACCCCCGCGCAGACAACTTGCGCAATGCGGCGAGGGTACCGCAGCGCGTTATCGCACAATGTAGGCAGCGCGAATCGTCGCTGCGCGTTGGACCGAAGCGCGCTCTCGGCGTAGCCTTCCGCGACTTTCAATTGGGAGGAACGGGATGCGCCATCGGATCTGGATCGGAAGCGTCGTCACGGGCGGACTTGTAGGCCTGGCGATTTCTTGCTCCGCAACGAGTGACAGCAAGAGCAACACCGGCGGTGGCAACGCTGGAGGTTCCGGTGGATCAGCCGCTTCGGACGCAAGCATCGGCGGCACCGGCGCGGGAACCGCAGCAAACGGTGGCACCGGCGCAGTAACTATCGATGCCAACGTTCCGGACTCGAACGAGACCGACGGTGCGTGTGAAGTCCTGACGGCAAAAGCAAATAAACCTGCCGTGGACGTCATCTGGGTCGTCGACAACTCCTGCTCCATGGGCGACGAGATCGACAAGGTGCGCACCAACATCAATCAAGCGTTCGTGCCGACCATCGACAAGAGCATCATCGACTGGCAAGTGATCATGGTCAGCAAGCGAGGCACTGGCTCGGCGGACGTTTGCGTTGCGCCACCCTTGGGCGGAGCCAACTGCGCGGACGCGCCGCCAAAGTTTCACCAGATCAGCTGCACCGTGGGCAGCAGTGACTCGCTGTCGATCGTCTCGAACGCCTACACCGTCACCCAGGGCTTCCCACCCATCTGCGATTTGGATGCAAAGCCTTGGAACAAGTTGGCGCGCTTCGATGCCACGAAGGTGTTCGTGGAGGTCACGGACGACGAAGCCGGACCGCCGCCCTTTTTCATGACCGCCGACGGCTTCGACAACTGGGCGCTGAACGTCGCCCAGCCCCCAGGCGTTTTCGGTACCAAGGCCGCGCGCAAGTACATCTTCCACGGCATCATCGGCATGGATAAGAACAATCCAAACATGAAGTGCAACAGCAGCGTGGGGGCGGAACCCTTGCCGGATGGTGGCAGCTCCGGCAACGCCGCGGTCGCTCCGGGGCTGGAGTACCAGAAGCTGGCCAAGCTGACGGGCGGCATCACCCGCAGCATCTGCGAAAACGACTGGAGCGACATCTTTACGACCATCGCTGCCGGCATCGTGAACAAACTCTCGTGCGAGTACGTTCCAACGCCGCCCAGCGGCAAGACTCTCGATCCCGCCAAGGTGAACGTGAACTTCACGCCAGCTGGCGGCACTCCCGAGGCCATTCTGCAGGACAACAATAAACCCTGCGATCAGGGCGCCGACGGTTGGCAGTGGGATCCATCCAAGACTAAGATCCTGCTCTGCGGCGCCACATGCGACAAAGTCAAAGCCGACGACAACGGCCAGATCGACCTGGAGTTCGGTTGCGCCACGAAAGTGGTCCCGCCCCCACGTTGATCCGCCACAAGGGTCGTCTCACCGCAGCGCCGATGGGGCGACACTGCGAAATGTCGCGCGCCAGCGGCGTGGTCTCCGTGCTGCTATGCACCGTCGCGTGTAGCCCCACTTCGCAGCAGCCAGCAAAGTCCACCCTGGTACCTGAAGCGCCACAGGTCTCGGCCCAAGCCACGCCGCTGACGGCGACAGCGCCGGACGAAGTGTTGCTGTTTGTTGAGCAGTTGCCGTCGGAGCGCGTGGAGCGCGCTGCCCACGCAATCTCGGGGCGCCGCGTCTCGCTTTCCCTCGCATTGCCCGCCGAGCTGGAGCAACTACGCGAGCCAAACGCGCCAGTGCATACCTTGGTGTATCTCGACGCAAGCCCGCTGCGACTGAGTCCCCGCGCCCAGCACGTGCGGGCGGTGGCATTGAAGTCTCACGCCGAAGCTTCGGAAGCGCTGGCGCGCCTGGCCAGCGGCGGCTACGCCAAGCTGAGCCACGAAGGTGCTCTGAGCCGGGTGGTGCCACGCCACGGGCATCCGTGTGTATTGGGCAAAAGCGCGGAAGGCGCACGCCTCGTCTGCGGGCCGGAGCCTGCGCTGACGCGCTGCGCCGGACACCTCCTCAGTCGGCCCGCAACGCTGGCCGCATCCGAGGACGGTACAAAGATCCTGGCGACCCTCCCCGTGCGCAAGCTCGAGACCCGCTTCGGTTCATTGCTGCGAAAAGGACGCGCGCTGCTGCCCATCGTCGCAAAGTCCGAACTAGAACGTCAGGGCGGAGACATGGCCCGGGTGCTCGCGCCTTTGATCGACGACGGGGCGAACGAAGGCCTGGCGCTGTTCGGTGATACGGAAGAGATCGAAGCGCGGCTGCGGGAGACCAGCGGCGGCGTGGAACTCAGCGCCACGCTCCGGCTGCGCTCCGCCAAGGGTTGGCTCGCCGCAGCAGCAAAGAGCGTATCCACCCAGAAGAGCGCGCGTAGCGCCTTCGAACGCTTGCCGCAGTCCGCTGAGTTCGCGCTCTTCAATGCCGGGTTGCCTGCGTCCGTTGCGCTGGACGTCGAGCAGTTCACGTCAAAGTACCTGCGCGCTGTGTTCGGGCCGGGCTATTCCGAGGCCTCGGTGCTGATCGCGAAGACCTTCGTCCCGGACGTGGGTCTTGCGTACGCACATGGAGACGCTTTGGGCAGGGACGCACGGCGGATCGGGCACGGCGGCGAGAGCATTCGGGAGTCGACCCTCAGCGTATGGGGCTACCACTTGCTGGCCTACGAAGAAGACCCGCAGGTCTACGTGCCGCTGCTGAAGCGCGGCATGGACACCTACAACCAAGGCGAACTGCGGCGCTTGGCATATCAGGAGCTCGGGCGCTTGTGCCCGGGTCTTCCCAACATCACCCGGGATCCGCCGCCGAAGGGTCTACCGCTGGGCAGCGAGCGATTCGCCATGACTTTCTCCGGGAAGTTCTTCGACAGTTGTGGCCATGGCATGAGCGACGGAAAGCCAGCACAACAGGCTGCACTTGTCGTACTGCTGGCGCCAACGCCAGCCCGCACCTGGATTGGGGTCTCCGCCGACGAAGCCGGCCTGGTGCGGCTGATCAACCAGGGCATGACCGGCAAGGACATTCTGGCCGTGGACGCCGATCTCAAACCACTCCGCGACGCGCGCGCGCTCTTTGGCGGGTTCGCCACGTTGCGGGGCATCGCGAGCCTTCGGCGCAATGTGTTGCAGAGCGAATCCATGGGCGGGCGCCGCAGCCGATTCGACGCATTGCCCAAGCGCGGCGCGACGCGCATGCCGTGGAAAGTCTCTGTAGAGCCGGCGACTCCGGCGAACGTGCAGCTCTGGGCACGCTTGCCCGACGAAGCCGTGGACGACATGTTGGCTATGCGCGGCAGCCGCGTGCGCAGCGCCGACCGCGGCTTCTAGGCCGCGCCGCAACGGCTCCGGCGCGCTCAGGGCGGCGGCGCAAAACCGGTCTTGAGGCTTGCGTCTTCGTGCAGCCACAGACGCTGGTCCGCAGCGACGGGACCCGGAAACGTGACGCTCTTGTTGCCGGGAAACACCACACGAAACTCGTCGACCTGCGTCGCACTGCCGAGCCCAAAGTGAAGCGTCTGCGAGTCTTGGCCACCCTTGCCGCTGCCGCCTTGGACTTGACGTAGGTAGGTCTTGCCGCCCGCTTTGACGAACACACGAGCGCCGATGCCACTGCGATTGTTCGTGACGTTGCCAATGACGCGCACTTGAACGAAGTGTTGCTTGGTTGCCGCTGCGCTGGTGTTTTCGAACAACTTTGTCGCGAACACGTCGACGTCGCCGTCGTTGTCGTAGTCCGACGCGGCCGCGCCCCAACCGTTCGTCGTGGTGATGCCCGTATGATACGTGTCCAGCTCGAAGCTGCCGTCACCCCTGCCCCAGTAGAAGTCCGTGGGCCGACCGTCGTAGACGGCGGTGATCACGAGATCTAAGTCGCCGTCGTTGTTGAAGTCCGCAAGCACGGGCACCGAGTGCGTCTCTTGGTAGCGCAGTCCGGCTCCTTCGAAGGGAGTATCCCAGCTGCCGGCCTTGTCGCTGAAGCCACCCTTGCCGTCATTCAACAAGATCTGCGTCTTGTTGGAAAAGTGAAAGAAGCGCGGGTGGGCGAGATTCGCGGCGATGAGATCGAGGTGCCCGTCGTTATTCAGATCGCCCCAGGCCGCGCCGATGGTGTGGCCGTAATACGCCGAGATCCCTTGGGGCGTGGCCTTGCCTGCAACGCCAACGCCGCTGGCCTTCTCGCTGAAGCTAAGCCCGCCGCCATTTGAGTAGTACTGGTTTGCCTGCAGTCGATAGTTGTTGATGAACAGATCGATATCGCCGTCCCCGTCTGCATCTGCGGGTGCCACGCCACGACTCGCACGGCGGATCGTGGAAAAACCGTTCTTGCCGGAGAGCTCTTCGAAGCTGCCGTCGCCTTTGTTGCGGAAGACTTGGTCGGAGTAGAAGGTCTCTTTGCTCCAGCAGATGAAGTTCGCCAGGTACAGGTCCAAGAAGCCGTCAGAATCCAGGTCGACCCAAGCGGCGCCAGCGGTCGGCGCGTTCACGTTCTTGGCGTCGCCGCAATTTTCGTAGCTCTGCACGTCAGTGATGCCTGCAGTCGCCGTGACGTCCGAGAAGGTACCGTCGCAGTTCGAGCGCAACAGCGCATCCGGGCTGCTGAACGCCTCGGCAAATAGGAACAGATCCAAGCAGCCGTCATTGTCGTAGTCGCCGAACACACCGCCCGTTGCCGTGGTGCCCGCGGCGGCGATCCCTGAGCTCTGCGTCACATCGACGAAGCTGCCCTTGTCGTTTCGGTACAGCTTCCCCTGCACCAAAAGGTCATCGTAACCGTCACTATTGAAGTCGCCCCAAGACACATGCTGCCCCTCGGCAGCAGCCTTCTCCTGGAACAGGCGATCTTTGGCCTGCACGTTGTCGGTGTATTCCACGACCAGGCGCACCAAGAAGTCGCGCTGGAAGGGGAAGGAGACGCCGTTGTAGTAGCCGGGCGCTCCGGGAATGTTCAGGGCCGAGTGGCAAGTTTCGAATTTGTCGCAATCCGCTGCGGCGGAAGTGCCATACGTAAAAGCGGGATCCGTTTTGCCCGCCGTGTGGTGCGCGACGTACACCAGTCCGGGCTTTTCGATCACGGCCGGCGTCGGCAGGGCGTAGGTTGTCCACTCTCCGGCTTGTAGATCCCCAGCGCAGCGCGAACCGGACCAAAGCGGTTCTTTCTCCCAAAAATCAAAACCGTTGTAGCCAAAGTCTCGGTACAGTCCGGCACTGAGCTCGAACTCCGGCGCCGCGTCCGGGGGCACGTTGTCCCACATCACTTGAAAGCCGAGCACCTTGGCGGGGTGCTCCAGATCAAAGCGCACGGCTTCGTGCATTGGCGTCTCGGCCAGGGGATAGATCGTTCCGTCCACGGTGATGCTGGCGCTGCTTGCGCGTAGGTTGCCGTCAGGAGTGTCGTCGTCCCAACTGATCACCGTTGCGCCCGCGGGCAGCTCCGCGCCGGCGCTGCCGCAGCTGGGCACGGTCACGTCTGGCGTCGCATCGACGGCAGCGTCGCTGCCCGCATCCACGCTGGGGCCAGGCCCCGCGCTCGAATCGTCCGACCCACAAGCCCCCGCCGCCAGCGCCCCACTGCCAATGATCCAAAAAGGCGCTACCCACCCCATCGAAAGCCGCATTGTTGCAGCATAGCGCACGCCCCAGCGCGACGCCGGTGTTTGACGGCGTCCGGCGGCAGAGGTTGCTCGACGTGGATCGGCCCCACGCGCGTCTACGCGGCGATCGTCGTCGACCTAAGACGGGCGGCTAGCTGCCCACGAACGACATGTGGATCGCTGCGGCCTGGCGCCAACGCGCACTACGCCATGCGTCGCTTCTTCGGCAGGAACTTGCGGTCGAAGAAGCGGATGCGGCGGACCAAGAGGTCGAGCAAGAAGACGATGATGGCCGCGAAGATGAAGCGGTTCCAGAGCTGCTCGTAGTAGACGATCTTTTCGTCGCCCGGATCGAAAACGTCTTTCGGCGCCGGGTCCACGCTGCCGCCGCCGGCGAGCGCAGCGCGCTCCAAGCGTTCGATCTCGGGTTCGAAGCTGGCGTACTCCCGTGGGTACGGGTTGGAGACGTGACCGTAAGACACGCCGACGTTCTTGAGGCTGCCGTCTTTTGCAACCTTGGAGTGGTCGGCACGCAACAAGAACGAACCGTAATCGTTCAGTTCGAAGTTGGCTTCGTACCGGCCGGGCGCGGTTTGGCGCATGGGCACTTCGCGGCGTTTGCCCCCCGGCTCGGGCCCGTTCACGTACAGCGTGGACTTGATGTCGTTGTCAAAGCGTTCGTCGAGGGTGAAGGCGTCGACGACGGCGCGCACCTTGCCGCCCACGACCTCGGTCTTCATGTCCAGCTCGCGGCGGTGCTTGGTGCGCATATGTTCTCGCACCAGTTGGCCCCAGAACTTCGAGTACCCGCTCCAGCGCAGCCAGTCCACGGCCCACAGGTTCTTCACGTCGCTCGTCCAGGCCAAGGTGTGACCGAGGCCGACCCGGGAATGCGCCAAGATCGGCTCGCCACGATCGCTCGCCAGGATCAACTTCGCGGGCGGCGCTTTCATCTGCGTCGCGACGTAGCCGTGCAACAGCGGTGAACTCTGGATCGAAATGCCCTTGAGGAAGTCTGCGTTCTGCACCACCTGCACCGGGAACCACTCTTCGACAGCGGCTTGGCGCGCGATCAACTCAGTTTCTCGAGTGAAGATCTTTGGCAAGCTGTTGGGATCGGGAACTGCGTGATAGCGGCCGCCACCCGTGTCGGCGATCATGCGCAGCAGTTCATGGTCGGCACCTTCGCCCAGACCCACCGTGGTGACGGTGATGCTCTCGGCGATCATCGCCTGGATCAAATCCTTGATGCCCTGGGTCGGCGCGCGACCGTCCGTCAGCAAAATGACGTGCTTCTTCCGCGCCTGCACCACGGAGATGTCCTGATACGCCATGTCCAAGCCGGGGAAGATCTCCGTGCCGCCACCAGGTTGGATGCGCGCGATTTCGTTCTGAATGCGCGAGCGATAGCGCGCGGGTTGCATCTTCACGTAGCGCACCGGCGTGGAGTCGAAGGCGATCACTTCGATCAGGTCGTCGCCCTGCAAGGTGGACACCGTCGCTTTGCACGCAGCCTTGGCCATCTCGATGGGCAGACCGGTCATGGACCCCGAGCGATCGATGACCAGCGCCATGGCCACGCTGGGCATGTCTTTGCGGCGCTCCGCGTCCATGCGGACGGGCAAGATGCGTTCGATGGTGGTGTGCGCCCAGCCACCTAGGCCGAAGCCCGATTCACCACCGGCGAATAAGAAGCCGCCGCCCAAATCCCGGACGTATTTTTCGATCAAGTCTTGGGCCGCGAGGCTCAGGCGCTCTTTGGGCACGTCGGAGACGATCACGAAGTCGAAACGCTCCAGCTCTTTGACGGAACCAGGAAACGCGGTGGGCGCACGCACGTCCACGTCGAACTGCTGGGCAGAAAGCGCGCTGGTCAGGTACGTGGCGCGATGGGGCTGTCCTTCGACGTAGAGCACCGTGGGACGCCCCGGCACGTCGACGGTGACGGAGTAGGCGTTGTTCTCCGGGAACTTGTCGTGGGCGATCTCGTCGAGCTTCAGGTTGTAAGTCACCTCGCCGCCCACGCGCACGACGCTCTTGAACGTCACTTCGTTGTTGCCGGCTTTCAGCTCCAGATCCCGGACGCCATCGAGCCCGTTGAGGGTCTCTCCCTGATACAGCCGCGCCCGCGCCTTGGTCTTGCGGCTGGAGTACACATCCGCAGTGACATCGAAGGACTGACCAATGTCGACCTTCTGGGGCACGCGCAGCCCCTTGAGCGCAACTTCGCCCGGCGCTGGACGGCGGTACGGAACCGCGTACACCTTGACGCCAAAGCCCCGGGCGCGATTGGCTTCCGCCAAGATGTCCCCGGAGGTTTCGACGCCGTCCGTGACCAAGACCGCGCGCTTCAAGTGGCCCGGGGGGAACACGCCGTACGCCAGCGAGAGCGCGGCCTGCAAGTCACTGCCCGCGCCGGGCTTTTCCACGCCCAGAGCTTTTTCCGCGCCCTGATGCCGCAGCTCGGCCACGCTTGGTAGCTTGGGCTTGTTTGGGTCTTCCCCCAGGTCCACCAGCCGCGGGCGCTTGGCGAAGGTGACCATGCGGATCACGTCGTCCTTGCCCTTGCCGGCGGCGGCCTTTTCGACCAGCTGCCGCGCTTCTTCCACAGACTCGTCTTCAACGGAATCGCTGACGTCCACCACGTAGATGGTGGCCACCTTCTTGGTCTCCGCCGTGGTCGCCAAGCGCGCCAACGAAAGACCGAGCAAGGCGATGAACGCCACCCGCAAGATCAGCGCGAGAATGCGCTGCTGCCAAGGCAGATCTGCCAAGGATTTGAGCAGCATCCAGAGCAGCAGCGGCGTGACCAACACCACGCCGATGGTGCGCGGCTCGAGCAACTCGTAGGACTTGCCGCCGCGCTCCCACTTGAAGGCCTCCGCGGGAGCATTGATCACGTACCGCATGTAGGCCCAGGTCAGGCCCGCGCCGACCAGCAGCACGAGCAGTGCCCACAGCACGCGTTTGACGCGGTCGCTCATACCGTCACCCGACGGTGGTAGGTGAGCCACTCCACGACGCTGACGAGCAACGCGGCGATGAGCAAGTACAGCCACAGCTCCCGACGCACACCCGGTTTGAATCCCTCGGGGCGCCCAAACGCCGTACCGCCGACCTTGAGTTCTTTCACCGGTTCGATCTGGCTCTCTTCCGGGCTGATCAAGTTGGCGGCGAACATGCTCTTCACGGGCTCAGGTTCCATCTTCGCGGTCAGCTCGTAGAAGCCCGCTTGATCCCCCAAGTACACCGCGCGCCCCTCTTTGACTGGCACCGTGATGACCTTGCCGTCGGGGCGCTTGAGCTGTGCGCTCTCCGCGCCACTGGGCGCGGGAATATGCCACACGTCGCCGGTCATGAAGCTGGACAGGTAGCTGGTGTCCTCTTCGATGAAGTCGTTGATCACGTTGAGCAAGAACAGCGGCCACGCAACCCGCAACACAAAGTCGCTATTGCGCGGGTCGAAACCCAGCGCCACAAAGCGACGGCCCGCGCGGCGACCGGCCACCAGGATCGACCCCTTGGCGCTAGCGCCGACCACTCGATCGTCCTTTTCCGGCTGCAGCGTATTGCCGAACAGCACCTGCACGTCGCCCATGCTCATCCAGCGCAGGATCGGGCTTTTCTTGTCCCAGGTATCGAAGCCGAACATCTCGATCTTCTTGCCGTGCGGCACCGGCCCGCCTTCCGCGGGAACATCCAAGTACAGCGTTCCGCCGCTGCCCGGCGCAACCTTCGGTGCCACTGCATCAAAGATGGTGACGTCGAAGCTGCCGGCCGGCGGATACTGACTGGGCGCCACAGTGGTCACATCCAAGTACTCGTCGAGCAAGAGCGCCGCCTCGAGATACGTGTTGCCTGAAGTCACCACCAACACCCGGGCACGCCGACGCTCCGGCATCAATGCAAACGCATGGTCGTCCGCCGGCAAGTCGTCGTGCTTGCCATCGCCGAGGCTCAGCTTCGCCTCCAAGGTGCGGCTGGCGCCGGCGAGGTCCTTGTAAAAACGCGCCAAGCGCTCTTTTGGCCCAAGCGCGAGACGCGTCACGTCGACGATGTCGCCGTCGCCCAGCAGCGATAGCTCCACGTTGATGGGCTCGTCGTTGGTGTTCTGGATCTCGATCATCACTTCGTAGCGCGACTTGTCGAGGGGGTAGCGGCGCACGGAAAATGCCGTGATGGCGGCGTTTTTCTTGCCACTCCCAATGGGCACGAAGCGCACGGACACGTTTTCGAGGGATAGCCCGCGGGTGGCGTCTTCCATGTCGCCCAGAGCGCCGTCACTGACCACCACGATCTCCGGCTTGGAAAGTCCGGTCACGCTGTCCAGCGCGAAGGAAAGCGCGCGGTGAAAGTCCGCACGGGTGTCCGTGGCCGCTACTAGGTCGAGGGCTGGTTTCAGCTCGGCCGTTTCTCCGGTCATGGTGGACAGCGGCGTGATGGCTGCGTCCATTTGCGCGATCAGCATGCGGTCTGAGCCCGACAACCCTTCAACGAGCTTCTTCACTTCGAGCTTGGCAGCATCCAAACGAGTCGGCTCGACGTCCGTCGCTTTCATCGACGCGCTGCCGTCGATGATCACAACCACGTTGCGACCCTCGACCAGCGCGCCGGTCACCCGCGGATCGCCAAGCGCCGAGACCAACAGTGTCAAAAGCGCCAATTGGATCAAAAGCGACAGTAGGCGCTTGAGCCGCGACCACCAAGTCGTGGCTTCCTTGTCTCGCAGAATGCGTTCCCAGATGCGTGAGAAGGGCACCGGCACCGGCCGGCGTCGCAATTTCAGAATATAAAATAGAACGGTCAGGCCGCCGGCCGCTCCCAGCACCGTCAGAAGCGTAGATAGAGGCAGGCCGGCGAAGATCATCAGCGCAGGAACCCTCCACGTCGGAACACGCTGAGCACCAACTCATCGAAGGGCGTATTCACGTCCGCCTTGAAGTACGGGACTTGCCTGGTAGTGCAGAAGCGTTCGACATCCACGAGGTACTCGTTCCAGGCGCGTTCCATGCGCTCAAGCAGCTTCTGCGTGACGGTGACTTCGCGCTCTTCGCCGGTCTCGCAATCGTAAATGCGTACGTCACCTTTGAGATCCGGACGGGCTTCGCTGGGGTCGATCAGGTGGATCACATAGGGTTCGAATTTGTTGTAGCGCAGCACGTTGATGCCGTGTTCGAAGCCGGCAGGGTCGTATAAGTCGCTGATCAAGACGGCCAAGCCGCGGCGTTTATGCTGTGCCACAAACGTCTTCAAGCTGTCCGAGAGATCCGTCACGCCGTTCGGCTCGATTCCGCGCAGGAACTGGAAGACCTTGAAGATGCGCCCTTTGCCGCGAGTGGTCGGCATGCGCGCTACGATGGAATCCGTGGCGCTGACGATGGTCACGCGGTCGAGATTCGCGAGCGCCACGTAGGCCAGAGCCGCGCACAAGCGTCGCGCTTGGTCGAACTTCTTGCCGTCGGCGAAGCCCATGGACGTGGAGCAATCCACGATGAAGTAGACGCTGAGGTCTTCTTCTTCTTCGTACAGGCGGACCAGCAATCGCCCGAAACGCTGGTAGACGTTCCAATCCACGTAGCGGAAGTCGTCCCCCGCGACGTAGTCGCGATGATCCGCGAACTCGATGCCGCTGCCCTTCTTCTTCGTGCGGCGCTCCGCGCGCTGGCGCCCGGCGAATACCCGCCGGGACACGATGGCCAAGGTCTCCAGCTTCTTCTGGAACTCTTCGTCGAAGAGATCCGCCTTGGCGATTCGCTGGCGCCCGAGACGCCGGGAGACCGGCGCCGCAGCGCGTTTGAAAACGTCGAGAACGCCCATGGTTCAGCTAGAGCTCGGCGCGGCCGCCAAATTCGACGCGGAGCTCACGACTTGGCCTCGGCGAGCTCACCAAGAATTTCGTCGATGGTATCGTCGGTACGTACGCCTTCGGCCTCGCCCTCGAAGTTGAGCAAGATGCGGTGGCGCAACGCCGGCAGCGCGGAGGCTTTGACGTCTTCGGTGCTGGCCGCGAATCGCCCTTCGAAAAGCGCGCGGATCTTGGATGCGAGCAGAATCGCCTGCACGCCGCGGGGCGACGCCCCGGTACGCACGTAACGCCGCACCTTATCCGGTGCATCTTCGCCGTCTGGGTGCGTGGCGCGTAAAACGCGTACCGCGTAGTCCTGCACATGGCGCGCGACCGGCACGGTGCGCACCAGCTTTTGCATCGCCAAGATTTCCTCTCGCGAGACCACCGGACTGACCTCGGCGTGGTGGTCCGTCGTGGTGCGGTCGATGATCTCGTGCAGCTCGTCGCGTCCCGGAAACGGCACGTGCAGCTTGAAGAAGAAGCGATCCAGCTGGGCTTCCGGCAGCGGATACGTGCCTTCCATCTCCAGTGGGTTTTGCGTCGCAAGCACGAAGTACGGCTCTTCGATGGTGTGGGTCGTGCGCCCGACGGTGACGCGATGCTCCTGCATGGCTTCTAGCAGCGCGCTTTGCGTCTTGGGCGTGGCGCGGTTGACTTCATCCGCCAACACCACGTTCGCAAATACCGGACCCTTGCGAAACATGAACAAGTTCTCGCCGCCTTCACCCTCTTCAATCACGGTCGTGCCGATGATGTCTGCGGGCATCAGGTCTGGCGTGAACTGAATCCGGGAAAACTCCAGCCCCACGGACTCGGCCAAGGTACGCACGAGCATCGTCTTGCCCAAGCCGGGCACACCTTCAAGCAGCGCGTGGGAACCGGCCAACATGCAGGTCAACACGCCGTCGATCACATCGCGGTTACCCACGATAATGCGACCGATTTCTTCGCGCAGCGCGCCGATCTTCTTCTGGAATGCTTCAATTTCTGCTCGCGCGTCGTCGCTCATTTAGGATTCGTTCGCTTTCGTAGTCAGCGCGCGAGGCAGATCACTCGCGCGGCCTTATCAGTTGGAAGTAGCGCTGCACGTAAAACCGATAGCCGGGCGGGATCTGGTCTTTGTTCATGACCTGCTCCGCGACCGTCTTGTAGTCGGTGTACACCTGCTTGTACTGCCGACCCGTGAAGCCCCGCTCGGAAGCTCCGTAGATGACTTGACTGGACGCGGTGCCTTCACCGGTGTCTGCCGCCGCCGCCGTGACGTCTTTGGTATTGCCTTTCAGATCGCTGGCCTCGCCTTTGAGATTGCCGTCGTGGCCTGTGCCCCAGCTCTCTCCACCCTTGCCGGCGCCGGCGCCAGGTTTGTCGCCCTGGCCCTGACCTTGCCCCTGGCCTTGACCTTGCCCCTGGCCTTGGCCCTGACCTTGACCCGGGATCGGGATCGACTTGCCCCCTTGCCCCGGGCCCATCACCAGCATGTCGCCACCCGGGCCTTGGCCTTGGCCTTGGCCTTTGCCCTGGCCTTTTTGCCCCTGGCCTTTTTGCCCTTGGCCTTTTTGCCCTTGGCCCTTTTGACCTTTGCCACCCCGCGCGCGCTGCCCGAACTTCAGCAGGCGCTGCATGCGTTCTTTGCCGCCCTTGCCTTGCTGGCGCAGCAGCTCTTTCATTTCCTGAAGGCGCTTGCGCAGCTCTTCCTTCTCCTGATCCGTCATCTCTTCCTGCGCCATGCGGTTGAGATCTTGCGCGGCGTTTTCGATGTCCTGGGCGGACATGCCCATCTCTTTCATCAAGTCCGCGGCGGCCTGGGCCAGCTCGCGATCCAGACGTGAAAGTTGACGCTGCGCGCGCTGGGCTTGGCTCTTCTCTCGATCGAGGCGCTCCAGCTGGCGCTCCTTTTTGTTGAGTAAGCTTTGGTCCCGCTTGTTCAGCCCGCCGTCTTGCTCTTTCTTCTTGTTGAGCAGCTTCTTCTTTTCTTCTTCCAGCTTTTTGCGCTGCTCTTCGATGCGCTTCAGGCGTTCGCTGCTGTTCTGACTCGCCTTCTTCAGGGCTTCGCGGAGCTTGTCCAGCTGCGCCTTGGTGGGCGGGTTCTTCTTGTTTTTCAGCTTCTCCGCCAGCTCACGCATCGCCTTTTCAGCGTCGGCGAGGTTCTTTTCCTTGAGCTTTTCCGCGACGGGCTTGCTCAAGTCGCTCTTCTCGAGTTCTTTCGCGAGGGCATTCAGCCCTTCTTGCATCGCCTCTTTGTCGGCCTGCGCGCCCTTGAGCAGCTCGCGCTCCAGCTCTTCCAAGCGTTTGAACACTTCCGTGCGATCCAAGCGCCGCGCCGCAATGTCTTCGATCAACTGATTGAAGCGCCGCACTGCCGCTTGCACTTCTGGATCTTGGCTCTTCTCTTCCAAGTCCTTGGCCATGTCCTTGAACAGGTCCAAGTCGTCCCCGGTCATGACCATGGGCTGGAACACGCGCTCCGGCGGCAGCTCACGAATGGTGCGGACCTCCAAGAGCGCAAGGCCCACCAGGCTGACGATCAGAAATGCGACTAGCGGCAACTCCCGCGGCACGTTGAAAGGCGCGGCGCGACGCGGGGTGAGGGCTTGCGCCTTTTCCGTCGCGTCGGCAATGGCCGCTTCCATCAACGGAGTACGCTTGCTTTTCTCCAAAGCCGAGAAGGACAGCGCGCTCGTCAACCGATCCGCCAACGCATGGTGGCGATCGAGCGCAAGGGCACCCAAGTGCTTCGGCCGTTTCGCGAAGTACGACAGCAACATGCCGACCACGGGCACGATGAGCAGCGCGGCTGCGATGTAGAGCAGTAGCTGTTCGCGCTCCAGGGAGGGGCGCGCGGCCTTGATGTACGTCAGCGCGCCCACCGCGTAGACCAGCGGCACGGGCAAAAGCCCCACGAACCAGCGCAGCGCGCGATTCAAGCGCAGGCGGATCTCCGCATGCTTCGCCGCACGGGCAATACGCCGGATGTTCTGGTTCAGGTTGGGTTCGCTCACGTGGGCTCGACGACGGCTATTGCTCTCTGCTTGACGGTTGTAACGCTGGAAAGTTCCGTTTGCTTTCGGTTCCGACGAAAGTCCGTCGCCTTCATTGGGTCAGTCTAGCGCGGCCGCGGACATTTGGGCAGCTGTGGCGCGCGGCGGTTCTGGGCGCTTTATTGTTTAATTTTGGATACTTGGCGGTGCGCCGACACGCCACCGAGGCATCGGGAAGACTAGATCCGAGTCCGAGGCACGAAGACTGAACGGGCGATCCGCGTGGCATTCGACGATGTCGGGATCTTTCCGGCTACTTGCCGCAATCTGGGAATTGCGAAGCGCCACTGACTTCGCCCGCTTCCACGTGGGCAATGCCGGTGTCGGTCAGTACCTTGCCGTATACGTCGGTGACGCGCAGCGTGTACGGACCCGGACCCATGCCGGCGGGTTCCACGAAGTAGTTGTACTCCTCGCGCTTCACTTCCACGAAGCCGCTGGGGCCTTCGTATTCGAGCTTCGCGATGCCGTGTTTGTGGTTGCGCAGTTGCAGCGCCGTCCACCACTGGTTCGAGCCTTCTTTGAACCGATACACGATCGGGCCGCTCACGCTGCAGGGCACGTATTGCCAGGAGATCGGCACGCGCCCCTTCGAAATCTCCGCGATCTTTTCAAATGCTTGGGGGCTGAGGTCGATGTCGCCCGCCGGACATTCCGGACAGCGGTCGACGATGCGGACCGTCACTTCCCCGCTTGGACCGGTGATGCGTGCACACGTGCCACATGCGCCGGAGTTCCGGTAGTCGGTGTGATTCATCGCCCCGACCATCAAATCTTGGGGCGTGGCTGGAAAACTGCAGTTCCCCGAGCCGTCGGCGAAGGTGTAGTAGGTGGCTTCGCCGCTGTGCG